>NZ_CP135965.1:9931194-10241592 GCF_032460545.1 Umezawaea sp. Da 62-37
CCTCCGGCGGCACCCGCCTGGTCGCCCACGTGGTGCCGCGCGGACCCGCACCCGACGAGCCGGACCTGATCGCCTGGGTCGCAGCCGCGCTCCCCGCGCACATGGTGCCCGACCGCGTGGTGATCACCGACACCCTGCCCACCACCGCGAACGGCAAGCTCGACCGCAAGCGCGCCAGGCAGTCCCTGCAACCCCCGCCCGAGCGGTCACCTCTACCGGCTACCGGTGCCGACCCGGCCGAGCAAGTGCTGGCAGGCATCTGCGCGGACCTGCTCGCCGTGGGCCACGTCGACCCCCATGACAACTTCTTCGAGCTCGGCGGCGACTCGCTGCTGGGCATCCGCCTGGGCACCCGCGCGGCGAAGGCGGGCATCCACTTCACCCCGCAGGACCTCCTGCTCCACCCCACGCTGCGCGAGCTGGCGGCCGCGTCGACGACCACCACCCGACACATCGCCCGGGACCCGGCAGACCACGTGCCGTTGAGCCCGACCATGCACATGTTCCTCGCCGCGGTACCCGGGGGAATGCCCGACTTCGTCGAGGCCCACGTACTGGAGTCCACACAGGACCTCACCCCCGACATGCTCCGGACGGCGTTGCGCCACCTCGTCGGGCTCCACGAACCGCTGCGCTACCGACTGCGGCACAACAGCCTGAGCCGGTGGATCGAATGCGCGGTGGAGGAAACCACCGACCTCGTCGACGTGACGGTGCTCCCCGCCATGACCGTCGAACAGCAGCGCACCGCCATCCAGGACGACCTCTCGGCCCTGGCCACGACCATCGACCCCGGCGACGGACCCGTGCTGCGCGCGCGGTACTACGAACGCGACGGGGCGAGGAACCCGCTCGTACTGCTGCTCGTGCACCACTTCGTCTTCGACAACCTGTCCTCGGTGGTCCTGTTGGACGACCTCGACACCGCCCTCACCCGACCGGCATCGGAACAACAACCGATCGAGCGCGTACCCGCGTGGCGGCACTGGACCGAGCACCTGCACGACATCGCCGGCTCCGACGCGCTTGCCGACGAACTGCCCTACTGGACCACGACACTGCGAACCGGCGGTGTGCCGGCCGCGAACCGACCCACCCCGACAGGGGGCGGGTCCGTGCACCGCGACATCCCCCTCGACTCGATACCGCCGGTGATCGCTGCGGGCGGGCAGAACGCCCAGGACGCGGCGTTGTGCGCCCTGGCCTGCGGGGTGTCCCGCTGGCGCGGTACACCGGGGGCGCACGTGATGGTCGAAGGCGACGCGACACCCAACCCGCACCGACCGCTGGGCCGCCCCGCCTCGATCGGCTGGTTCACCAGCCTGCACCCGCTGGTGCTACCGGTCGACCCGGCCTCACGGGTCGGCGACTGCCTGCCCGCGGTGGCCGACAGCCTCCGAGCCGTTCCCCACGACGGCGTCGGATACGGCATCCTGCGCCATCTGAGTCCGCACTCGGCCGCGGTCGCCGAGCTGCGGTCGCTACCCGAACCCGAGATCATGCTCGCCCATCAGGGCAACGACGGTACGAGCCTGGACTCCGGCTTCACGAGGTTCACCGTCCGCCCGGACCTCTACCCGGAATCGAAGCGGTCGATCACCGACTGCTTCCCCCTGGTGCTGCTCTCCGCGGTCCGGGAGCACTGCGTGTCGTTGTCGATCATGCACGATGGCCGGTTCACCCGAACCGAAGTCGAGGCGCTCATGGACGAAGTGGCGCGGGCGTTCACCGAACTGGCCGAGGTCTCGACATGACGGGCATCACCATCCAAGCCATGGGGTGGCACCTGCCGGAAACCGGGATGACCGTAGCCGACCTTCCCGAACTCGCGGACATGTCCACCCGGGAGCGACAGACCTGCACGACCCTCGGGATCGAACGCGTGCCGGTCGACGACCACGCCGACAGCCGGACCCTTGCCGTCCGCGCGGCACAGCGGGTGCTGGCCGATACCGGGATGACAGGGATCGACCTGGACGCACTGGTGCTCGTCGAACCACGGGTCCCGAAAGCCCTGTTGACCTCGGAGGTGACCGCCGTGCAGGCCGCACTGGGCGCCGGTCGCGCGATGTCGTTCTCCGTCGGCGGCTTGGGATGCGCGTCGATCACCCCGGCTCTGCTCACCGCCAGGGGGATGCTGCACGCGGATCCCCACCTGTCGACCGTCCTGATCGCGCACGGAAGCAAGCCACCTACTTCCAGGCGCTACCGGCACCCGGTGACAGTGCAGGGCGACTGCGGGTTCGCCGTGCTGCTGTCCAGGAACGGCCCGCTGCATTTGCTCGACGTGGTCCTGGAGAGCGACGGCGATTACTCCGACCTCTTCCGGGTGGACTACCGCGACGTGCCGGTCGACCAGTGGCGCGAAGAATGCCTCGACATCGGCAAGTACAGCTTGAGGTTGGCGGTGACCACCCGTGATCGACTGCGTTCGGTGAACCAGCGGCTGCTGCAGCGCAACGGTCTGCGCCAAGAGGACATCGCCGGCTACCTCTGCCAGAACATCTCGCTAGCTGCGCTCCGGTTCTACCAGGAGAGCCTCGGGGTAGCGATGGAAAGCGCTTGCGCGGACAACCTGCGACACCGGGGCCATCTGGGGCCGGCCGACGCCCTGCTCAATCTCCAGACCACCCTCGACCGGAATCGTTGGCACGCCGGCGACCGGGTCGTCCTGCTCAACGTGAGCCCCGTGGCGGCGTGGAGCGCGGTGCTCATCGAGATCACCACTGCGGGAGCCGACGAGGACATTCTCTTGTAGTTGGTCGGTTCGTGGTGCGCCTTGGTCCACGGCGTACTCGTTCCCACCGGTTGAGGTCGTGGGGGAGAGGTCATGACCGCGGACACGGCAGCTGGAGTGGCCACCGCGCACGGTAGCGGGGGTCCGCGCGGCGGCTGCAGGCATCTGTCGACATGCGCCAGCAGACGGGCTTCAGCATCGGGCTTGGTACTCCAGCCGCACGTGGTGATCATGTTGCCCCGTGCTGTCGATCTTGTGATCGTGGACGAGGACTTGTCGGCCTGGACCGCGGGTTTGGACGAGTTGTTCGGGCGGGTGGCCGGCCGTTTCCATCGGGTCGAGCACCGGCGTCGCGGCCGGGCGCGTGTGCGGGGCCTGCTGGCGCCGATCGCGGGGAAGAACGGCTGGACACTGGCGGAAGTGTGGCCGGGGAGTCCACGCCGGACGGGATGCGGCGACTGCTCGACGCCGCGTCCTGGGACGCCGACGGTGTCCGGGACGATCTCCGCACCTGTGTGGTGGAGCAGTTCGGTGACCGCGATGGAGTCCTGCTGGTCGACGAGACCGGATTCCTGAAGAAGGGTCACAAGTCCGCCGGTGTGCAGCGGCAGTACTCCGGCACCGCCGGGGCCCGCACTTCGACAAGTGTTCGGTAGAGCGGTGTTGGTGGGAGCCTGGGATATGACCCCGTGTCTGCCAGGCCGCGTTGCCGCCCATGCACTGCGGACCAAGTTCGATCAGATCCTGCCGCACTTCGATGAGCGTCGCCGGCGGTTGTACCGGGCCAGCGAGGCGACGGCTCTCGGCCACGGCGGGATCACCCAGGTTGCGCTGCTTCCGGTACCAGCACTGCCACCATTGCGCGTGGTATCGCGGAGCTGACTGGTCGCTCGTTGCCGACCCGACGGGTCCGAGCGGTGGACCACGTTGGGGTTGCGGGCACTGGCCTCGGCCCTCACCGTGCAGGGCCACCCGATCAGCGCTTCGACCGTCGGGCACCTGGTGCACACCCTGGATTACAGCCTTCAGGGAACCGCGAAGACGACGGAGGGCATCAGCCATCCGGACCGAGATGCCCAGTTCGCCCACTTGAACGCCGCCGCCGCCGCCGCCTTCCTCCACGACGCCCAGCCGGTGATCAACGTCGACACCAAGACCAAGGAATGGCTCGGTAATCGCGACCGGCCCGGTCGCACCTGACGACCGACCACAGCGGCTCGGCCGACCACGTCGCCCGGCTGTCGGCGCTGGTGCTGTGACCGGCCTGACCGCGGTGGACACCCGAGTCACTCGGGCATCGCGGTGTAGAGCAGGTGGATGACGGCCTGCTGACAGGCGTCCTGGTTGACGGTCTTGTTGTCGAAGCCGATGGCCGCTCTGGCGAAGGACGCCGACCCACCGGGGGCGAGCGCCTGGTCGACGGGCATCCTCGTGTTGAGCAGGACGTAGTCGCTGGCGTCGCAGTTGCCGGGGTGCGATCCGGATCGGACTTCGACCGAGGTGATCTCGACCGTGACCGCCGCGACGTAGGCGCCGTCGGGGCCGTTGTTCCGACCAGGCCGGTGATGGGGACCGGCACGAGACCGGGGGCCAGACCGTTCATGACCGAGGTCTGCACGACGGTCAAGGAGTTCTGGGCGGTGCCGCACGCCGAGGTCGTGGCCCGCGCGGGTGTTCCCTGCGGGATCACCAAGGCCGCGCCGACGACCGAGAGGACCACCAGGAAGGTGACCGCTCCGCCGTGCCCATGTCGGCGCCGGCTCGCGAGCACCAGCACCAGACCGAGAACGAGGCACCCGCTCGCGATGGTCAGGAACAGGGTGAGGTTCGCACCGAGGCCGGTGTTCGGCAGCGGGTCGCAGTTCGCGGGGTCACCGCCTCGTCGGGTCCGGTGGCGCTGATGGTCAGGGCGGGTTCGGTAGCGCTCGTGGTCGGGACGGGTTCCGGTTGATCCGGCTCGGTCTCGCCCGTGCTTCCGGGTGTGCCGGGCGCAGCGGGTTCGGTCGTCGTCGGAGGGGGTGGGGCGGGCGCGACCTCTGCGGCGAGCAGGGGGGTGCTGGGCGGCGACGCCGGCTGGCCGGGCGCGACCCCCGTCAGGGTGTTGCTGGCGAGGGTGACGGCGTCGCGGGAAAGCACTTGCCCGATCAGGGTCGTGCTCGCGCCCAAGGTGACCGCTCCGCGTGCCAGGACGGTGCCCGACAGGAACGAGTTCGCTCCGGTCCCCGCCGCACCCGCCACCACCCAGAACACGTTGCCCGCCCGTGCTCCGCCGACCAGGTCAACCACACTGCCCGCGGCGGTGTTGAACGCCGCGTCGGTCCGGAAGACGAACACCGCGTTCGGATCGCCCTCCGCGTCCAAGGTCAACGTTCCCGTCAAGGCCAGCGCCGCCACCGAGTGGTGGACGCCGGGGGTGAGGGTGAGGCCGCCGAGATCACCGATGACCTCCACGTCCGCCGCCCTGGCCGCCAGTTCGTCGTAAGCGTGGGCGAGGGCGGTCTGGGCGAGGGCCGCGACGGCGTCGCCCGCGTGGACGTCCCCTCCCGCACTGCCGGCGGGGAATCCGGTGATCGAGGTTCCAGGGTTCACGCCGACATCCCCGCTGATCGTCGTCGGGTCGGTGTTCACCACGGCGGTTACCGCCAGGACCGAAAACCCACTGGCAGCGCCGAGGAAGAGGGGGGCGTGGTCACCGCGAAGGGTGAACTGGTCGCGGATGTCAAGGTGACGGGGACCCCTGACGAGGGGAACGCGGTCCCGTCGGCCGTCTGGAGGGCGGCGGTCACGGGTGATGCGATCGTGTCGGCCGCGGTGTCGGCGGGTTGGCCGGTGAAGGCGAGCCGAGCGGCGCTGACCACGTCCACGACCGCGCTCGCGGCGCTGGACGCGGTCCACGATCCGCGGACGGCGGTCACGACGTAGCTGTGCTGCCCGTCCGGGACCGCGGTGTCGGTGCAGGTGGGTGCCCACGACCAGCGCGGTTCGGCTGCTGGCGCAGGCGGGGGTTGTCGTGCCACCGGCGTGCCGGGTGATGTAGTACCCCGAGGGCACCACTCCACCCGCACCGGGCGTCCACCCGACCGGGACACTCCCGGCCGTGGTCGCGGGGACGGTCACCTCGACCGGCGCGGCCGCGGTGCCGGTAGGCGCGCCCGCGGTCCCGGAAGCAGCCGCATTCCAGTAGGCCGACGCCGGCGCGACGCCCAGCAGGACGGCCAGGAGCGAAGTGAACACGGCGAGTCCTGGGCTCGGTTTCGACCGCGGAACGACGTCCGATCGGAGAGTGTGATCATGATCGTCGACAACAATCTGTTTGAGCGTGCGCGAACGGCAACACGAATGCGGTACCGCGTCAAGACATCGACCAGCCAGATTGCCCTGGAAGTATGCGTGATGGCACTGCATCCGGCGCTCCGGCCAGCGAGCACTCGGCGCCAATTAGCATGTGTACATGGCGTTGTCCATCGAAGTTAGCACTTCCGCGAAGAAATGGCGGAAAAGGTTGGAACAGGACCGCTCGAACTTGGACAATAAGAGGATTAATCGCATGCGTGGTCATGAGCTAAAATTGAGCAACTCCTGATGTGGAAATATCGAAATGCTCGAACACGTGTTTTCGGGCGGTGTGGGGACGCTACTGTGGCGACGTGTCGACCCCCGACTCGGAGCCACCGACTATCACCGTTTCGAGCCGGGGGCGGCATGATCGTCGCCATGGGCCAACCAACTGCGGTGTACTTGGTGGAGATCAACACCGACCCGGAAGCCATGCCGCCCACCAGGTACTTCGCGCACGTCCAGCTCAGCCCCACCAAGGCGGGAGCCGGAGTCGAGCACTGGGCGCGGCGACGCGGCCACAGCGAATTGCGCTAGGAGGTCCGCGGCGCCTTGCTGTACGCCTTCCCCGCCTCCGGGGACGGCACCAGTGCGCTCTGCCGGGTGGTGCCGCTGCACGTGCACGGGGACAACCGGCCCGAATCCTGACCCCGGCCGCTGGCAGGGCTTCACACGGGGCGGGTCTGGAACCGGAGCAGGCCGAGGGTGTCGGCCGAATTGGCTGCGGACGTTCGATCGGGCGCCGGACCGCGCGAGCCGAGGACTGGCTGAGCATGGACCGCCCGAGGTGCGGGGTCGACGAGCTGGAACCCTGGCGGATCCGGGTGATGCGGGGTCAGTCTGACCGACCGTCGGTGGTGGTGGAGTCGATGGGGCCGACGATGCCCAGCAGGGCCTGGACCAGCGGTAGATCGCCGTCATGGGAGCGTCGGAGTCGGCCTTGGGCGTTGGCGTCGAGGTCGTCGGGCTTGATCACCACCAGCCGTAGGCCGTGGGCCGGGATCTCGTCTTCTCGCCGCCGGTCGTACAGCGCGCGTTGCAGTCCTCGGTGCACGCCGCTGACGGTGAGCCGGTCGGGTTTGTCGAAGTGCGGGACCGGGATGTCGTGCTGGCGTTCCCGGTACTCCACCACCAACCGGTGTCGCGGCCAGTAGCCGTCGACGGGTAGTCGGCGGCCTGGACGGTCGTTTCCGGAGTCGCCGCGCAGCCAATCGAACCGGGCCTGACGTTGGGCGGTCTCGCCCAGTGCCTCGTTGCACAGATCCAGTACGTACGCCTCGTCGCTCGCCTCACGACCCATGCGTCGCATCCTGCCACGCAGCACCACAAGTCGCTGTTGTGGTTCGACGCCGCGCCCTATGCAGCACCAGGACGCGCTTATGGAGGAGAAAGCCACCGCGCACCTGGACGTGCTCGAACTCGCCGCGTCCACCGCAGTCGGTGGCGGCGGACTGTTCGCGCCGCATCTCGCGGCACGACGCCGACGCACCCAAGAACTCGAACTGGCACAACGCGAGAAGGTCCAAGCCCATGCCGGCCTCCACGACCATCCCGGTCGCCCGCTTGCGCAGCTCATCGGGGTACTTCTTCGGCGGCGCCACAACTCCTGATCCGTCCAGGCTTGATGGTCTCCGTCTAGCCTGGACGGATCATCGACCAGCGTCCCGCGCCGGGCGGGCAGTCGTCGGTCGCGCCCATGCGCCGTCCGCCTCACGCCGTGCACGACTTGCGCAGGATCTTGCCGGACGTGCCCGGCAGGGTCGCGGTCGTCACCGGCGAACCGAACTCGTTGTAGTAGGTGCGGCCCAAGTAGACGGTGACGGCGGTGCTGCCGCTCGGGTTCGTGTTGACCAAGACGGTGCCGCAGCCGAAGTCGCGGCGGAGCAGGTTGTTGCCGATGGTCCGGTACGCCCCGGTGGGTGTGCCGAGGTTCCACGTGTACTCGGCGCGGGTGCGAGGCGGGGCGCCGTAGGCGTCCTGGCCGAGGGTCTCGGCGAAGGCGCTCCGCCCCTGCTGCACGAGGAAGTAGCTGGCGAGCGCGTACCGGAACGCGCGGTCACCTGTGGCGCCGACGTGCGGCTGCACCCAGGTGATCTTGCCCCGTGCCTCGTTCGAGGCGATCTCCCGCACCTGCATGCCCCACCCCTCGACACCGGCAGGCAGCAGGTTGGTTTCGCTGAACGCCAACCACCACTCGTCGAAGCCGCCGTCGAGGTGTTCCGTGTACGCGTCCCAGGCGCCGGGGTAGAGGCGTGCGTTCGCCAGGTTCGCGACCGTGAGGATTCCCGCGTCGGCGAACCGCTGGCGCAGGTTCGCGAACATCGACTTGTAGGCGGTCTGGAACGGCGCGTCGGTCGGGTAGGCCTTCGGGCACCTGCCGTCGTGGTAGGTGTCGCAGCCGAAGAGCGCATTATCCATCAGCACGCCGTCGAAACCACCCGATTTCGCACTCGCGATGACGTTGTCGCCCCACCGCTGCTGGTACGTGGTGTTGCCGACGTCCATCTGCCAGTGGCCCGCATACCCGCTGTACTCGAACCGGTTGCCTCGGCTGTCCGTGAGGAACCACTCGGGATGTGCCCTCGCCGCTTCGCAGTATCCGATCCCCGTCGGAATCTGCGCGTCGTCGATCCCGTTCCGGCACGCGTAGCTCCGGGTGGATGAGAGATCTTTGTACACGAATACTCGGATGTTCGGATTCGCTTTCTTGAACTTCGCGGCGAGGGAGCCCTCCCATGCGTTGAGCACCACGTACGCCATCGATTTCGCCTTCGTGGTGATCACGTAGTCGCTGATGGGCGAGCTGTCGAGGTGCAGCCAGAACGATTGGGCCCGACCAGGGCTCGACGCCGTGACCGCCTGGCTCGGCACCGCGATGACCACGCTCGCCAGAACTGCCGCGGCCATGGCGACGATAATTCTGAACAGTGGTCCGCTTCGATTTTGTACGTGCATGGGAACTCCTTGCGATCGGCTGTGGAGAAAGTGCTGATCTAGGGATGGCCAGCAGCATTCCGGTGCAAACGGATTGCTGTGAAGGTTGACTGTAGGTGAGCATTACCGAGTCGAACCGCATTTTTGGAAAAATTGAAATAAAGATGATGTGCCGGTGACTCCGGAGCACTGGGGGTCGCTTTTCGCTGTCGATGCGGCCACCCGTTGGGGTGAATGGCGCCTGATCGCCGGTCGCGAACCCACCCGGTCGATGGGTGGTCTTCTCAACAGCTTCAGTGTCGACTGAAGTAAATCAGGTGTTCCACCGCTGGGTACGAGGAGAAGCGTCATCAGACGATCTCGCCGACCACGTCACCAAGCTGGCCGAACCCCTGCCAACGCTTCTCAGACCAACTCGGACCTGTGAAGTTGGCGAACGTCCGAGATCACCGGACCGTTGTCGAGTTTGCCTTTTCGCGCGCCGTGGAGGCTGGCAACGTGAGTGCGCACAGGAACACCACGTCCGGCTGGGATCGTCCCGGCCGCGCTGGTCCTGGCACAGCGCGGCAGGCGCACCGAGGCGCGCGGTCTTCGAGCGGGTCCTCGCCGGAGCGACAAGACCGACTTCGACCTGACCGAGGCGGCGGTAGTCGAGGTGCTCAAGCGCACCCACCACGGCGGTGGTACCGCCGACGCAGAGGACAAGGAGTTGATCTACCGCGCGCTCCGCCGCCTCGGACCCGTGGCGGCAGAGCGCGGTGTGGGAGTACGCGGTACAGGACGGCCACGTACTGCACTGCGCGAAGGCGGGGTACGTGCTCGAGAAGCCGATGTCCACGAGGTGACGCTCGACGAACTGACGAAGCAGCATCGGCGTGGACGAGATCCCCGAAGACATGCTTTCCGTTGTCGTTCTCCAGGGTCCGCGCTCTGCTTGAAGTGCTGCCCGAGCCCACTGTCATCGGTGCTCCAGTCGGGGTCGTGCCGGCCGCCGAGGCCGCTCCGCCCGAGGTGACTCCCATGCACAAGCCAACGCTGGCCTCGACCGACGAGTTGCCAGAAGGGTGACTGCGGTGGTGGCGGACATCGCTCAACCGTCCCGACCCCGTCCCACCCGAAGCTCGGGCAAGCAGGCTCAACATCGCTGTTGAGGGCGTTGGTTGGCCATGACCGGTGTGCCGGCAAGAGCCGATGCCAAGACGGCCCTGCTAGCCCTGGCGCGGTCCTGAGCGCCGGAGATCGGGTGTGGGTTTCGCCGGAAACGGCCCCGACCGCAGGCCGGGAGGCAGTGCGGCGAGACCTCGAGGGTGTGTACTGACAGGTGTCTGCCTCGGGCGGGCGCGGCCCGTGATGCTCGTGGCATGACGACAAAGAGCGTTCCGATCACCGTCTTCGCCCGTACGACAGCCGGCCCCGCCCACACCCACCGGGTCATCGTGCCGATCGACCTGCCCCTGGTGTTCAAGCCGTGGGGACCGTTCCCCGGCGTCGCGGAGGTGCGCGACCAGACCGGCGCCTGGGACCGGCCCGGACCCTCGCGCAAGACCTGGTTCACCGACGGCTCCCAGGCCGACGAGCGGCTCACCGAGGTCGTGGACGGACACGGGTTCGCCTACGAGCTCAGCGGCTTCACCAACGTGCTGGCCAAGCTGGTCTCCGGGGTGCGTGGCGAGTGGTCGTTCCTGCCCGACGGCACCGGCACGTCGATCCGGTGGACCTACGACTTCCGGCCGCTGCCCGGCCGCCGCTGGATCGTCGCCGGGCCGTTCACGCCGCTGTGGACCCGCTACATGCGCGCCGCGCTCGCCCGGATGGTGACCGTGGTGCAGGACACGCCAGGTGCGACCATGGAGAAGTGAGTGACCTGAGCTTCGGTGCCCTGGTGCGCGGCTGGCGCGACCGCCTCGACCCGGCCGATGCCGGCTACGCCCGGTCGGCTCGCCGGCGCGCCCCCGGCCTGCGCCGCGAGGAACTCGCCGAGCTCGCCGGTCTTTCCCACGAGTACGTGCTGCGGTTGGAGCAGGGCCGGGCCACCAACCCGTCCGGCCAGGTGGTCTCGGCCCTGGCGCGCGCGCTGCGGCTCTCCCCCGCCGAACGCGACCAGCTCTTCCGTGCCGCGGGTCTGCTCGCGCCTCGCGACCAGACCGTCGGAACCCACGTGCCGCCGAGCATCCGCCGCCTCGTCGACCGCCTCGGCGATCTCCCGATCGGCGTGTTCGCCGCCGAGTGGAGCCTGCTGTGGTGGAACGACATGTGGACGGCGCTGCACGGCGATCCGTCCGGCCTGCCGCCCGCCGAACGCAACCTCACCCGCGCCCTGTTCGGCACGGGCGAGGGCCGCTGGCAGCTGCGCCCGGTCACCTCGACAGCCGGGCCGTACGCCTTCGAGACCGCGATCGTCGCGGACCTGCGCGAAGCGGTCTCCCGCTACCCCGCCGACCCAGGACTGGCGGCTCTCGTGGACGGCTTGCGGGCGGCCTCGCCTTTCTTCGGTGAGCTGTGGTCGGTGGCGGGCATGGGGCAGCTCACCGGCGATCTCAAGACGATCAGCCATCCCGAGCTGGGTGAGGTCACCCTGGACTGCGACGTGCTGACCGTGCCCGGCGTCGACCTGCGCATCGTCACCTACACAGCAGCCGCGGGAACCCGCGGCGCCGACCAGCTCGACCTCCTGCGCGCGTCCCGGCTCAGCGAGGCTCGCTGACGACCGAGCCGCCCAGGGAACCCGGCCGGCACCACCAGGTCGTTCACCAGCACCGGTACCGAGAGCGAGGCGGTGGCGTGGCCCTTCAGGCAAGCTGACGGCCATCCCACGGTGTTGAGCGTGGTGGTGCCCCACCTGGTCGTTCAGGTCCAATGCTCCCTGCCCGGATGCGATGAACTGCTTCAACGGCCGTGACCTCAAGCTCGAGGTACGACGTCCGCTCATCAGCGCAAGTCATTTTGTGTCAAAAGGCCGGTCAGTGATCAGGACTTGTCGTCGTTCCCTGCATAGCGGCATGGGGGTGGACCCGGCAGCGCGTGATCGGGTTGGTGACGACGGGAAGGGCTGCCCATGATGAGCGTCGAGATCACCCAGGGGTGCCTCCATGCCGCGTGCGGCTCGCCCCGCCCTGCTCGTGGCGCGGTCGCGCGGTTCAGGCCGCGTTGACCGCGGTGGCCGGTGTGGGGCCGTGGGTGGCGATGTCGGGGTCCCAGCTCCGGCCGGTGGTGATGACGGCGTGCGGGTGCCGCAGGATCGTCGCGGCGATGACCGCCTGAGCCTGCGTCGGGGTGAGCCGGTTGGTCTCGCGCCCGGTCAAGTGCCGATAACGAGTGGCGTAGACGGGGTTGGCGCGTTGGGCTCCCCAGACCGCACGCCATGCCGCCAGACGCAGCCTCGGGCGATCCTTGGCCGGTGAGTTTCGTGCGGCCGGTGAACGTCCCGGGGGACTTCTCCCGTGGTGCCAGACCGGCGTGTTTGACCAACGCCCACGCCGAGGCGAACCGGTTCGGGTCACTGGTCTCGGCCAGGATCGCCGCGGCCCCGAGCACCGACAAGCCGGTGATCGAGTCCACCAGCGCGGTCAGGCCGAGCTCGTCCTCGACACCGGTCATCAACGACTCGACCTCGGCCAGACTCGCGCCGGCGTGGTCCCGGTCGGCCGGCAGGAACCGCACCCGCTCCAGCGCCCCGCGGCGGTGCCCGATCACGCCGGCCGGGTCGGTCAGGGCGGCGAACAGGGCGCGGGTGATCCGCGGCGAGGGTTTGAGGCCACCTCGGCGGGCGACTTCGCGACGTATGGCCCGTTCGAACCGGTCCGCTCCCAGACGGCGAGTGCGGTCCAAGTCGTCGCCGTCGCGATAGCAGACCACGGTCAACGCCGCGAGCCAGGTACGGGACCGGAACGGCTGCTTTGCGGTATCCAACGCCGCCGGCCACACACATTCCAACAACGGCCGCATCTGCTGAACCTGACTGGTCATCGTGACGATCAACTGGTCCCGGCGGGTGCCCAGATGCCGCAGTCGCCCCCAGGTCTCGTCGACGGGTTCGGGTTCTCCGGAGGATGTGTGGCCGGCATCGCCGGATACTGGTTGGAGCAGAAGTTCGACGAAGAATGACAATCGGCGCAGCGTGTCCCACCGAAAGACCCGTGTCGCGGGGCCCGTGCGCGTCGGAGTCCATGCGACCCAGGACAGGGGGCAGCACCTGCCAACCCGTCGCGGTCTGTTCCCCTGGATGTGCGTCAGCATGCACATCCAGGGGAACAGCCCCAGGGATCCGTCGACTGGGATCCACGGGCGGCACTCGCCGCCGTGAGAGGTACGGAGGTGTTCACCGGCGTCCAGGTCCACCACGTCCTGGAGGGGCAGCCGCTGCTCGGTGACCACGGTCAGCGCGACCAGGCCGGTGCACAGGTGGCCGGCTCAGCATTCCGAGGTGATGGACTGGGCGTGGCGGAACAGGTTCTCCGGGTCGTGGCGTTGTTTCACCTCCGCGAGCCGGGGGTAGTTGGCGCCGTAGTAGGCGGTGCGCCAGTCGGGCAGTTCGGGGTCGATGAAGTTCTGGTAGGCGTGCGGCGTGGTGTGCGGCGAGAGCGCCTCGCGCAGGTCGGCGAGCCAGCGCAGGTGCGCCGCCACGGTCTCGGGTGGGTCCTCGCCGGTCCACGACGTGTCCAGGGCGAGCAGGGACACCGCGTCGCGGTGGACGAAGGCTGTGTCGGCCGGGGCGATCCGGTTGACCGCGCCACCCCAGGCGAACAGGGCCACACCCCCACCGTCCGGGTTGTGACCGCGCGGCCACTTGTCCACAAAGGATTCAA
Source organism: Umezawaea sp. Da 62-37 (assembly GCF_032460545.1). Classification (GTDB taxonomy): domain Bacteria; phylum Actinomycetota; class Actinomycetes; order Mycobacteriales; family Pseudonocardiaceae; genus Umezawaea. Next base: position 9,945,007 of record NZ_CP135965.1, read on the forward strand.
TGATACCGACGGCGGCGGCGGGCAGCGGCTCGATGATGAAGTTGGTGCGCACCGCGAACGCGCCGCCCGCGGTCTCGTGCGCCAGGTAGTCCTTCGCGCCCCAGAACGTCCGGTCGGCGATGTCGACGCTCAGGGGAGTGGCGGTGGCGAGCACCGGAGCGAGCAGGTCCCGCAGTGCGGCGGCGTGGCCCTGGTACAACCCGACCACGGACACCGAGGTGGCGTCCCCGGTGGTGCTCAACCCCAACCGCGTGGCGAGTTCGTCCGGCGCGTCCAGCATGACCCGTTGCAAGGCCTCGAACACCGGCTGCGCGTGCGCGCCGTCCCACAGCAGCAGGCAGGTGGCGCCAAGGGGAGCCGGTTGGGCCTGGAACGTCATCGACACGGTGACGCCGAAATTGCCGCCGCCACCGCCCCGCGACGCCCAGTAGAGGTCGGTGTTCCGATGCTCGTCGCACTCCAGCAGCGACCCGTCCGCGGTCATGACGGCGGTGCCCACCAGTGTGTCGGCGGTGAGCCCGAGCTTGCGGGACACCGCAGCCGACCCGCCGCCGAGCGCGAGTCCCGCGACACCGACGGTGTCGCCGTTGCCCAGGGGGAACACCAGGTCGTGCGGCTGCAACGCCGCGTAGACCGCGCCGGTGCTCGCGCCACCGCCGACGGTGACCAGACCGGTCGACGGGTCGACGTCCACGGTGTCGAGAGCGCGCAGGTCCAGCACAAGACCCTGACCGGTGGAGTAACCGCCGTAGCTGTGCCCACCTCCGCGGACGACGACTCCGACGCCGGTCTCCCGCACCCAGGCCAGCGCGCTTCGCACGTCCTCGGTGTCGGTGACCGACACGACCCCGGCAGGTGTGGCGGACCACCGCTTGTTCAACGGCGCGCTGGCACCGGTGAACCCGGTGTCGGCCGGGCGCAGGACCCGGCCGGACACCGATCCCGCGAGCCCGCGCCAGTCCGCATCGGACACTGGGGGTGCGGCGAACCGGTTCACCGGACCACCTCCTCGATGTAGGAGACGCCGCTGGCGGCGTGCAGGCCGAAGCGTTCCCACTCCTCGCGCAGCCGCAGCACACCCTGCTCGGTCACCTCCGGAGTGCTGACCGAGAACCCGCAGATGATCTCCCCGCTGGCGAGCACGATCGTGTACCCCATGCGCAGCACGCCGTCGGCGGCGCGGTTGCCGGTGACGCTGCCGCGGCGCACCTCGCCGCCCTCGACCACGGCCCACACCACGTCGCCGTCCTCGTGGTAGACCGCGACCGCGCCGCTGGTGTCGCCCGGCCGCCGGAACCGCTTGCCCTCCATGTCCGCGATGCCGGTCATACCCGCTCCTCGGCCTGGACGGCGTCCTCGTCGCTGTCCGGCGTGCGGTCGCGCGCGATGAACTCGCCCGCCATGGCCCGGTCCCACCAGATCGCGTAGTAGGAGAAGTCCTCGTCGCCGTGGTTGAGCACGTGGTGCGTGGTGCCCGGCCGCATGAAGGCGATGTCACCACCGGAGATCTCGTGCTCCTGGCCGTCGCCGACCACCCGGCCCCGGCCCGCCATGACGATGAAGATCTCGTGGTCGTGGTGCGCGTGGGCCATCGACACGTCCCCCGGCCGCAGGACGCACCACGCGCCCTGGAACGGCGTCACGAGTCCGGGCCACGGGTGCAGCATCTTGAGTTCCAGGCCGTACATCCTGGCCACCCGCTCGTTCTCCAGCCGGTGGATCTGCACGGTCGCCCGCTCGACGTCGGTCATGTCGCGCTCCGCACGGTGTCGATCTGCAACTGCCCGATTGCCTTCTCGGCCAGCAGAACCGCTTCGTGGGCGGTCGGTGCGCAGGTCATCACCAGTGCCAGGCGGTCCCATGAGCTGTGCAGCTCCCGCACGGTGTCCCCGACCGACACACCCTTGGAGGAGCTGACCACGCCGGGCAACGCGCGGATCTGGTCCAGGTCGGTGATCGCGGTGATGGTGCCGGGCACGGCGTCGTTGAAGCACACCACCGCGGTCCGCGCGGCCTCGGTGGGCAGTGCGGGTACGTCGTCACCACGCATCAGGGCGAAGTACGCCCGGCCCAGGGAGAATCCGTACGCGCGCTCGAGCAGTTCGGCGATGCCGTCACCGGGCAGCCTGCCCGCGCACTCCACCAGGAAGGGCGTGTCGTCGCGGACGATCCACTCGCAGTGCACGACGCCGGTGCCGAAACCGGTGGCGCGCAGGACGTCCGTGGTCCGCTCCGCCAACAGTGCACGCAGGTCCGGTCCGATCGCAGCGGGCACGACGTGCCCGCGTTCGACCGGGTACGGTCCGGGGAACAACATCTTGTCGGTGACGTTCGCGAACAGCGGCTCGCCGTCCCGCACCAGCATCTCGACGCTGTACTCGTGACCGTGCACGTAGGTCTCCACGAGCATCCGCAGCGGCATCGGCCGGTCCGGGACGAAAATGCCTTCGTCGTGGACCACGCACACCGCCCAGGCCTCGTCGACCTCGCCGGGTTCGTGCAGCACGCGGATGCCCACGGCGGCCTGCCGGTTGGTCGGTTTCAGGATCACCGGCCCGTGGTGTTCGGCCATGAACTCCCGCACCGCGCCGGGCGAGTCGACCTCGCGGCACACCGGGTTGGCGATACCCGCCGCGCGGGTCGCCCGGCGCAGCAACGGCTTGTCGCGCAGCAGGGCCGCCGCGCCGGAGCTCGCCCCCGGGATGCCGAGGCGTTCGGCGAGGCGCGCCGCGAACGACGTCGCGTACTCCACCAGCGGGATCACCGCGGCCGCCGAGGCCAGGTCCGGCCGGGCGTTGGCGAACTCGTCCGCGGTTCCCGGTAGCTGGTACTCCCACTCCACCAGTTCGCCGACCAGCGGCGAGTCCGCGGCCGCGGCACGCACGTCCCGCTTGCGCACGATGTCGGGCTCCTCGACCAGCACGATCGAGCCGTCCGGCTGGAACTCCCGCAGCAGCGCCAACGCCGGTGGCACGTAACCCACCAGGATGATCGGTCGCTCGGTCATGTCATGCTCCGATCGGTTCGGCGGGGGTCAACGTCCCGGCGCGTCGCATGATCGCGTCACGGTCACGCCAGTGCGCCCAGAAAGCACCGGTGTAGCCCAGTGCGCCGAGCCCGATCAGGAACGGGTTGTCGGCGTAGTTGTTCTCGAACTCCCCGGAACCCGACAGCGTCGGCAGCATCACCCGGTCCGCGTCGGCCGGGTCGATCAGGTCCCAGAGCAACTGCACCGACTGGCTGCGGAGGCCGGTCGGGTCGGTCGCCGTGCCCGGCGCCTCCGTCAGGTCAGGGGAGAAGTAGCAGACCAGTCGGAAGCCGCCGTCCTCGTCGAACATGAACTGCCGCTCGTACTCGGCCATGCTCGCGCACTTGGCCAGCGGCTTGAGGATGATCGGCCCCGTCGCGGTGTTGGACTGCAACCCCGGCAGCGTGCGCACGCCGTCGCACTTCTCGGCCATCTCGACGCCGAGCGGGGTGTGCGGGAACAGCCTCAGCCCCAGCGAGAACCCGGTGACCGTGGCGTCCAGCGCCATGAACGCCCGCACGCACTCGCGCATGCTGTCCTCGGTCTCGCCGGGCATCCCGAACAGCGCCTCGACCATGGTCATCATGCCGTGCGAGTGGCACAACCGGACCAGGTTCTCGGTGTCGGCGAAGGTGTAGTAGGTGGTGCCCTTGCCGGTCACCTTCCACCCCTTGAGCATGTCGGCGCGGACGTGGTCCGTGCCGACGTTGACACCGCGGCAGCCCGCGGCGGCCAGCAACGCGGCGAACTCCTCGTCGAACGGCGCGGGCTGGCAGTACACCCACAGCCGCAGGTCGTTGAGCGGGTTGGCCGGGTCGGCGTGCCTGCGGCGGACGATCTCGCGCAGCACGTTCTTGGCGTGTGCGATGGACAGGTTGAACTCGCTGTCCGTGGTGTGCTGGTCCAGGATGCCCTGTGCCGCAAGCGATTGCATCTCATCGACCACGCCGGTCACGTCCCGGCGGCCGAACCGGCCGCCCTTGGCGGCAGGCTCGACGCAATGCGAACACTGGTACGTGCAGCCGTTCTTGGTGAGGATCCCGGCGAGGCCGCCCACCCGGTAGTAGAGCAGGTTGTCCACTTTGGAGGGATCGCCGGAGCGGCGGACGTAGGTACCCGCGGTGTCCACCTGCCACAGCCGGTCCTCCTCACGACCGGCCCGCGGTGTGTTCAGGGTGAGCGCCGCGCCGCGCGCGGCCAGTGCGGGCGGCGGCACCTTGACCACGCCCTCCGCGGTGTTGCGCAGCAGCCCGGGAACAGTGCTCGGGTCGCGCCCGGTCGCCAGCGCGTCGGCGAGGTCGCACAGGATGAACTCGCCGGGACCCTGCACGCCGAACGGGATGTCGAAGTACTCGACCAGGGCGAAGGGCATCGTGGAGAACCCGATCCCACCGCCGACGATCGGCGCCCCGGTCAGAACCTTGATCTCGGCGATGATCTCCTTGTGCTCCCCCACGAACGGGCGTTGCTCGAACGCGTACACGGTGTCGGTGTTGCGGATGGTGACGCCCACCAGCAGTGGGCGGCGCTGGGCGAAGTACCCGGTCAGGTGCGCGCGCCAATCGTCCCGGTGGAACGTGAGGTCCACGACCTCCACCTCGAAACCATTGCGCTCCAACGAGGTGGTCAGCACGTCGAGCGCGTACGGCGCGATCGGTGGGTGCACCTTGTTGGGGTTGACCAGTGTGACGAGACCTCTGCTCATCGGGATTCTCCTGGGGCAGGGGGAAGGATCAGAGGATGCCGAGGCAGATCGCGAACTCGGGCTTGCCGCCCACGAGGTGGGCGCCCGCGGACTGGTTGACACGGTCCTGCGCGGTGAGGTGCTGGCACATCGTGGTGGTATCGCGCAGCCAGCGGTTCATCGGGGAGGAGGTGTTGATCGACCAGGTCTGGAGCAGGTCGAACAGCCGGTTCACGATGGACCGTGAGGTGCGGAAGGCGTGCACCCAGGACAACGGGCACGCGGCGCGCTCGGTGGCGGTGAGGTCGTCCAGGGTCCCGCCGGCGGCCAAGACCTCCCACTGCCGGGTGAGCGCGCTGTACACGCCGCTGCGGGTGGCGTTGAAGTCGGCCTCGCACTCGGCGATGATCGTCTGCACCCGGTAGAGGTCGCGCCAGTCGGCGCCGAGCATCCGGTCGACCCTGGACCCGACGACCTCGCGGGCGTGGTCGAGCGCGGCGCGGGCGACGCCGAGCGGGACCCCGCTCATGGTGCGGGTGAACGCGTCCGGCTGGGCCAGCGGGCTCGGCACCCCGCGCACCTCGTTGAACACCAAAGAACGTCCGTCGGGGACGAACACGTCGGTGATCTTGTAGTCGCAGCTCCCGCTGCCGCGCAGGCCGAGGGTGTCCCAGTTGTCGATGATCTCGACCTGCTCGCTCGGGACCATGAACTGGCGGGACTCGTGCGGGTTGCTGCCGTCGGGGCTGGCGTAGGGCTCGCCGTCCTGGAAGACGAACGCGCCGGACATGACCCAGTCGCAATGGGTGATGCCGCTGCCGAACGACCACCGGCCGGTGAGCCGATACCCGCCGGGGACCCGCTCGGCCCGCCCCGAAGGTTGCAGCAACCCCGCCGTGATCGTGTCCAGGCTCGGGAACATGTCCAGGCTGACGTCCGGGGCGAGGAAGTTCTGGTAGATCCCGGTGTTCGAGCCGATCATGGCGCACCACGCGGCCGACGCGTCGCCGTAAGCCAGCGCCTCGACCACCTCGAGCTGCTCGATCGTGCTCAGGCCGGGGCCACCGCGCTCCGGACCGAAGCACATGCGGAACACGCCGGTCTTGCGCAACAGGTCCACCACGTCGGCGGGAAGCCTGCGGGCCCGCTCGATGTCGTCGCCCCGCTCGCGCAGGACCGGCGCGAGCGCACGGGCGCGGGCGAGGATCTCGGCGGCGGTGCCCGGCGCGTCCTGCGCCGCCGCCATCTGGGTCATGGTCATGCTTCGCTCCTGTGTGGATGGTGGCGGACTCAGCCGGTGATGCCGAGGCAGATACCGAACTCGGGGCGCCCGCCGACGAGGTGCGCGCCCGCTGACTGGACGATCCGGTCCTGGGCGACCAAGTGCTGGCACATCGTGGTGATGTCGCGCAGCCAGCGGTTCATCGGGGAGGAGGTGTTGATCGACCAGGTCTGGAGCAGGTCGAACAGCCGGTTCACGATGGAGCGGGCGGTGCGGTAGGTGTGCAACCACGCCATGGGAACCGCGGCGCGCTCAGTGGCTGTGAGGTCGTCGAGCGTGCCGCCGTCAGCCAGCACCGTCCACTCGCGGGTCATGGCCGCGTAGGCGCCGCTGCGGGTGGCGTTGAAGTCGGCTTCGCACTCGGCGATGATCGTCTGCACCCGGTAGAGGTCGCGCCAGTCGGCGCCGAGCATCCGGTCGACCCTGGACCCGACGACCTCGCGGGCGTGGTCGAGTGCGGCCCGCGCGAGACCCAGGGGCACGCCGGTGATGCTGCGCATGAACGCTTCCGGGGTGGCGAGCGGACTCACCGTCCCGCGCACCACGTCGAAGGTGAGGGAGTGCTCGTCGGGGACGAACACGTCGGTGATCTTGTAGTCGCAGCTCCCGCTGCCGCGCAGGCCGAGGGTGTCCCAGTTGTCGATGATCTCGACCTGCTCGCTCGGGACCATGAACTGGCGGGACTCGTGCGGGTTGCTGCCGTCGGGGCTGGCGTAGGGCTCGCCGTCCTGGAAGACGAACGCGCCGGACATGACCCAGTCGCAATGGGTGATGCCGCTGCCGAACGACCACCGGCCGGTGAGCCGATACCCACCCGGTACGCGATCCGCCCGGCCCGACGGCTGCAGTAGTCCCGCCGTGATCGTGTCCAGGCTCGGGAACATCTCGCGAGCCACCCTGGGATCGAGGAAGTTGGCGAAGATCCCGGTGTTCGAGCCGATCATGGCGCACCATGCGGCGGAGGCGTCGCCATGCGCCAAGGCTTCGATCACCTCGGTCTGCTCCATGGAGGTCAGGCCGGGCCCACCCCGGTCGGGCCCGAAGGACATCCGGAACACACCGGTGCCGCGCAACAGGTCCACCACGTCGGCGGGCAGTCGCCGGCTCTGCTCGATCTCCTCTGCCCGCTCTCGTAGCACCGGTGCGAGCGCGTGGGCGCGGGCGAGCACCTCCGCAGCGGACCGCGGCGGCTCCTGACGGGTATCGGCCGTGTGGGTCATGGTCATGGCTGAACTCCTCGCAACTCCGGTCGATCCGGTCAGGTGTCGTGGTCGAGCAAGCCGGCCGGCATGGCGAACGGCGCGTCCGCCTCGGGCGGCCCTACCGACTCGGTGTCCAGTTCCACCAGCGCCGCCGCGGCGTCCAGCCGGGCCGCGCACTCGGTGGTGTCCGCGCCCTCGCACACCACGAACGAGTGCCGCGCCAGGTAGCCGCCGGGTGGCAGCCGCAAGGTGGTGCCCGGCTCGGCCATCGGCGCGGCCGCGACGAGGCCGGGGGCGTGTTCCGGCACGCGCACCGCGCGCAGCAGGCAGTCCCGCTCCGGGATGCCGAACCGGATCCCCGCCACGGTCCGCTTGGCCGGGGTGACGTCGGGCCGACGTCCGGTCGAGACGTCGAACAGCACCTCACCCGGTTCGATCCCGGTCGCGGTGCGGCCGAGCAGCGGGATCAGGTCGCCGCCGAGCCTGCCGTTGACCTCGATGATCAGCGGCCCACGGTCGGTCAGCCGGACTTCGCTGTGCGTGATCCCGTCCTCAATACCGAGCACCTCGTGCGCCCTGGCCAGCGCCGCCATCAGCCCGTGGTCGGCCAGCAGCGGGTCGGCCGCGTCCACGACGTGCCCGGTCTCCTCGAAGTACGGGTGGTCGCCGCTGTGCTTGCGGGCGACGAACATCGGCAGGTACTCGCCCTTGTGCAGGGCGCCGTCGATGCTGATCTCGGGGCCGGGCGCGAACTCCTCAACGATCACCGAGGCCCGGTACGGGCCGGGGTCCACCAGGCTTGCCGCGTACGCGATCCGGTACGCCCCGGCCAGTTCGGCCGCGTCCTCGGCGAACACCACGCCGATGCTCGCCCCCATCGCCCGCGGCTTCACCACCACCGGGTAGCCGATCCGCTCGGCCTCGGTCAGCGCTTCGTCGACACCGGTGACCAGCGCGAACCCCGGCTGGTGCAACCCGGCTGCGGTTAGCTCGGCGCGGGTGCGCTCCTTGTCCCGGCAGCCCCGCACGCCGTCGGCGGACAAGCCCGGCACGCCGAATTCGGCGGCGAGCAGCCCGGCGTCGAGCACAAGCGGCTCGTCCCAGCACATCATCGCGACGACGTTGCGTCGGTCGGCCACCTCCTGGGCGGCTGCGTTCAGGGTGCCGGTGTCGAACACATTCGCCACGACGATCTCGTCGAAGTACTCGCGCTGCCAGGTCGGCACCAGGTTGTTGATCAGGACCATGTCCAGCCCGACGGCCGTGGCGCGCCGCCGGATGGGCGCGACCAGGTACTCCCGGTAGACCTTCAAACCGCTGCCGATCACCAGCAGCACGTCGTTGCGGTTCTCGTGACCGCTCATGCGACGCCTCTCACGGTTTCGGTCTCCGCGTGACCGGTGACGGCCACGGCCGGCGATTCGGGTTCCACCGCGGTGCGCCGCAGACCGATCATGGCGAGTAGCCCAGCGACCACGTTGAGCGCGCTGGCAAGCAGCCAGAATCCGCTGTGCAGCCAGGTCCACGCGAACACACCGAACACGGGACCAACGGCGAGGGCGAACCCGGACGCGACGTCCATCGTGCTGATGTAGCGGGCCTTCACCGGGCCGGGGAAGGTTGCCGGGTGGGCGTACATGCTCGGTCCCGCCATCATCAGGCCGGTCACGTACAACACGGCGCCGGCGATCACGAAAGCGGGCGAGTGCCCGGTCAACGCGTAGACCGCGAACCCCATCGAGATCACCAGGTGCCCGAGCAACCCCGCGACGTGTGTCGGCAACCGCACGATGTAGGTGGTGAGCTTGAGCTCGCAGGTGATCAGGATGACCGACGACAGCGCGAGCACGATGCTGTAGAGGCCGGTCGGGTAGCCGTCGGCGTGGATCTGCAGCGGCAGCGTGATGTTGGACTGCACGTACAGCAGGCTGCCGATCATGATGGAGCCGAGGAAGCACAGGAACCTGCGGTCGCGCAACAGCACGCCATAAGCCTGCCGTGGCCCGATCAGGGTCGCGGGCTCCTCCGGTTCGTCGCCGTCCCGTCGCGCGGTGGCCTTCGGCAGCGTCTTGAACGCCAGCAGGGCATAGCCGGCGGCCGTAGCCGCGTCGAGCCAGAACAACAGGTCCCAGCTGATGAGGATGAGGCCTGCCGCGATCAGCGGAGCCAGTGCCGCACCGACGTTCAGCGCGGTGCGCACCATCGAGAAGCCCATCGTGCGGAACTTCTCCGGCATCAGTTCGCTCAGCAGCACTGATGCCGCAGGCCGGTAGGTCTGGGTGGCGAGGCCCGCCAGCGCGACCACCGCCAGCAGCAGCACCAAGGCGTCGGCGCGGGCCGCTAATGGGATCATTGCCACCGTCGGAGCGGACAGCGTCATCGCGGCGACGATCGTGCCGCGCGGGCCGAGCCGTCCGGACAGCTCACCTCCGAGGGCCGAGCCGAAGATCGACCCGACGCTGTACGCGACCAGGCACAGCCCGGCCGTCGTCACGGAGCTGCCCCGGAACGTCAGGTACAGCACCAAGAACGTTTGCACGAACGCTCCGAGCTGGTTGATCAGCATCCCGCCGAGCAGGTACCGGACCGGTCCTGGGGTCGCCCGCAGCGCGGCCACCACCCCGATCCGGGTGTCGTCCGCCGTGTCGCCGCTCATGCCGCCTCCTCCATTTCCCGCACGAACTCCTCCGCCGCGAGCGGCGCGGTGCCGAAACCGCTACCGCCGGACGCGGCACGTGACCACAGCGAGCGCCCCGACCGTTGCAGCAGCGCGTCCTCCCTGCCGGACGCGTAGTGGCACCGCCGCACGGTGACCACCCGATACCTGTCCACATCGGACACGACTCCGGCGGCGAGCAGGGTGCGAACCGAGTCGTCTTCAGGACCATGGGGGTCGATCCGGTCCACCTCGCGGCAGACCAGGTCCGAACTGATCTTCAGCAGCCCACCGCCGCCGGGCGGCAGCAGCCAACCGCGCCCGCCGGTGCCCAGCCCGCCCGCCGCGGGCGCACCCGCCCACAACGGCACGAGATCGGCCGGTGGTCGCAGGTACAGCACTGTCTGACGGTGCAGCACCACCGGCACACCCAGCAGCTCCGCCGTCCACGCGCCCGCCGCGAGCAGCACGGCGTCGGCGTCCACACCGATTCGTCCGCTGTGGACATCGCTCGCGCTGACCGGGCGGTGCGGACGAAGCGTGACCCCCGGCCGACATGCCAGCCAGTGTGCGGCGGCCCGCAAAACGCGTTCCGCCAGCAACACCCCGGCTTCGGCTTCCTGCACGGCGACCGCGCCGTCCGGGATGCCGAGGTGGGTGACCTTGCCCGGTTCCACCGCGACCAACGGCAACCCGGCCGCGGCGGCGTCGGCGAACACCTCGTCGACGCGCGGCCGCGGCCAGGCGCTGAGCACCCCGACCCTGCGGTAGAAATGTTCGCCGAACACCTCCTCCAGCTCCAGCCAGCGGTGGTGCGCGGCGATGCGCCGCCGGGTGCCCGCCGAATCACCCGGCGTGAGGGTGCGAAGCACCCGGCCGTGGTCGAACGAACCTGCCAGCGGATCCGGGATCTCGCCCTGTTCCACCACGGTCACCCGGTGTCCCGCCCGCACACACGCGACTGCGGCCAGCAATCCGGTGACGCCCGCGCCCACGACCACCACGCGCCGGGCGCTCACCGGGTCATGCCGATCAACCGGGGCAGCGGTCGCGGTGTGACCTTGGTGGCCACCGGTCGGGCCGGGATCCTGGTGTCCGGCAACGCCTCGGCGGCGAGATCGATGAGAATTGGCGACGCGCACCGGAGGAACACCTCGACCTCGTGGCAGAAGTCGCCCGCGTCCCGGGCGGTCACCGCCCAGCGGTCGAGCCTGCTCAACTGTTCGGTGAGCGTGAACGCCACCGACGTGGTGCTGAACCTGCGGGTTCCGTAGTGCGCGGCGAACCGCTCGACGATCCGCGCTGCGGACGCGCGGGACCGCGCGGACACCGGCAGCACGCCCTGCTCCACCCACTGCTCGACCTTGGCCGCGACCCGGTTCCACGGCCGCACCAACCGCCACTCGGTGACCCTGGCGAGGGCCTCGCGGGTGAAGTTGGTGCGCTGGAACTCCGGGCTGGTCGCGGCCAGGTAGAACCGGATGAGGTCACGCGACGCGATGTCGGCGAGCTCCCGCGCGGTCAGCAGGTGCCCGCGGCTGGTGGAGAACTTGTCGTGGTCGAGTTCGTAGAACTCGTTGGTGATGAACTGGTCGGGCAGCACGTGTTCGCCCAGCGCCAGCAGCATCGCCACCCCCACCACCGCGAACGCCGAACTCGCGTCGGAGCCGAGGAAGTAGACGACCTTGGTGTCCTCGCCGCGCCGCCACAGCTCGTGACCGTCGGTCCCGCCACGACCTTCGACGCACAGCGCGGTGCAGTGCACGCTCCACGCCACGGTCTCCGCATCGGAGTAGATGACCTGACCCGGAACCTCGGCGAACGGCGCCGGGATGCCCCACGAGATCGGCAGCGTCACCGGGTAGTCCGGCAGCGGGCGGGCCAGCATCTCGTCGACCACCTGGGCCATTCGCGGCCGCATTGTCGCGCTCTGCCGGGCGAAGTACTCGACCAGCTCGGCGCGGTGCTCCTCCAGAGGCAGCACGAGGACCTCGCACTCGCGCAGCTCCAGCGGGTCATCCGGCAGGAGGGTGGACCGCGGCTCGATCAGCTCACCGGAGGCGACCCAGTGCCCGCAGTTCTCGCACAGACCCGCGCAGCCCTCCGCCAGGCAGAACGGGCACCCCCCGCGCACGTAGGCGTCGGTGAGGTACTCGCAGGTGCGGGGCGAATACGGGAACAGCACCGGACGCAGCCGCAGGCCACCCTTCGCGTGCAACCGCCGGAAGAACTCTGTCGCGGTGTGCAGGTAGCGCTCGTCGAACCGCACGAAACCGTCGGCCTCGATGCCCATGGACACCAGCGTCTTCTCGACCTGGTCGGCCGCGCCAGCGCGCAGGTCCTCCGGTCGCACGCCCAGGCGCCGCGCCGTGGTGACGATGTAGTTCTGCGTCGCGTGGATGCCGGTGCCGAACAACACGTCCCGCCCGGTGGCCCTGGCGTAGCGGACGCAGATGTCCGCGGCCAGGAACGGTCCGGCCAGGTGGCCTAGGTGCAGGTCGCCGTTGGCGGTGGGCCCCGGCGCGATGACCACCATGCGCTCGTCCATCACGGGGTTCGCGCTTCAGCGGAGCGGCGCGCGAGCAGGTCGTCGAGGATGTCGCTGGAACGCTGGGCGAGGACGCTGATCAGCGAGTCCGCGATGCCGTGCGTCCGCTCGTTGACGCCCTGCAGGTACAGCGCGCCCCACGCGGATTCGCCGATGTCCACGCGGTAGTTGCGCGATACGGCGACGTCGGTGAGGCCGAGCTTGGCGGAGAGGTCCCGCACCAGCCACGGCATCCGCGAGTCGTAGCCGGTGCCGAGGAGCACGACGTCGCAGCCCAACTGCTCGATCTTGCCGCTGGTACGGTCGCGCAGGTCCAGCACGACCTCGTCGCCGTCCATCCGCGCGGCCGCCACCTCGGTCATCGGGCGCATGGTGGACCGCTTGGGGCCCACCATGTCCTGGCGGTAGAGCATCGAGTAGATCTCGTCGAGGAACGGCGGTGCGACGGCCGCGTAGTTGGTGGGCCGCATTTCGTCCAGTATCTTCCCGCGCTGCTCAGCCGGGGTCTGGTAGAACTCGTCGACGAACGAGGGGAAGAACAGCTCGTTGACGAACTTGCTGGTCTGGTAGTTCTGCAGCCCGACGGAGCGGACCACCATCGTGACCTCGCTCAGCGGCAGGATCTCGGTCACCGCGACGAACATTTCCGCGGCGCTCTGCGCGCCACCGAGCACCACGACCCGCAGCGGCCGGTCGGTGGGCAGCTGCCCGATGCGGCTGCGGAACTGCGTGGAGTGGATGAGGCGGTCAATCGGCAACCCTGCGAGGGTGTCCGGTACATGCGCCTCCCTGCCGCCGCCGACCACGAGGTCGCGGCAACGGATGGTGTCGCCGTCGGCGAGCGAAACCGTCCAGCCGGTCACCGAACCTTCGGCGTCCCGTGTTGGGGTGATGTGAGAGGCCCTTGCGCCGTAACGGATGTCCACCTGTTCGAGGGACTTCGCCACCCACTGCAGGTAGTCCGAGAGCTCCCACCGGTAGGGGTGGAACGTGCCGAGGTTGACGAACTTGTCGAGCCTGCCCTGCTCGTGCAGGAAGCTGAGGAACGAGAACTTGCTGCGCGGGTTGCGCAAAGTCACCAGGTCCTTGAGGAACGAGACCTGGCTGCGCGCCCACGGCATGAGCAGGTTGCGCTGCCATTGCACGTCCGGGTGCTGTTCCAGCAGCAGCGTGCTCTGTGCGAGCTCCGGCGAACTGGATTCCTCAATGGCGACCGCGAGAGCCAGGTTGGCCGGGCCGGCCCCGATGGTAAGGACGGAAACGTCTTGGTCGGTCACACCTTCACCTCTGGTGTCGTGATCAGGTTCACGAGTACGACGCCGGATCCGAGCACTGGCGACGCGGCTGCCGGGTGGGCTTCGCCTGGGTGAAGGTCCCCGGTGCCAAGTGACGCTAGGTTCGGTGGATTCCCGTTGGTAAGGGGATCGCTTCCCGTGGTGCCGGGAAATCATTCCCTGGCAACGGGGAATGCGGGCCGCATCGGGTATTCCCTTGTGGCCCATGGTGTTTTCAAATCCCAGGAAGGCCGTAGTGACCGGCTGTCACCCTGCACCGGTGTGCGGTGACCAAGTGGCACCATCGTTTTGTCCACGTTGCCCCGAATGCCGGGGTGCTTGTTTTCTCACCCGAATGGCGCGAAATGTCGTACGTTCCCTCCGCGATAGAGGCAAAGGGTGAGTTACGAAAACTCGGGGAGTGATCTTGACGACAAGGCATGAGCCGGTGGGCAGGCGACGGTTCGCAACGACGTCGCGAACCAGAAGACCGCCAGCCGCCCTGGAGCCCGTGGCGCGCGTACCCGAGCAGGGCTGTGGCGCGGTCCGGCTGTCGGTGATGCTCGCCGACATCCACCCGGCGGTGCGACACGGCGTCCGGTTCGTGTTGGAGAGCGAGGGTATCGACGTCGTCAGCGAGGCCGCGACCGCGGATGAGGTGCTGGCGGAGGTCGTGCGGCACCAGCCGGATGTGCTGATGGTGGACTACGAATTCGACGGCAACGACGGGGTCTGGATCATCGGGCAGGTGCTGCGCCTGGTGCCCGGCACCGGTGTGCTGGTCTTCAGCGCCGCCGAAGACGACACCGCGATCACCACTGCCTTCACGAACGGCGCGCGCGGCTACCTGACCAAGAACGCGCACCCGGATCAGATCCTGCGCGGCATCCGTGCGGTCGCCGCGGGTGAGGCGATCGTCAGCAAGGCCATCGCGGGACGACTGGGCGCGCTGCTCCGTTTGGCGTCCGGCCAAACGTACCCATTTCCCCAGTTGAGCGTACGAGAGCGGGAGGTGTTGGAGTGCCTAGCGGCGGGAATGACGAACGGGGCGATCGCTCGCGAACTCAGGTTGGCGCCCAAGACCATCAGCAACCGGGTCTCCGGCATCTTCGGTAAACTGAGTGTGGCGGACCGGATGCAAGCCATCGTCATGGCCCGCGACGCTGGCCTCGGTCAACGAGAGCGGTCGTACCCCGACATCATCTGTCCATAATGGGCGAATTCTTCAGGGGTGCTGGTTCGGTGGGTTCCGGGTTGCCGAAGCCGATCTTCCGGATGCCCTCCGCAGCCCGGAAGTTGTTTGTGACCAGGGCGAGTAGAGAAGCGAAACAACTTGCGCGCTACGGCGTCCACCTTGTCACACTGCTCCGCATAGTCGGGGATGCCCTATCGACCTTTCGGGGGAGGGTCCGGGAGACGGTGTTCAGGGCGGGACGAGGCCGGTGGCGGCGAGTAACCCGTCGGCGAGGATAGGCCGGTATCGCATGCTTGTGAGTCGGTTACGGGTGATGCGGGTCAGGTCGTCGATGGTGCTGGCGGCGAGGTTGGCCATGCCGCGTTTCATGCTCGACCACATGTTCTCCGTCGGGTTCAACTCCGGGGCATAACCGGGTAGTCGGTAGACGCGTAACCACGGCCGGGCGGCGATCAGCGCACGCATCCTGGCGGACCTGTGTGCGGGCAGGCCGTCCCGGACGAGCACGATCGGTCCGCCCAGCTGTTGGTGGGCGTTGTCGAGCAGGCGGCGAAGTGGACCTCACCAAAGCCTCTGGGCTCACTTTGGCGTCCTCTGTGGACCACAACCTGGTATAGCAGTCGGCTGCGTTCCCCTGAGCGGTAGGCGGCGCCCGGCGATGGACAGCGTGTGGCCGCCGCGCCCGGCGACGCTCACGACGGGGGTCGTACCCCGCGGGCCCAGGTACGGGCCCTGGCCGGTCCCGGCGTGATGCCGGGCTCGTCGGTGAAGCAGATCCACGCGCCCAGCCTGCGCGCGACCCTTTTACCGCCAGCCATTGATGTCGCCGCCAATGCCCGATGGCGTGTTCATCGCGTGCGACGGCGCGGGCGACGGGCTGTTGCGGGGTGAACCCGGCTCGGTGCAGCACCTGCCACACGGTGATGATCCCCACCGTGATGTGGAACATCCGGCCGATCAGCGTCCGCACCCGCGCCAGGGCCCGCCGCTGATCCTCGGCCCACCCGGCTGTCGCTGGACCGTCCTGCAACACCGCCACCAACTGTTGCGCCTGGGTCTTCGACAACCGACTGTCCGGACCCGGTGCACCCCCTCGACGCCACTGCCTGCTCGCCACCGGCCGTCCAGGCCCGCCGCCACGTGTACGCCGATGTCGTGGAGACCTCCAACGCGGTGGCGACCTGCACCGCGCTCATCCCCTCGGCGAAAATTACGGCCGCCTGCCTGCGTATCTGCTCGCGACGGGCCAGGCCCTGCGGGCCGACCCCACTACCATCGCCATATCGCATACCCGATCAACAGCGAAACGTGGACCAGCGATGATCACCCAAACCGGTGAAGTGGACTCGAGGCAGCCCCTGACTCCGAAAGGTCAGTAGACACTTGACCGTCCCGGACCTTCACGTGGATCGCGTCGATGAAGATCACCGGTGCACGACGCCCAGCGGCCGGTTCTGCCATTCGGTCATGCCCTCGACCACCTTGTCGGTAATGGTGGAGATGGTCTGTCGGGAGACCTCGACGCCGTAGATCTCGGCCAGGTGCGCGGAGGTATCCCCGGTGGTCAATCCCTTGGTGGACAAAGAGATCACCATCTCGTCCACATCGGCCAGTCGCTTCTATCGCTTGGCCACGATCCTCAGATCGAATTCGGCGTTGCGGTCACGGGGCATGTCGATCTCCACTGGGACGACCTCGGTGAGCACTGTCTTGGAACGGGTGCTGTTGCGCCAATTGCCCGTCCCGCGGCTGGCCGGGTCGTGCCTGTCGTAGCCCAGGTGGTCGGTGATCTCCCCTTCCAGGGCGGCCTCCAGCAGTCGCCTGGTCGACCGCTGCAGCACCCCCACCCTCACCGGTCAGCTTGAGCCCACCGTTCTTGGCCTGCCCCACCAACTGGTCGATCAACCGCTCGTCCAAGCCGTCGAGGCCCGACTCGGGCTTCGAGTCCTCAGCGTGCTCCACGCTGGACATCATCCCGGTCATCCGGTGCACTTCCGTGATCGGGAGTTACACCGCTCGTTTTTACAGTCCCCACCCGGTCGTTCGCGGCAGGCCCTGGGACAGCGCTGACCCTGCACGGGATCCGACGGGGCGATGTCGGCGGTCCGGTTGACCTGGACGCGTACTTCCGGCGGCCCGAAGCGGGAGTCCTCTACGTGGAGAACGTCAACAGGTGGTCTGGCGCAGCACATCCGGCAGCGATCGGGCGCTGTCGAACGTCACCGACGGCGACGGAGCCATCGACCGCAACGAGTTCCGTGCGCGATGGCGACCCGTTCCGACCGTGAGGCCCGGTTCCACGACATCTGGGCCCGACTTGCGACGTCGAGTTCGACAACGTGGACGGCGAAGGCGAGCTCGACCGCGCAGAGTTCGCCGCGCTGATGGCGGGCTCCGGCCACACGTGCGAAAGCGCGTCCGTGGCGTTCGACCTACTGGCGCCCGACGGCACCACCATCCGCGGAGCCTACTTCGAGGCGTGGAAGGCCTACGCGATCAGCGACGGCGACTGCGCCGCCAACGCGATGATGATCTGACCCTCCCCGATCGCCGAAAGGTCCCGTCACCAGCGAGCAGCGGGCGAGACCTTTCGACGACTGGTGGTGTTCGATGAAGTTCCGCAACTCGACACCGCCAAAGCCATAGCACATCAAACGCAGGCCCAGCATCGCCTGTCCATAGCGGACAAGGGGATCTGAAGGAAGCCGGGCGGCCACTGGCCGACGAGTTCGACATCACCACCGCCGAGAATCCACTGGTCACGGTGATGGAGGGGGTCCGTCACCATCCCGACCACCGAGTAGGCCAAGAACGACATGGCTCCCCGGATCAGGTGTCATCCCGCCTATATGGTCCGGGTATGAACCAGCCGATTCCGTTCGCCGACGCCAACTTCAAGCTCGCCGTCGTCCAGGAGTTGATGTACAACCAGGACCTCCTGCCGAGGTTCGACCTGCGCGAGTACGCCGTCGAGCAGGGCTTCACCTACGACGACGGGAGCGTCGAGGCGGTACCCGAGGCTCTGGCCTACTTCGGGGCGCTCGAGGTTCCCGGTGAGCTTGCGGGGAAGATCACCGGGATCGAGATGGACGGCGGCAACGAGATCTATCTCGAGATCGCGCCGAACTGGGACGGCGAGGACGGACTGTTCGACGTCGACGAGTTCGCCGACCTGCGGCACTTTCCCAACCTGAAGTCGATGACGCTGTTCTACACGGGCAACGAGGAGGCGCTGGAGGCGCTGCGTGCCCGCGGAATCGAGGCAGACTGGCTCTGAACCGGCTGTCACTGCCTGGAGACGTCCAGCACAGTGTGCGTCCGCAGCTGCTTCGAGTGCGTTGAGTTCACCGGGTCACTTACGTCGTGACGGTGCAGGCTGAGCAGTGGGTAGGGCGCTGGGCGAGCGAAAGACAGCCGTCACGCCGACCTGGTGCGCCGCGCTCGCACCAGGTTCACGGCGGCGAGCACGACGCCCGGTCCGATCAGGACCGGGCCGCGCAGCACCGAGCCGTCAATGCGGGTGAACAGCAGCAGGCAGGATCCCAGGCCAGCCACGGGACCAGGACAGGGATACGGAAGTCGTGACGTGGTTCCGTCGCGCTCACAGGGGGTGCTCTTGTCGACCGCGGAACGATGACGTTACGAGCGGAGCATCGGTAGGCGGTTCAACGCGGAACGCGCACGTCTTGATGTGGAGTCCGGCGACCAGTGTCGACTTCACAGCAGGCGGCCCGCTCGACACGCTCTCGGGCCTGCCGGGCGGTGTCACGGACCTGCGGTCCTTGGTGTGAACGCGCGGGCTGGTTTCGGATGGTGATGAACGGTCTGCGCTGCGGCTGGAGCCTGTTCGATCGCCGTGGCGAAAGACGTTGACCGTCATGCCGTCGCGGAGGGACTACGCCACACCGCTGGGATGCGCCACCTGGTAGCGCAGCCGAACCTCGATCGGTACCCGGCCGCGCTCGGCGATCGGGATGTTCTGTTCGCGGGCCCAGTCCCGCATGGTCTGGTTGTGTTTCTTCTCCTTTTCCTTCGCTGCCGTAGCGGGAAGCGTAGGCGTGCTGCGACCACCGGTGCGGATCCGCTGTCCTCGCGGCGCCCGCCGAGCTTTCTCGACGACCGGCCCGAGGGCCTGATCCAGTCGCCGGCGGTTGGCGGGGGAGAGGTCGATCGCGTAGTTCACCCCGTCCAAGCCGAACTCGACGGTGCTCACGCCCTCGGTACTGCCGTCGAGGTCGTCCACGAGTGTGATCACGGTCTTCTGGCTCATCCATGTTCTCCTGACGTGCGAGGGACTGCACCTCTCGGTCGTGTCGCTCTGGACACTCTGAGCTTTTTGTTTAACCATTGATGTCCGTTTTTGGGGTCTTGCCGGGGGCATGGAGTGGGGCTCGGCGGGCGTTTCGTGATCCTGCTGGACGCCCAGGACCGGGTCGGGAGAATTTCGGCGCGCCGGCGGGCAAGGCTGCCGCCGGTCGAACTCGACGAAATCCCCGTCGGACCCTGGCCGGGGACAACCTGTCAGGTGTGACCGCCTTCCGCTCCCAGGGACGCCGTAGGTCCTCCACGAGAGGACGAGCCAGCCGAAGTTGGGTGTAGGCAACGATCACCAGCCAGGTCCATCGATCCGCCGCCTCGGGAGTCCGGATACGGGGCGTGGTCCAGCCCAGGGTTTGCTTGAAGAACCGAAAAGTGTGCTCCAGATCGAACCGACGCAGGAACGCCTGCCACAGGCGGTCCACCTGTGCGGCGGTGGTCGCGGTGGCGGAATGCCACAGCCACAACGGTTTCGGTGTTCCCGTTCCGGGCAGCCGCTCGACTTGGAGTCGGATCACGGTGCCCTCGATGATCGGGAGCGGGCCATGGTGGCCTGTCCAGGCGCCGGTGCGGGTCAGCGTGGGATGCAACCGATCCCACGAGCGGGCGTGCGCGGCTCCGTAGCGGGCGGTGTCGGTCGTCGTGGTGTGCGTGGGGGTCGACCAGGTCGCCGGATCGGCGAACGCGAACCGGGTTCCGTGCCGGGCACTGCGGCCACGGGTGCCGGGTCGCCGTGGTGGTACGGGGAAAGCCAGCACCCGATCCGAGCGCATCCGTACCAGCACGTGGACCGGGAGATCGGCCAGCAGGAACGCCAGGCGGGGGCCGTCGTAGCCGCTGTCGCCGATGATCCAGATCTCGGGATCGCCCTCGCGCCAGTGTCCGGCGGTGATCAGCGCGTCCACCACGGTGCGCAGTTGGGTGGCGGCCAGGTCCGTGTGGTCATCGCTCGGGCGTACCCGGAGGACGTCGAGCATCGCCGTCCAGGAGGTGCGGCCGGGTTCCAGGGCGGCCACGAAGGAGTAGGGCCAGCCGGGGATCATCTGGGCTTGGCCTTTGCCGCGTGCGTAGGTGTGGCAGAACAGCCTGTCGGGGCTGGTGTTCGCATCGGGACGTAGCCAGTGGCTGACGTCGATCCCCAGCATGATCCGACCATCGTGACCACGCGGAATCTGTTGGCGGGCTATGACATTACGGAATCGACCGATGTCGATCCGGCCCTGGTTCAGACCGTCGTACAGGCTGCCGTGGCCACGACGGTGCTCGGTGGCCAGCGACAGTTCGACCAGCGATGTGACCGGCCCGTCAGCGCACAGTGCACTGTCGGTCAGTTCGAACAACGCGTCCGCTCGCGCGGTCAGGCACTGGTGGAAGGCGTGGCGGAACTGGGAGAGGTCCCTCAGCGCGGCGGCCGTGCCGGGGTGGTGCATACTGATCATCGAAGCCCTTGGTTGTGATCTTCCTTCTGTCGCAAGAAGAATGATCAACCAAGGGCTTCATCCATGATCAACCGGGTGTCCCATCGGGCTCCGAGACCTTAAAACTCAAGCTGAGGGGGCGTCTATCAGTCCAATTAGGTGAGTCCCAGTTGGTTCGGCGTAACTCTACGCCCCTCAAGACAGGCGTGAATTGCACGGCAACTTGGATGGAGGCGAAGGGGTCGTGCTGCCACCCGCAAATCGTCCTTGCCAAAGCGGCACTGGATCAACAAGTTGATCGATCTGGTGATCGGCTTCGGTGGCATCGCCACTTGTCGCGTGTCCGCTCGCGGGAGATTCTTTCGAAGACTATGCCGACGGTGAGTGGGTTGCGGCACTTGATTATTCGCTTTCCGGGTGCGTGATGCTTATCTGAAACGTCTCCTGGTAAGGCGATGCGGCCGGACGTCTGCTCGTTGTTTCGTTGGTTTTGGTCCTGGCCCACATCTCCCCGGCGGACAGCGAGAACATCAACTTCTTCAGCTCCGTCGAGGTCGACGGCGACGGCGAACTCGCGCAGCTCGGCCCAACCGACTATCGACCGTGGCGGGCGTGCGACACCCTGTTTTGAACCGAGGGCCCGGCGATACGGCGAATCTGGGTGCCCAAGGTCCGATCGTGCGGTTTCCGCAGGCGGTGCAAGATCGCGATTATCTGCCGCACCATCACCTCCCGCCGTTGACCACGAAGGTGATCGTTGTGTTCATCGGCGGCAGACGGACCGCGCGGGAGACGAGGTTCGACCAGATACGACGCGAGCAGGTCGAAGTGCGCGCCCATGACGAAGGGGCCAGGGCCAGCCATCGCAGTACGTGACCTGGCCGGGTCTTGTCGAGGATGGTGGCGGTCAGGCCGTACGCCGCGGCCGGATCCATCACTGTCTGGTCTCCACGACCATCTGGGTCGCCCGCTCACGCAGCTCGTCAGGGTACTTCGTCGGTGGCGCCATTGCTCCTCGCCTTCCCTGGTTTGATGATCTCCATCAAACCGGTGCGCAACAGTGCGCACCCCGTTCAAGCGCCACGCCACCCGGCCGGGGCCGTCGCATGGCCAGAAGACGGTGAACCGGGCCCACGCCCGCATCCGAGCCCTCGGCGAATGCGCCGAGTCGCTGCTCAAGAGCTGGAAAGTCCTGGCCAAGCTACGCGTGCTGCCCACGCCGAGCCACCACAGTCGTTGCCGCCGTCCTCGTCCTGCACCATGTCGAGACCCGAGACCCCAACCATGATAAAAGGCTCAGCAGTGGAAGCGACATCAACCGCCTCGGTCACTTCCGCCGACGGTGCCACGGGAAGTGTGATTCCGCGTCGGTGCTCGGTGGTCTGGGCATCTTGGGCGGCTGGAAACCGTCGACGTCGTCCGGTTGTCTCGGGGCGAGCAGGAACGGACGTCCATCGTTGTCGATCACCGTTGTCCCCCGCCTGCCGAGGTGGATCCAGTCCAGCTCGAACCGGAATTCCGTCTCCCACTGCGTCGTGATCGGCTCGACCACGAACATCTCCGGGTCCATGGGTGCCACGGCGAACGGGAAGTCAGCTACGCGGGTACTGCGGAAGAAGTAGCCGTTGAGCCAGACCGGCTTGCGGTCGACCTTGCCCGCGATCGGGACCAGGTGCGGTTCCCTGTCGTCGAGCAGCGTCCTGAAGTAGCGAACCTCCATGCCACCCAAGGTCATCGACCCGTATGTGGGCTGCGGTCGCCTGCGGCGCAGGACGACCGGCCGCAACGCGGTCAGCACGACCGCGCGGGCGGCGCGGGCCTCCACCAAGACGGAGATCGAGCAGTGACCGCTGACGGCGAAGTGCAGGTTGTCGGTTCCGGTCACGCCGTACTCCTCGCTGGCCGATGTAGTGACCACGACGGGATCCTCGTGCGACCCCGGTTCGACAGCGCCGACGACCAGGTGGACTCCACCATTGATGACCCTGGCCTGCACCACCGGTCCGTTCACCGTCCCGGACAGCAGATTCGCCCCGACCTCGGCCAGGTCGGCGAAGCCCAGTTGATCGAGCCGTGCGGCGACGCGCCTGGCCTCAGTCGGCTCCATCCTGCCGATCCCGCCAACGGCGATGACCTGCCCGAGCACCTGGTGGATGATCGACAGGACCACGTCGGGTAGGTCGTGGAGGCCGAAGCGGAAGAAGGGGTGGCCGACAATGGGCGCGACGGTGTCGGACACAAGGCGGTGCAGGTCCTGCTTCGTAGAGGAGGCATGGAGACGGTCCGGCAGCGACGGGGTGAAGACCTCGCGGAGTTCACTTCGGAGCTCGTCGTACTTCTCTGGGAACACGCGGCCGAGGTACAACACCGGCAACGATCGAAGCACCGTGTCGCGCAGCAGGTCTGGGTCCTCGGGTTCCGGAACCAGGACCACACCGGCGTTGTCGAAGACGCGAATGAGCCAGTCCGACACGACTGCGGCCAGTGCCATGTCCTCGGATCTCTCGAAGTCATGGTCCACGCCTCGGATCCTGCCACCGTCCTCGCCGACGCGGGCGCCCAGGTCGTCTTCAGCAGAGTCCGGATACCGCAGACAACGCGATCAACCGTTTTTATCAATAATCCGATGTGTGTCCGACCTGAGGTTTCGCAGTTGTGCGGCGGCTGAACTGCTGGTTACAGGTCCGTCGGGATAATGATCGAGTGTGGTCTGGCCTGCGGTGGCGGTGGTAATTCGGGCTCGACGGAAGGTGATGAGCATGTCGTCGATGCTCACGTGGGTCTTCTTGCGGTTCCAGGGTGCGCGGGCGCGGGCGGCGGCCAGGTCCGTGTCGGCGGTGCTGTGCCCGGCGTACCAGAGGACGAGGATGGTCAGCGCCAGCATCGCGAAAGGGACACCCCGTTCGACCGCGAGGCGGAGCAGGCCGCCGCCGACGACCGCTAGAGCTGTGCCCGCGAGCCAGGTCGGGTGCGCAGCACCTGACCACTCGGACCCTGCCCTCGTCTTGGACCGAGCGGTATTGGAGGTGGATCGCCGCGGCGAAGCAGTAGTCCCTGCCGTGAGTCCTGGTCGCCGCCGCTGCAGGCGCGCTGACCGGAGCCCAGGTCGGCTATTGCATGGTGCCAGGGGAGGCCGCGCCCTGCTCGAACGCACGTGGAAGCCCAAGCTGCACGAGGCCGTCGAGCGGCCGCTGGGCGTGTTCTCCCGCTGGCTGATCCTCGGCGACACCCTCGACACCGAGAACATTCCGGCCGGATGCGAAGCAGGTGTGCTGACCCTGCGCATCCCGGTGTCGGAGAAGGCAGAGCCGCGCAAGACCTCCATCGCCGCCGACGACCAGGACGTCAAGCAGATCAATGCCTGATCGGGATGGTCAGGCCCGTGAGAGTGCTGGAGGACGAGTTCCTCGCATTGTTGTGCGGGGATGAGGAGCTGGTGCGCGCCCGGTTCGAGGCGAACTGGGAAGAACCGCTTCCGGTGCCGACACCTCGTGCGCCGATCCCGCGAACGCCGTACCGGGCTGTGGTCGACCCGCTCGGATCGGGCGAACCGCACGCGCGCCGCTGGGCGCGAGAGTGTTCCCCTCCCCGGCCTGCTCCGTCGAGGTGACCTGGTCGACCGCCGGGGGTGGAACGGTATGCGCCGTTCCACCCCCAAGCTCGCACCGATCACCAGGCGCCCCGGTCGCGGTACCCACCCAGTCGTGACTGTCCGATGGTCGGGGGAGTCCCGGTGCCGTCATCGACCTCGACGCGGACGGGGCGCGGAGCGTCCAATCCTGTCGTGCCTGATCCACAACCACTACCCGCCAGAACATCTCGCTTCCTCGCTGGGTGGGGGTCGGCGACGCGGCGCGCGGCGAGATGAACGGGCCCGTGGGCATGCGCGACCCTATCGCCGCCGGTAAGCGAGCCCCTGTCGCTTGAACGAGTAAATCTGTGCCGGCCGGAGTAGACATTCCTCATCTGGTGTGTGTAGTGTTCTCCTCTCTGGAAGAGAGAAAGTCAGTGGCACGGGAGATGACGAACTACCCGTGAGGTCAGAGGAAGACGGTCGGACGTGCTGGGGCCAGTCAGCGGAAGGGGCTCCTCGGCAGTGGGCCAGGGATGGTCGGTGAGGTGATTCCGGCATGTGCATCAGGACCGGTGCCGACCGTCGCGTGAGAATGCAAGAAGTGTCATCAGAGGAGAAGGGAAGGGTTGCACACCATCGGATCGCCCGCCTTCGGCTGAACTCCGCCGGACGGGTACCGCGGTTCCATCGGATTGGAAGGTGGTCTTCGGTTACGCACACGCGATCCCCGCAGCGCCCGCTTCTAGTGCGGGTCATGCGGACAGAGGATGCCGGTCTCACGGTCGGCTAGGTGGAGTGAAATCCAATAACCCTGGGGCTCCGGCGCTACTGCGCCGGGGCCCCTCGTGATACGGAGGCGCGGTGTTCCCAGCAGAACAAGTCCACGAACCACACGTGCCGGAACCGCAGACCACGGCCGAGAGGTTCGACGACGACCACTATCCCGCATACACCATGGGACGGGCAGCGGAGATGCTCAACACCTCGGCAGGGTTCCTGCGCAATCTGGGCGAGGCGAAGCTGATCGAGCCGCAGCGCTTGACTGGCGGCCATCGGCGTTACTCCCGCTACCAGTTGCGCTTGGCCGCTCGCGTGCGGGAACTGGTCGACCAGGGCACCGGCCTGGACGCGGCCTGCCGCATCGTCACTTTGGAGGACCAACTCCAGGAAGCCAGGGCCGCCAACAAGTCCCAGCACCGTTCAGACGAGCCCTACCCGCCACTGCGGGGCGTGTGAACCGGGGGAGGTCGGCCGGACCAGCCGACCCTCTCGATGGGGCAGGGTGAGGTCAGTACGGATGCCGGAGAGTTCACGACTCCGTGCTGATTCACGCCACAGCGCGTACAGGTGAGCACAAGGCAGAAAGGGATGATCTGTGCTGATCACATCGGGAGCCGATCTCCTGCTGAGCGTCGACCACACTCCCACCGCCACAATCGTCACCGTCTCGGGTGAACTGGACGCCACCGCCGCCCAGGACCTTGAAGACCACCTCGACCACGTCGACACCGACCGGGGCGTCATGGTGCTCGACCTGACCGGTGTGACGTTCTGCGACTCGGTGGGCCTCGCGAGCCTGCTGGACGTGAACCGCCGCGGTATCGATCTCCGTGTTGTCGGCTCCCGACAGGTGGCCAGGACGGTCACGCTGGCCGGAATGGACTCCGAGGTCCCGCTTTTCGGCTCGGTGTCGGACGCCACCGGCAGGCGCACCCGCCGACTCGTTCCCTCCCCCTGAGACTGCGATGCCGCGGTAACGACTCGCGGGAACCACTGGTCACATGCCTCGTCGGCAGCGCGGGCACGATCGCGATGCCTGCCGATTCCGGCGCCACGGGTCGGTCTGCGGTGCCACAGGATTCATTGGCGACCACTGGTCGTGCCCTGCCGATATGACCGACGTGCCTGAGGACGATTCCGGTTTGGCCGACCAGTGGTCCACTGTCGATCTGACCAAGAGGATCGGTGAGGACACCGGTGCACAACACTTTCGTGTTGCGTGTGTTGGCTGCCCGTCTCGCCGATCGAGTCGACAGCAGCGACGATCCACCTGCGATCCTGCGCGACATGAGCCGAAGCACCTCACCACACCGGTTCTGGACACCGGCGTCTACCGGGCGGCAGTGGCCGTCAGACTGCCCGACCCGCGACCACCGTTCACCGGAATCGACGGCTCGACCGCAGTGTGGGCGGACGGGACGCGCGAGACGGCGGACCCGATCGTGGCCGCTGCGGTGACCCGGTCCGGTGCCGGTTCGGAATTCGCATCCCGCATGTCAGAGCCACCCTCGCCGACGTCACCTCACTGCAAGCCACGGCGAGCCGGGACGGCGCAGGTCGGAAACAGGTCGCCCGGATGCGGAAGGGCACTGACAGGGAACGGCCGGGAGCCTTCTGGGGTCGAAGGTGCATGACCTACGACATCGCCGCGTTCGAATCGGCCGACGCTGACGACGACGGATGGGACGCCTGGTATGGCGACCAGTACGACTACTTCGTCGCTCACCCCGACGCGGCAGTGTCGGTGACCTCGGCGAAGCTGCGGGCGTTCTACCGGGAACTGGAGCAGGCCGTCGCGCCCACCACCCGGACCACGGAAGGCCACACCAGCGAGGAGTTCGACGATCTGGGGGGCGCCGATCCGATACGGGCGATCTACACGTTCAGCCCTCGAGTCGTGTACGGCGAGCATTCGCACGGCCAAGAGAGGCAGGCCGTCGACCTGTGGCTCGCGCTGGCTGAGAAGCACGGGCTTGCGGTGGCACTCATCGGCGAGAGCGACCTACCGATCCACCGGTTTTAAGCGTG
The DNA here is from genome assembly GCF_032460545.1 of Umezawaea sp. Da 62-37. Lineage (GTDB taxonomy): Bacteria > Actinomycetota > Actinomycetes > Mycobacteriales > Pseudonocardiaceae > Umezawaea. The sequence goes on from NZ_CP135965.1 coordinate 9,971,993, forward strand.
CCGGTCTCGGTTTGTGGAAAGTCCAGATTCGGGGGTGCAACGGCACGGATGGACTGATGATCGACACCATCGTTGTCCGGCGCGATCCGTGAACTCCGACATCGAGGTGCTTCGCGCCAGGCATCCGACAGCTCTCGACATGGTGCCCGGTATCCCGACCGTGGGCAATGAGCCTTTCCGAGTAACTGCGCGTCGCGTTATGTGATCAACCGTTGCCGATCACGTGGTCCTGTGGTTCTCCCGGTGCAGCAGGACCAAGGCGGCCCCGACGATGTCGCCCAGCCGCCATGGACACCCGCGATAGTGGCGCAAGGCCTTATAAGTGGTCTTGAGCAATGAGTTCGCACATTCACCCAGACAACGCAACGCACCGTGGATCGCGTTGCAGGCCTGCTGATCCTGTGCCGCTCGAAAAGTCGTCGCTGCTGGTCAAGCGGCATGTTTGTACTCGTTGATGAGTCCGCCGAGGATGCGAGTGCGGAGCACTCTGCGGGTGTCGGGGTCGTGTACCGCGGCGGGGTGTTGCTGGCCCGCGGGTGGTAGTTGGTCGCGGGCTTGATGGGGTCTGTGTCCGTTGTAATGCTTTTCGTAGGTCTTTAGGACTTGTCGTGCGTGACCCTCATCCATGATCAGGATGTGGTCGAGGAGTTCGCGTCGGATGGTGCCGATGACCCGTTCGCAGTGGGCGTTCATCCGGGGCGCCCGTGGCGTGCTCCTGAGCACGCGCAGGCCGTCGGCGCGGAAGACGGTGTCGAACGTGTGGCCGTACTTGCCGTCGCGGTCGCGGAGAAGGAATCGGCGCGACTCCGTTCGGTGTTCGAGGTCGGCGGCGAGGTTTCGGGCCTGCTGCGCTGTTCATGTCTGGGTCGGGTGGGCGGTGGCGCCGGTGATGTGCAGGCGCCTGGTGTGGTGTTCGAGGAAGGCCAGCGCGTAGAGGCGTGTGCCGAGCACGGTGTCGAGGTGGAAGAAGTCCGCCGCGATGATGCCCTCGGCTTGGGCGGTGAGGAATTCCCGCCAGGTCAGGCCGGTGCGGCGTGGTGCCGGGTCGATGCCCGCGTCGTGCAGGATCTGCCAGACCGTCGAGGGGGGATGCGGTGTCCGAGCCTGACCAGTTCACCGTGAACGCGGCGGTGTCCCCACCGGGAGTTCTCTCTGGCGAGTCGTACTACGAGCGTAGTGATCGCTGCTCGTGTCGGTGGACGTCCGATGCGTCGATGTGCGGAGTAGTCCCACTTGCGGGCGATGAACCTGCGGTGCCAGACGAGCAGTGTGCCCGGCGTGACCGGGAAGACCTTCGGCCAATGGCGACGATCCACCAAGCCGGACAGGGTGGCGAACCAGAACCGGTCAGCGGGTTCGTAGCGGACCGGACCTGTCAGTTGCCGTCGAAGTATCGCGTTCTCGTGCCGCAGCACGAGCGGCTCGGCATCCTTGGCCGTCTCGCTGCGCAGCACCACCGACGGGACGGACAGCAGCTTCCTGGTCACCTTGTACAGCAGGGACACGATCACCAGGCCATGCTCTCAGCACAGTGACAACTCCCGGCTCTACCAGCGGCGATGACTTTTCGAGCGGCACAGGGTCGGCGTCCTCGGGCAGGTTGCGCAGGTAGGCGAACCGGTGCGGTGCCCGCGACGGGGCGTCGGCGATCTTCACGCACTCGTCGTGCTCGGCCTGTCACGAGCTCGCACAGAAGCGGAGAGTAGACGGTTTCGTCAGGGATTTGTCCTGCGCGTCGTGCAGTGTGCGCATGCGCTGCCCGGACGTCTGCCCATTCGGGGCTGTAGTCGGGTGGGGTTGAGCCCGTCGCGCGAGGGTAGCGGACGCGGTGGCACGCCGGTCACGGTAGCGGCGCGCGGTGGCGCCGCGGGGGTCTGGCGCCTGGGACACTGGACCCCCGATCACCCGTGAGACCCAGGAGTGCACCGTGCAGCAGGGAACCGTCCGCTGGTACGACCTCGAGCGCGGCTTCGGCTTCCTCGCCCCCGACGACGGCGGCGACGATATCTTCGTGCACGTCTCGCAGGTGCAGGGCGAGGGTGCGGCCCGGGCGCTGCGCGAGGGCCAGACGGTGGAGTTCGAGTCCGGTGAGGGACCCCGTGGTCCGCAGGCGCTGCACGTCGCGGTCACCGGGGACGCCGCGCCCGGCGCGGCCCTGGGTGTGCTCGCCACCGTCTCCTGGTACGAGCCGGCCAAGGGCTACGGGTTCGCCGCCCCGGACGGCGGGGGTGCGGAGGTGTTCGTGCATTCCTCCGCCATCGTCACCGGGGGTGTCCTCGCGGCCGGGCAGCGGGTGGCCTTCGTCGTCATCGCCGGGGAGAAGGGGCCGCAGGCCCAGAACCTGGTGCCGTTGGGCTTGGACGCCGGGGTCCGCAGAGCCCCTCTGGTCGCGCCCGGCGACGGCGCCGACGGCTCCGTCCTGTGGTTCGACGAGGAGAAGTCGTTCGGCTTCGTGGCCGCCGACGACGGGTCGGGCGACGTCTTCCTGAACGTGCGCGCCCTGGTCGACGAGGTGTACCTGCCGGCCGAGGGCGACCGGGTCTCGTTCACCACGGTCACCGCGGACCAGGGGCGTCAGGCGCGCGAGGTGCGGTTCGTGGCCACCGGCGAGCCGATGGAGCCCGCCGCGGCCCCCAGCCAGGCCCGTCCGGCCACCCGGCCCACAGCCCGCGCCGGCGACGGCACGGTGGCCCGCTACGACGCCGACCGCGGCTTCGGTTTCCTCACCCCCGACGCGGGCGGGCCCGACCTCTTCGTGCACGTCTCGGTGGTCTCCGGCGAGCCCCTGGTGGCCGGCGAGCGGGTGCGCTTCCGCATCCGGCAGAGCGACCGGGGCCCGCAGGCAGACGCCGTCGAGCGCGCCTGACCATCCGGGACGGTCCCACGACGCCTCGAAGCGGACGACGTCGTGGCGCCGCCACGGCGTCCCGACCGCCCCGTGGTCGTAGCGCGCCCGCCCGCACGTGACCGCCTCGGCGACCGGCACCCCGTACAGGACGGCCAGGCACGCCAGCGCGGTGCCGGTGCGACCGCGACCCCGCCGCAGGCGAGCTCCACCCGCGACCGCCGGCGCCGTGCTCGGCGACCTGGTGGCGGTGTGCCGCAACAAGCTCGCCGGTGTGACCGGACCGGACGGCACGCCGTACGACCGGCTCGTCCCGCAGTCGATGGCCGAAGTGGTCACCCGCGGCTGTGTCCGCCTCGACGTCGTCGACCGGCCGGAGGCGCAGGCCGACGTGGTGGCCACCTTCGCCCGGCACGGCGTGTCCGTCGAGACCTTCGACTGGCAACGCCACGGCGTCGGGTGCTCGCTGGTGCTGTCCACGCGCCCCGCCCCGGACGCCCTGCTGTCGGCGGCGGTCAGCGCACTGCGGGACCTGGACCACGTCAACGAGGTGGCGGGCGTGATCCGCGTGGAGTGCGCCCGGTGAACCGCTTCCGCGTGGTCGGAGGCCGGGCGCCCTAGTCACCGCCCAGGCGGGTCGTGGACAGCGCGATGTACAGCTCCGCCGAGCCGCGTGGCTCGAAAACCGATCGTCCGGTGAGCTCGGCCACCTGGTTCAGCCGGTAGAGCACCGTGTTGCGGTGGCAGTGCAGGAGTTTGGCCGCGTCACCGGTCGATCCCTTGGCGTCGAACCAGGCCTGCAGGGTGTCGAGCAGGCCGGTGCGGGCGGGGACGGGCAGTTCGTCGAGTCGGGCGAGCACGTCGGCGGAGATGTCGGCGGCGACGTCCCGTGCGGCGGTGACGAGCAGCGCGATCGGATCCGTCCCGTAGACGTGGACGCCGCCGGAACCCGCGGGCAGGCATCGCTGTGCGGCGATGGCCTGTCGTTTCGCCTTCCAGGAAAGGGATCGCGCCGGGTGCGCCCGGCTGGCGCCGACACGGGTCCGCGCCGACTCGCCGACCATGGTCGCGATGGTGGACATGTCGCTTCGGGGTCCCAGTGCCACGACCGCGAAGTGCCGTCCCTGCTGCACCGTCCACGCCGATGCGATGCCCGCCCTGGCGAGCCGGGTTCCGCTGTCCGGCAGGCGGTCGTCGTCGGTGGCGTCGGCGGCGAGGACGAGGTAGCGGGTGTTCGTGGGGAGACCGAGTTCGCGGATCAGTTCGGTCGCACGGGTGTCGTCGTCGGACGGCCGGTCGAGCAACTCGGCCATCAACAGGTTGTGGGACATCTGGTCGCGGTGGAGCTGCTTGTCGGCGCGGGCGTGGTAGGCCTCGGTCGCGGCGCCCGAGCAGGTGTCGATGATCGCCCACAGGCGTGACGCCATCGGCACCAGCGAGTCGGTGTCGCCGTCGGCGGCCGCCAACGCCATCAGCCTCTCCCAGCTGACGATCCCGCCGAGCCGGTAGGCGTGCAGCAGGCTGTCGATGGGAATGCCCTGCTCGGCCTTGAGACGGCCTGCGGCGGCCGCGGCCTCGGTGTCGAGTCCGCCGTCGCCCAGCGCTGTCATGATGTCGACCACGTTGTCCCGAACGGCGGAGCGGAGCTGACCGACCGTCAGCAGCCCGCTCTCGACGTAGGCCGAATCGTCCGCCCGGATGCGCGCGGTGATCTCGTCCGCCAACTCGTCGACCGCGGCGAGCAGTCGCGATGCGAGCGAAGATCGAGTGCCGGCCGTCACAGGAAGCACTGTAGCCGCGGCGGATGTGCCGTGGCACAAAACCCGACGCCGAAGCTGCGGAGTGGGCCCATGGCCTCCTGGCCACCGCGTTGTGACCATTGGCTTCGTGATCGACACAACTGCTATCGACAGCGCGTTGGCGGACCTGCTCCGCGGTGAGAAGGCATGGGCCGACACGTCCCTGACGCGGCGGCGGCACCTGCTCGACAGGGTGGCGGCCCTGATCGATCGCCACGCGGGTGAATGGGTGGACGCGGCGGCCGGGATCAAGGGCCTGGACCCCGGCTCACCCCTGGTCGGCGAGGAGTGGATGTCGGGGCCGTACCCGACGCTGGCGGGCGTCAAGGCGCTGACGGGGACAGTCCGGAAACTGGTCGCGGGAGCGAGTCCGATCGACGGCGTGCGGGTCGGCCGGGCGCCGGGCGGCCGGGTCGCGGTCCAGGTGCTGCCGCACGGCGTCTTCGACACCTTGCTGCTCAACGGGTTCAGCGCCGAGGTGTGGCTGCGGCCGGGCATCGACGCCGACACGGCGCGGCGGACGGCGGGCCTCGCACTGCGGGATCCCGAACGCACACAAGGAATCGGCGTGGTGCTGGGAGCGGGCAACATCACCTCGATCGCGCCGCTGGACGCGCTCTACGAGCTCTACGCGAACAACCGCGTGGTGGCGTTGAAGCTCAACCCCATCACCGATCCGCTGCTCCCGGTGTTCACCAAGATCTTCAAGCCGCTCATCGACCTCGACCTGCTGCGAATCCTCACCGGCGGAGCGGAAGTCGGCGAGTACCTGGTGCACCACGACGACGTCGCACACGTGCACATGACCGGGAGCGCGGTGACCCACGACGCCGTCGTGTTCGGCACCGGGGACGCGGGTCGCGAGCGCAAGGCGAACGGGACACCGTTGCTGGACAAGCCGATCACCAGCGAACTCGGCGGCGTGTCCCCCACCATCGTGCTGCCCGGCGCCTGGTCGGACGCCGACCTGCGGTTCCAGGCCGAGCACGTCGCGACCCAGCGCCTGCACAACGGCGGCTACAACTGCGTCGCCACCCAGGCCGTGGTGGTGAGTTCGCTGTGGCCGCAGAAGGACCGGTTCCTCGACGAGTTGCGCCGCGCCATCGCCGCCGCGCCGGACCGCGCCGCGTACTACCCCGGCAGCGACGATCGCGTGCGGTCCGCGCTGGACGCCCATCCCGGCTCGCAGGGCCTCGGCGCACATCGGGGCCGGGTGCTCGTCAGCGGGATCGTCGCCGACAGCGCGCTGCTGCGCACCGAGTACTTCGCGCCCGTGCTGGGTGTCGTCGAGCTGCCCCACGACGGGGCGGAGTTCGTCGGGCGGGCGGTCGAGTTCGTCAACGGGAACGCCGCCGGAACCCTCGGGGCGAACCTCATCGCACACCCCGCGACCATCCGGTCCCTCGGACCGGTGTTCGACTCGGCCATCGAGGACCTGCGCTACGGCACCATCGCCGTCAACGCCTGGACCGGTGTGGGATTCCTCAGCCCGTACGCCGCGTGGGGTGCCTTCCCCGGTAACACCGTCGACGACGTGCAAAGCGGAATCGGTGTGGTGCACAACGGCTTCCTGCTCGACGGTGTCGAACGCACCGTGGTTCGCGGCCCCTTCCGCCCCGCGCCGAGGTCCGTGCTGACCGGACAGCTCACGCTGACGCCCAAGCCACCGTGGTTCGTGGGCAACCGCACCGCGGCGACCACCGGGCGCCTGCTCACCGGGTTCACGGCGAACCCCGGATGGGCCAAGCTGCCCGCCATCTTCGCCTCCGCCCTCCGCGGCTGAGATCCCCACTCGACAGGAGCGCATCGCATGAGCACAACGGTCAGCACCTCCGACTACGTCGTGGTCGGCTCCGGATCCGCCGGAGCCGTTGTCGCCGCTCGGCTGAGCGAGGTCCCGACGACGTCGGTCGTCGTGCTCGAGGCGGGGCCGAAGGACTCCGACAAGTTCATCCGCATCCCCGCGGGCTTCGCGAACCTGTTCCAGGGTCCGAATGACTGGAACTACCGCACCGAGCCGCAGAAGGCCCTGAACGGACGCTCGATCTTCTGGCCCCGCGGCAAGACGCTCGGCGGCTCGTCATCGATGAACGCCATGATGTGGGTACGGGGATTCGCCGCCGACTACGACGAGTGGGCGGAGCACGCGGGGTCGGGCTGGGCGTTCGACGAAGTGGTGAAGTACTTCCGCCGGATCGAGTCGGTCCAGGACACCTGGGGCGGCGACGAGGGCACAGGCGGACCGCTGCGCATCTCGCGCCAGCGCAGCCCCCGCGCGTTGACCAAGTCCTTCCTCGACGCCGCCCAGGAAACCGGGTACACCGCCGAACGCGCCAACCAGGCGCGGCCCGACGGGTTCTCCCAAGCCATGGTGAACCAGAAGGGCGGCTCCCGGTGGAGCGTCGCCGACGGCTACCTCAAGCCCGCGGCCAAGCGGCCGAACCTCACCGTGCTCGCGGAGGCGCAGGCGACCCGCGTCATCTTCGACGGCAGGAAGGCCATCGGTGTCGAGTACGTCAAGGGGGGCAGGGCCTACACCGTGCTGGCGCGCCGGGAAGTCATCCTCTCCGGCGGCGCGATCAACACTCCCCAGCTGCTGATGCTGTCGGGCATCGGTGATGGGAAAGCCTTGCAGGCCAAGGGCATCGACGTGCGCGTCGATCTCCCGGAGGTCGGTCGCAACCTGCTCGACCACCTGCTGACGCCGATCGTGTTCCGCACCACCGGCCTCGACACGCTGTTCGGTGCGGAACGGATCCCCGAGCTGGTCAGGTACCTCGCCCTGAACCGGGGGATGCTGACCTCCAACGTCGGCGAGGCGTACGGGTTCGTGCGCAGCAGCGAGGAACTCGAACTGCCGGACCTCGAATTGATCTTCGCACCCGCGCCCTACATCGGGGAAGGGCTGGTCAAGGCGGACGGGCACGCCGTGACGATCGGGACGATCCTGCTCAAACCCCGCAGCTCGGGCGAGATCACGCTCGCTTCCCGCGATCCCCTCGCCAAGCCGCTCATCGACCCGCGCTACTGCACCGACCCGGAGGGCCTCGACCGCGCCGCCGTCCTGGCCGGTATGCGCATCTGCGTCGAGATCGCCGCCGCACCCTCGCTCAAGGGGGAGCTCACGACGCTCATGCAGCCGGACGTCCCCACGGGCACCCCGATCGAGGAAGTGCTGCAACTGTGCCTCGACCAGCACTCGCACACCCTCTACCACCCGACCGGGACCTGCCGCATGGGCAACGACAAGGACAGCGTCGTCGACCCGGAGCTGCGGGTGCGGGGGACCGAGAACCTGCGCGTCGCGGACGCGTCGATCATGCCGAGCATCATCCGCGGCCACACCCACGCGCCGTCGGTCGTGATCGGCGAGAAAGCGGCGGACCTGATCAGGTCGTCCTGACCCGGCGCACCAGCGCGGGGTGGAGGATCACAGGTGCGGGGGAGCCCTTCGTCGTGTCTCGGGACCCCGCGGACGGTTGTGGTGTGACCGGGGGGTGGGCGACGCCGCGACCCGGCGTCGACATCCGGGCGACCGTGCCGCCGACATCCGTGCCGACACGGTCGCTCCGCCGGTGCGCCGTGGCGGTCCGAGCCGCCCACCGGGGGAAGGCGGATCCAGGTGGTCCTATCCGATCCCGGTGCCCGGTAAGGGCTTCCTGCCGTGCGGAGGACGGTGACGCCCGCCGATCGGGAGGGAGATCCCGCGGAGCCCGGCCGCTTTCCCGGTCCCGCCGCGAGGGTGGGACCCACTCGCCGTCACCCTGGCCGTCATCGCTGCCGTCGGACACCTGCCCGCGTCGATCGACGTTTCCTGATCTGCATCCGCCGGTCGGACATGACCGCGCACAAGGAGGCGACCGCCACCGGATTCCGGTGGCGGTCGCCTCCTTGTGCGCCCATTGTTATTTCGGCGAATCGGAGTCCGTCGACCGGGTCGCGTAGTACGCGGCGATCCGCGTCGAGATGTTCTGGGCGGTCTTCTTGGCCGATGCGTTCACGAAGGGTTCCAAGGTCTTCTCCAACGCCTTGCCCGCGATACCTCCGGGCAGGTGGAACTCGACTCGGAGTTCCACCGTGCTGTGCGAGGCGTCGACCGCGGAGAAGGTGAAGGTGGTGGACGTGTCCATCCCCGAGGTGGACTTGTAGGCGACCAGGGCGTTCTTCTCCCACTGGATCGTCTTGAGCGTCGACTTCACGGTGGACGGACCGATTTTCGACACGGCCGCGTACACCGATCCGAGACCGTGGTCGAGGTCCCCGACCGGCGTGTAGCTCGTCATCCCGTGCCAGTACTCGACCACGTTCCGGTAGTCGTCGAGGTACTCGAATGCGACTTCCAGCGGAGCATCGCACTTCTCGACGAAATGGACTTCAGTCATGTCCTGCTTCCTCTGGTCGATTCGCGAGCGGAAGGGGCAGGATTCGAACCTGCGTGGGCGTGAGCCCGGCCGAGGAAACCTCGGCCCCCGTTGGGCCTCTTCGGGTACCCTTCCCGGATTGAGCGGTCACACGATGTTCGTCACCCGTGCCAAGCTCCACAGGGAACGCGGCGAGATTCCGCCGTCGAAGGCGAAGTACTCGGGCAGCACCGTGGTCGGATTCCACTTCAGCTTGTATTCCAACTGGCTCTTCGCCGGGTAGACGCTGTCGCCGCGATCGGCGAGCAGTCGAACGATCCGTGCGGCGGTGCGACTCGCGGTCGACAGCTGGTAGCTGTCGTCCAGGCTGGTGAACGGTGTGAAGCCGAAGTGCAGCCAGGGTGCGCCCAGCGACCGCATGTGCTCGATGGCGTGGAAGTTGATCGCTTCCATGACGCCCGGCGGGCAGTCCGGCAGTCGCCTGCTCAGGTCGTGCAGCCATCCTGGACGTGAGCCGTACACGGGTGCGTAGGAGATGTAGCCGATCGGGTTGCCGTCGATCCTCCCGACGAACAGCTTCCGCAGCGGCTGCCACGATCCGCCGATCTCACCGATCAGGAACTTCAGCTCCTTGGTGTGCCGTCCTTTCTGCCGGAGCCATCGCGAATCGATGTTGTCGATATCGTCGGCAACCTGTCCCGCGTCCACATCGGAAATCTCGAGCCCTTCCCGCATGGCGCGGGATATCTTGTTCCGCAGCCGGACGAACCGCTTCCCCCGAAGGGTGAAGTCCGCCAGGTCCACGGCGTAGGAAGCGCCGATCTGGTTGACCGTCAGGCCGAGTTCCGCGAACAGTTCCGCGTCCGAGCGTTGCAGCTGCACGCCGACGACCCGCCGCCCGTTGGAGTGGGCATGGGCGATGAACTCCGATTGCAACTCCTTCCTGCTGTCGGCATCGGCGAACGGTCCTCCGAACTGGATCCACCGCCGACCGTGTGGCCGGTAGCACACGACACCGTCGACATCGGCGCACGTGAAGTACTCGTTGCCGCTGTTGAGGGCGAGGAACGCGCTTGGGTTGTCCGCAAACCGCTCGAGAGCGGACAACGTCCGATCGTGGCCTTTCGGCCGGAGCGTCTCCGGTACCTCCATGGTCTGCCTCCACGTTCGGAATGCGATGGGACAGACGGTAGACGACGGGTCTGACGCCGGGGCGATATCGCGCGGGGAAGGGAGTCAGGGACGTTTCAGGACCGCTGTGGATACTTCGCCGTGGATCACTGACAGTGGAGCGTTGAGCAGCGGCAGAGCTGCCATCGGAACCTAGATTGCGGGGTCACGTTGACAGCGAACGACGAAGCCCACGAAATCCCGTCATTCGGCAGTTTTGTGCGAGGAAAGGACGTCGACAGCGGCCAATGGGTGTACGCGCTCTCCGCGCGTGCGGTTCTGGACGACTCGTTCGCGAGCCTCACGCTCAAGCGCAACCTCGAAGCGGGTCGGGTCCCCCTCTCCGAGGCGCCTCCCGGTGTGATCGTCGGCAGGGTCGCGGTGGCGGAGAAGGAGACGATCGCGGACGCGTTGGCCGCCGCGGCCGAAGCCACGAAGACCTGGCGTTCGGCACCGCTCTCGGTGCGCCTCGACGGCCTGATGGAACTGCTGCACACGACCATCCGGGAGAACGCGGACGAGATCATCCGCATGCTGACCCTGGAAGGGCACCCGCTGGAGCTGGCGAGGTGGGAAGTCGGCGGGATGTGCGAGCTGACCAGGCCCGAGTCGATCGGTTTCCTGCGCGGCCAGCTGTGGCAGGAGTTCTCGGTGGACAGCCGCCGCAACATCGTGCGGCGGCAACCCGACGGCGTGGTGTGCATCAACCCGCCCGCGAACGCCCCCCTGGTCAGCGCGCTGCTCGGCATCACCAGCCTCTCCGGGGGCAACGCGGTCGTCGTCCGGGCACCGCGGTCCGCGCCGTTCGGCGTCACTTCCGTGCTGCGCACGATGATCGCCCCCCTGCTGGACGAGCTCGGCGCTCCGCAAGGTGTCCTCAACGTCGTGTGCGGCCACCCCGGCCCGATGCTCGAAACGTGGATCAACAGCCCGCACGTCAACGACATCATGTACTTCGGTGACGTCCCGAGCGGCATCAAGATCGAGCGCCGGTGCGTCGAGGTGGGCAAGAAGCCGATCCTCGAACTGGCGGGCAACGACATCGTCCTGGTCTGGAAGGACGCCGACCTCGACCTGGCCGCCGACGCGATCGTCGAGGGCTTCTACGGTTCCGGGCAGCTGTGCATGGTGCCGAACCAGGCCGTCGTCCACCCGGCGGTGGCGGACGAGCTGATCAGCCGGGTGGTGCGCAGGGCCGAGTCGCTGCGGCCCGGCTACCCGGACGAGGAAGGTGTCCTGCTTTCCCCGGTCCTGCGCCACGACAAGTTCACCAAGACGTTGGCCGACGCCGTCGAGAAGGGCGCCACCGTCGTCACCGGCGGACACGGCATCCAGATCGACGGGACACGCGACAGCGCCGGGTTCTTCCTGGAGCCGACGGTCATCCGGGTCGACGGCCTGCGTGATGCCCGCAGGATGGACGCGGTGCTGCACGAGACCTTCTTCCCGCTGCTGCCGATCATCGTCCCCGAGTCCGCGGACGACGAGATCCTGTTCGACAGCTTCATCGAGTTCGTCAACACGAGCCTGTACGGGCTGCGCAACTCGCTGTGGGCGCGGGACGCGTCGGTGGTCGAGAGGTTCGTCGTGGGAACGGTCGCGGGCGGACTGCTCAAGGTCAACGACTCCCACATCGCGTTCACCACCCCGCTGCCGTCGCACGGTGGCACCGGTCTGACCGGCGGGGCTTCCGGCGAGGCCAACTACCCCGTGCTCCGCACCACGCACATCCAAGGTGTTTCCATCATCGCGGACCCTTCTCCGCGATCGTCGAAGGAAGAGCAGCGCGATGCGCACACTCGATGACGCGCGTGAGGTCTGCGAGGCACACCTCCCCGGCCTCCTGGCCAAGTTGTCCAGCATCTCCATGGCAGAACTCGAGAAACCCGACAACCAGGGGCTGGAACTGTTCAGGTCGTGCGGCGGACCGGGACTGGTGATCCCCAAGGAGTACTCGGGGTCGGGGGTGACCCCGCTGGAGGCCATCCAGGTCACGCGCGCGATCGGAGCGGTCGCCCCGTCGCTGGCCGTGGCGTCGACGATGCACCACTTCTCGGTGGCGACCGTGTTCACCCTCGCCGAGAGCCTCCAGTCCAGCGGCCTCGAATGGGCTCTGCTGGAAGGGATCGCGACGCAGAACCTGTTGGTCTCCTCGGGTTTCGCCGAGGGGAATCCGGGTCAGGGAATCCTGTCGCCCACCGTCGGGGGCGTGCGCAAGGAGGGCGGCATCGTCGTCAACGGGTCGAAGCGGCCTTGCAGCATGTCGCGCTCGATGGACCTGTTGTCGGCCAGCGTCTCGGTCCCCAAGGAAGGCGGCGGCACCGAGAACGTGCTGATGCTCATCCCCGCGAAGACACCGGGGGTGTCCGTCCACCCGTTCTGGGGCAGCAACGTGCTCGCCGGAGCCGAGAGCGACGAGGTCCGGCTGACCGACGTGTTCGTCGACGACCGGTTGCTCGTGCCCACCGAGGTCGGTGAGCGCGGCGAGCTGGACGAGCTGCAGACCATCGGGTTCATGTGGTTCGAGATGCTGATCACGTCGTGCTACCTCGGCATGGCCAGCGCACTGGTGGAGCGGGTCTTCGCGAGCAAGAAGCTCGGCGCGGAGCAGCTGGCGGACCTGGGTGTGCGGCTGGAGACGGCCACGTTGCTGCTGGAGGGGATCGCCCGGCAGCTGACCTCCAAGGAGGGTGACAACACGGCCCTCACCAAGACCATGATCGCCCGGTACGGCGCCCAGGAGGCGATCGTGGACGTCGCGAGCAGGGCGGTCGAGGCTTTGGGCGGCATGGCGTTCATCTCGTCGCCGGAGGTCGCCTACCTCGCCGCGGCCTGCCAGTGCGTCAGCTTCCACCCGCCGTCGCGGTCCAGTACCCGTCGGGCGCTGGCGGAGACCTTCTCCGGCGACGTGCTGCGGTTCGGGTGAGGTCAGTCGATGAATGACGATGCCGTGATCGACCGCCTGCGGGTGTCGGAACTGTACCGGCGCACCATGAGTTCGGGCCGCGCGCGTCTGGCCGACGTGCTCGGCGGACATCTGGAAGTGGAGTCGTCCGGCGCGTGGATCACCACCAGCGAGGGCGAGAAGTTCCTCAACGCCGGGGGGTACGGGGTCTTCATCACCGGCGCCCGCCATCCCGCTGTCGTGCGCGAGGTGGACCGGCAGCTCCACACGCACCCGATCGGCACGAGGATGTTCCTCGACCCGGCCGCCGCGCGGGCAGGCGAACTCCTGACGTCGGTGACTCCTCCAGGCCTGGACAAGGTGCACTTCTCCTGCTCCGGGGCGGAAGCGGTCGAAGCGGCGATCAAGCTCGCCCGTCTCAACGGACGACGTCACCTCGTGTCGATGTTCGGCGGCTACCACGGCAAGACCATGGGCGCGCTGTCGTTGACCGCGAAGAACGTTTTCCAGGACCCGTTCAGGCCGCTGCTGCCGGATGTCTCCCACGTTCCGTACGGGGATGTCGTCGCGCTCACCGCGGTGCTCGAACTGCATCCGGGCGAGGCCTGCGTGATCGTCGAGCCGGTCCAGGGCGAGGCCGGGGTGATCATCCCCCCGCCCGGCTACCTCAGCGCCGTGCGGGCGGTGTGCTCGGAGTACGGCGCCCTGCTCGTCGTCGACGAGGTGCAGACGGGTCTCGGCAGGCTCGGCGCGTGGTGGGGAGTCGAAGCCGAAGGCGTCCGCCCCGACATCCTGCTCTCCGGCAAGGCCCTCGGCGGTGGTGTCATCCCGGTGGCCGCGACCATCGCCACCCAGGAGGTCTTCTCGGTGCTCGACCGCGACCCGATCCTGCACACCTCGACCTTCTCGGCGGCGCCGATCGCCATGGCGGCCGTGTGCGGTGCGATCAGGGCCATCCGGGACGACGGCCTGGTCGACCGGGCCGCCGAGCTCGGTGCCCGGCTGGTACCCGAGTTCGAGCGGATCAAGGCCGTGCACCTCCCGCACCACCAGTGCGAGGTGCGCGGGGTGGGCCTGCTCATCGGGGTCGAGTTCGCCGATCCCTCGATCGCGGCGGACCTGTTCCTCGCGCTCGTCGGCAACAACGTCGTCGCGAACCTGTCGCTCAACTCCGACCACGTCGTCCGGTTCACGCCGCCCGCGGTGATGACGGAGTCCGATGTGGAGTTTCTTGTGGATCGATTCGAGCGGGCGGTCAAGTTGGTCGCCGAACGGAACCCGGAGTACGAGGTGCTTGCGAATGCGTAGCCTGGAACTGAAGCTGAGGTCCTTCGCCGTCGACGCCGACGTGGCGTTCAAGCGGATCTCCGCGTTCGAGCGGTACCCGGAATTCGTGGAGGAAGTCCGTTCGGTCGTCGTGCACGGCAACGACGACGGCGAACCGCTCGTGAGCGACTGGGAGATCTTCTTCCGCAGCGGTCCGCTGCGCTGGTCGGAGGTGGATTACTTCCAGCCCAACCTCCGCCGCATCGTCTTCGAGCAGACCACCGGCGATTTCGAGGTCTTCCGGGGGTCCTGGCAGGTGCACTCCGTCGCGGGCGGCTGCGAGGTGACCTTCGAGACGACCTTCGACTTCGGGATCCCCAGCCTGTCCGGGGTGCTGGAGCCGATCGCGGCCAAGGTGCTCAAGGAAGGCATCGCCCTCATCGTGCACCAGTTGCTCGGCGAGGCCACCGTCGTCGGGGACCCGGCGATCGCGGCGGTCGTGGCCGCCCGCCTCGAAAGCAGGCGCGAGCTCGGCAAAGCACTGTCCGCGTAAATCCGGGAGAGTTCGATGGATCATGTGAACCGCTTCGAGAGTAGGACGACGTATCTGCTGCTCCGCGCGGAGTACGCGGTCGCGCTGGTGGTGTGCTCGGTGCTGTTCCTCCTGCACATCGGTGAAGTGCGCTGGGTGCAGGCGGTGGCGCTGTTCGTCTACATCGACGTGATCGGCTACATCCCAGGGGCGATCGCGTACCGACGGGCCAGGAACGGCGGCATCCCGAAGGTCTACTACGTGCTCTACAACACGATGCACAGCTTCGTGACGCAGGCCGCCGTCGTGGCCGTGTGGGTCGCGGTCGCGGGGTTCGAGTGGGCCCTGCTCGCGGTGCCGATCCACCTGTGCGGTGACCGCGCGATCTTCGGCAACTTCCTGAAGCCCTTCAGGGTGCCGTTCGAGCCGGTGGCGCTTCCCGCGTTCGTCGAGTTCGACAGGCGGACCGTCATGCGGGACAGCGCCGACCTTCTGTCGTCCGAACCGAAGTGACGGGTGGAACCAGTGAGGAATGCCATGTCCGGAAGTGGTGAACGCCCGATCGTCATCGGTGCGGGGCCGGGCGGTCTCGCGGTTGCCTGGACGCTGAAGGAGGCAGGCCTGAACCCCCTGGTCCTCGACCGGGAGAACGTGGCCTGCTCCAGTTGGTACACGTACTACCCGTCGCTGCGGATGAACTCGTGGCGACGGCTGAGCTCGATGCCCGGCATGCGGCTGTCGGCGGAATACGGTCCGTGGCCGATGCGGAACGACTTCATCAACTACATGAAGAAGTACATCGAGGTGCTCGACGCCGACATCCGCCACGGCACCGAGGTCCACCGGGTCGACCGCGACGGTGACCGGTGGGTGGTGCGGACGTCGATCGGTGACCTGCGCGCGAAGGACGTCGTCGTCGCGACCGGCCTGCACCGCAAGCCCTTCGTGCCGGACTGGCCCGGTCTCGACGAGTTCGAGGGCGAGTTCGTCCACGCCCGTTCGTACACGGTGCCCGACCCCTTCGTAGGCAAGGACGTCCTGGTCGTCGGCGTCGGACCGACCGGGATCGACATCGCCATCGAGGTGGCGAGGGCAGGCGCTTCCCGTGTGCGCCTGTCGGTGCGCCACACACCGGTGCTGTTCAAGCTCAGCCCGATCACCTCGCTGCTGAGCCAGGCCATCAAGCACGGGCCGATGCCGCACTGGCTGGTCAACCGGATCAGCCTGACGATGCACAAGATGCAGTGGGGCGACCTGACGCAGTACGGCCTCGCGACCCCGACCGAGGGCACGATGGCGGGCACCGCCAGGAGCGGGCACTCGTACGGCTCCATCGACCGCGGCCTGATCCCCGCGGTCCGGGAGGGAGCGGTCGAGATCGTCCGCGGTGTCCAGGGGTTCGACAAGAAGGCCGTCCTGCTCGACGGGCAGACGAACATCAAACCGGATGTCGTCATCTCCGCCACGGGGCAGCGGCCCGACATGGAAGGGCTGCTCGGGCACCTCGGTGTCCTGTCCCAGCCGGGCGGACGCCCTGTCGTGTTCGGCGGCGACGTCGCCCCGCACGCGCCGGGGCTGTACTTCCAGGGTTACCGGCTCCCGCCAGGGCAGCTGCCGGACATGGCGGTCGACGCCCGCGCGATCGCCCGCAGCATCACCGGGACGCGGCGGATCGATCTCACCCGAGTGCTGCGGAGCCGATGATGGCCGGGTCGGGAGTTCCCTGGGCGGGTTACGGCTACACGGGTTCCCGCAGTCGTCTGCACGGCGTCCACCGCTGTGATGTCGCGATCGTCGGCGCGGGCCTGACCGGTCTGTCCACAGCACTGGAGCTGGTCGGGCTCGACCCGGACCTCCGGATCGCCGTGGTCGAGGCGGACCACGTCGCGGCGGGCGCGAGCGGCAGGGGGACCGGGCTCCTCGGTCCGAGGATCGGGCCGCGGGTGGCGGTCGCCCGCCGGCGCTACGGCGACGATGTCGCGCGTGCCTCCTACCTCTGGTCGGTCGACGCGGTACGACACGTCCTCGATCTCGTGGAGCGCCACCGGATCTCGTGCGACCTGACCCCCGGCGGTCAACTGGTCGTCGCCTCCGACGAGGAGGGCGCCGAGGCGCAGCAGCGGGAAGCCGACGCCGCCAGGATCCTGGGGCTTCCCATCGCGCTGGTCCCAGCGGGCTCGTTGCCCGCTGTCGCGCGTCACTACACCAGCGGCCTGCGGTACGCGCCCGCCGCCACCCTGGACCCGGCCGCGCTCACCGATCAACTCGCCCGACTCGGCGAGCAGCGCGGGGTGACGATCTTCGAACGCAGCGTCGTGCGCGGTATCAGGCGGGGATTGCTGACCACCGTGTCCACCGACGACGGCGCGCTCGTCGCGGACCACGTCGTCGTGGCGGTGAACGCGTTCGGCGCGGACCTGAAGGCGCCCGCGGGTGTGGTCGGCCTGCGCGTGCAGGCAGGGGTGACCGAGAAGCTGTCGCCCGAGGCGATCGAGGCGCTGGACGGGCTGCGCGCGGAGCCGTTGATCGAACACGGCGAGCTGTCGCCGTACTTCCGGCTCACCTCCGACGGTCGGATCGTGGTCGGTGGGGGAGCGGTCCTGCGCGGCCCGTTCGGTTCGGTGGCCCCCGCACCGGAGAAGCTCCGCTCGGCGGTGCGGAGGCTGTCCCCGGCGCTGTCCGAGGTGGACATCGAGTCGACCTGGGCAGGGCCTGTCGGGATGACCCGCGACGGACTGCCGATCGTCGGACGCCACCCGGACGACCCGCGGTTGTACTACGCGGGAGGGTGCAACGGCCACGGGCTCGCGGCCTCGATCTACCACGGCGCCCACCTGGCCCGCTGGATCGTGGACGAGGGGGCGGACCACCTGTCGTTCGCCCTGCCCTGGGTCCGGTCGAAGGCTCCCTGGGTGCCTCGCGGCCGTCTCGTGGAGCGCGTGCTCGACCGCTACCTGGCGCACCTCACGGCGGCGTCCGACCGGTCGGGTGGAGCGGGTCGCTCCCGGAACGACCGGTGGACCGGGCAGGGCATCCACGCATGACGGACGAGGAGCAGACCATGAAGGTCGTCCGAAGCGACCACGCGAGCGCGAACCAGCGGCTGATGTCGTCGGCGTCGATCAGCAAGGTGTCGATCGACGGACCGCTGGACAGCATGCCACCGGGGCCGTCGGAGTCCGTGCTGGCCCAGACGATCCGCTTCCGGCTCGGCCGTCAGCACTACCTGCCCGAGATGCACGAGCGGTTCGGGGACGTCGTCACGCTGCGGGTCGTGCCGGGCGGCCCGTTCGTCATCCTGCGGAATCCGGACCACATCAAGGAAGTCTTCAAAGGTGCCCCGGAGATCTTCCACGCGGGCGAGGGGAACTCGTTGCTGGTGCCGATCGTCGGCCGCAACTCGGTGTTGACCCTCGACGCCCCCGACCACAAACCGGCGCGCAAGCGCATGATGCCGCCGTTCCAGCACGAGCGGATCGCCGCGTTGTCGTCGGTGGTGCGGGAGATCACCGAGAACGAGGTGCGGAGCTGGCCGGTCGGCAAGCCCTTCCGACTGCTGGACAGGTCCTACGCGCTCACCCTCGACATCATCGTGCGCGCCGTGCTCGGTGTCGAGGACAAGCACCGCGCGGCCGAGCTGGGCCGCGTCCTGCGCCGGGTGTCCGACATCGGCCTCTCCGACATCCTGGTGTGGATCCGCCCCCAGCTCGGGTCGGTCTGGCCCTGGCGCAACGTCGTGCGCAACCTCGACCGCGCCGACGAGCTGATCTACGCCGAGATCGCCAGGCGCAGGCAGGACCCCAACCGCTCCAGCCGCACGGACGCCCTGTCCATCATGCTGGACGGCGAGCCCGAGGACGAGATCGTCCGCGACGAGTTGATGGCGCTGCTGATGGCGGGGCACGAGACGACCGCGGTGGCGATCTCCTGGGTCTTCGAACGGCTGCTGCGCCACCCCGAGGTGCTGGCGCGGGTGCGGAGGAACCTCCACGAGCCCAAGGATCCCTACCGGACAGCGGTTTTCAAGGAAGCGCTGCGCGTCCGGCCGGTGATCCACAACGTCGCGCGGCGCCTCACCGAGCCGATCGAGCTCGCGGGCTACCGGCTTCCGGCCGGGGTCGCCGTGCTGCCGTCCATCGGCGCCGTGCAGTCCGATCCGCGGTTCTGGGGCGCCGACGCGAAGGAGTTCCGCCCGGAGAGGTGGCTCGAGCCCAACCCGCCGCTGCACGCCTGGCTTCCGTTCGGCGGCGGTGTGCGCCGCTGCATCGGTGCGATGTTCGCCCAGGTGGAGGTCGAGGCCGTGATGACCGAGGTGCTGCGTTCCGTGCACATCGAGGCCGTCGACCTCGACGACGA
Source organism: Umezawaea sp. Da 62-37 (assembly GCF_032460545.1). Classification (GTDB taxonomy): domain Bacteria; phylum Actinomycetota; class Actinomycetes; order Mycobacteriales; family Pseudonocardiaceae; genus Umezawaea. Next base: position 9,991,227 of record NZ_CP135965.1, read on the forward strand.
GGGCTCCGAGATGCGCAACATCACCATGATCCCGAAACAAGGCGCACGCGTCCGCGTCGTGCGCAGGCTCGGCTCCTAGTACCGCGGCAACCCCAGCTCCAGGAGAGGTCCGACCATGGAACCACGTCTGCGCGTCGCCGCTGTCGTCAACCCGGCGGCAGGCGGTGACGCCGATCGAGCGGTGGCTGCGATGGAGGCGGTGGGCACCGCCTCGGTGGAGGTCATCAGGACCACGGCCGCAGGCGACGCGGCGGACATCGCGTACAAGCTGGCCGGGGGCGGGTCGCCCCCGGACATCATCACCGCGGTGGGAGGCGACGGCACGGTCTGCGAGGTCGCCACCGGCCTGCACCGCGCCCGCGAGTCGGGGGTCGCCGCCGTGCCGCCCCTGCTGATCGCGCCGGCGGGCACGGGCAACTCCACCTACCGGGGCCTGTGGAACGACGAACCGTGGGACGCGGTCGCCGACCGCGCGCTGCGGGGAGGCGCGGTCACCCGGAAGATCGACCTGGCCAGGATCGAGCAGAACGACCACGTCGTGGTGCTGGGCTCCGGCAGCGGGTTGTTCGCCGCGAGCCTGGTGGCCATCAGGAACCGGCCGGAGAAGGGGCGCGAGCTGCTCATGGCGGCGGCGCTGGCGGCCATGGAGGCGTACGTGCCGTACCAGGGCCGGGTGTCCATCGACGGCGAGGCGGTCTACGAGGGCGGCATCGTCGAGACGATCGTGGGCGGGTTCCGGTATCGCGGAGGGTTGCTGAACCTGGTGCCGAGGTCGATCCTCGACGACCACCTGCTCGACATCACGCTGGTCACCGCCGCGGTGGACATGGGCGCCTTCGCCAAGGCCGCCGTCTCCGGCGACGTCTACGACGTTCCGGGGATCCGGACCGGTCGAGGGTCGCGGATCTCCATCGAGCGCCTCGACGGGCAGCCCATGTTGTTCGAGCACGACGGGGAGGTCATGCCCGAGGTGATGCCGTCCTACGACATCCACGTCGTCCCGGCCGCGTTGACCGTGCTGACCACCGGCGAGCCGCTGCCGTGGTTCTCATGAGGGGTGCCAGCCCGTTCTGGCCGACCGAGACGTCGCCGGGCGACGTGCCGTGCCGCGACTACTACCGCAAGCTGGTGGCGGGCGTCGCCGTCGTGACCGCGTGCGGCGCGTCGGGGTGGTCGGGCACGACCGTGAGCACCGTGACGAGCGTGTCGATGGATCCTCCCGTCATCCTGTGCTGCGTCTCCAGCGGGTCGCGGACGCTGGCCGCCATCCGGCACGCCAAGCGCTTCGCCGTCCACCTGCTGGCCGACGACCAACCGGACCTGGCGGACAGGTTCAGCCGGTCGCCGAGCGACAACTCGCGATTCGCGGACCTGGGGTACGAGGTCCGGCTGATCCGCGGAGCCCCGGTGATCGCCGGGGCGATGGCGGTCGGGTGGTGTGATCTCCACTCCCTCACCGAGGTCGGCGACCACTTCGTGCTGTTCGGACGGCTGACGGCCGTGCGGGTCGGCCACGGCCGCCCGCTTCTCTGGCACGACCGCACGTACCAGGCACTGGACGGGCGACCCGACATCATGAGCACGGCGACCTGAACGTGGTCGAGGCTCCTGCGCACAAGGGAATCCGACGATGACGATCACCGCACCCACCGGCTCCTCGTCCGACCGCCCGGCCGGGCCGTCCGCGAGCCTGACCACCAGGCTCGCCGCGTGGGCCCGCACGGTGACCTACGAGGGCATCCCCCCGAACACCCTGGCGTCGGCGCGAAGCCAGCTCATCTCGAACCTCGCGGCCGTTCGCGCGTCGCTGCGCCATCCGGTCGGGCAGAGGGTGGTCGCCGCGTTCGGCCCACCCATCCAGGCCGATCCGAAGCAGTCCGCCTACGTGCTCTCGGCGTTGGCGACAGCACTCGACTTCGACGAGGTCGCCTACTCGGGACACGTGTCGGCGGGCGCCGTGAACGTCGCGATCACGGAGGTCGAACCGAGCGGGCTCGACGGGAAGTCGCTGCTGGCCACGATCGTCGCCGCCAACGAGTGCGCGGCACGGATCACGGCGGCGACCATCCTCAGCCCCTTCTTCCGCGGCCAGACGAACACGCATTGCCACTTGGCGAGCGCCGCCGCGGCCCGGCTGCACGCGCGAGGCGCGTCACTGGAGGAGTGGACGGCAGGACTGGGCCTGGCGCTCGGGATCCTGCCCGTGCCGTTCCACCACGGCGTCGTGACCAGTGACGTCAAGGCTTTCACCGCCGCGGTGCCGATCCGGATGGCGCTCGACGCGTGCGACGCCGCGGCGCACGGGTTGGCCGGATCCGACACCGTCCTGGAGGACCGGGAGGGGTTGTTGGCGCACCTGTCGGCAGTGCCGATCCCCGAGGCGGTGATCGAGGGCCTCGGCCGTCGATGGCACACCGACACGTTGACCTACAAGCGCTTCCCCGGTAGTGCCTACCTCCACGCGGCCTTCGACTGCGCCGAGCGGTTCCACCGGCGGCTCGACGCCCTCGACGTGTCCCGGATCCGGCGTGTCGTCGTCCACGGGTCGTTGCTGACCTGGCAGATGCAGCAGAAGGTCGCGCCGTTCCTGGACGGCGGTCGAACGGGTGTCTCCGCCGCCACCCTGTCGGTCGGGTACGGCGTCGCGACGCTGTTGCTGACAGGAACGTTCGGGGCGGAGGACCTGGCCGCCCCGGCCCTGACCGATGACGCCCGCTGGTCCCTGGCGGCGAAGGTCGACGTCGAACACGACTGGCAGCTCTCGGAACGGATGGTGCAGGCCACTTCCCCGCTGGGTGAATCGTTGCGCCAAGCCGGGGAACGGGCGTTGCAGTGGCCCGACTTCGTGGCGTGGAGCGGAGACGACGCGCCGCGCCTGCTGGCCGGTCTGGGAGCGTCGGAGGACACCTTCGAGAACGCGACGATGGCGATCGGCGCCAGGGTCGACATCGAGTTGGCGGACGGCACCGTCGTCACCGAGGTGTGCGACGCGCCGATCGGATCGGCGGGTGCGGCGACGCGCCGGGATCACCCTTCGATCGTGGGGGAGAAGTTCCTCGCCAACGGCGGGTCGCCGGACGTCCTGGCCGATCTCCGGCGTCTCGACCTGCTCGACCCGGTCCGGACGGCTCGAGTGCTGCTGGACGCCGTCACCGTTGTTGCTCCGAGCTGACCGGGGAATCCTGCTGCCGGTCGCTCTGGGCGATGATCCGGTTGAGCTTGACCCTGGTCGATATCGAGAGCTTCCGGAAGATGCTGCGCAGGTGGAAGTTGACCGTGTGCGGTGAGAGACCGAGCTGGTTCGCGACCTGCTGGTTGGTGAGCCCGCTGCTCACGAGTCGCGCGATCTCACCCTCCCGCCTGCTCAGCGTCGACAACCGCGCTGATCTGCCGGACGCCGAACCGGTGACGTCCGGTTCCGGCAGGGCTCGGTCGATCGACATCGCCGGAGGGCGGCAGTCCAGGATCGACGACGGCCCCGGCTGCTCGCCCGCGAACGTCGCCCGCGCGTGTTCCGCGGCCGTCTCCAGCAGGGAGACCTCGTGGTTGTTGCTCGCCAGCCGCTCGATCGCCTTCAGGCATCGCTCGGCCAGCGCGGTGTCCCCCGCGCGCCGCGCGATGCCGACCAGCCAGGCTGGCCTCGTGATGTCCTCGATGCAGCACGCCGAGCCGGTGCCGAGGAGGTGCCATTTCGCCCGGATCCGATCGGCTGCCGCCCGCGGTCCTTCGCGGGAGGCGACCAGGGCGAGTTCGACGAACGCGGCGCGCGCGACCGAGTCCGGCATGATGTAGTAAGTGGGTTCCGCGTGGAATAGCGTGAGAGACGCGGCCGCTTTGTCGCGGTCGCCAAGGCCGAGATGGGCCGTCGCGGATACCGAAAGGGCGAGTTTGACGCCGACTTTGGTCGCGCGCTGTTCGGCGATGCGAATCGCCGCCGTCGCGGAAACTATTGCTCTTTCGAATTGGCCGGATTGCAGGTGGAGAACTGAGCGCAAAGCATCCAGCAGTGACTCGAAAGCATGGAGACCAGCGTTTTCGATCAGGTCGTGCATTCCTGAGATCACTGTGGACGCTTGGTGGGATACGTGGATGTCGGAGAGCTTCTTCACGAGTAGGAAATCCGCGTACATTCGCCACACCGGGCTCGCGTCGCGGGAGTGCTGAATCGCCGACTGGTTCGTCGAAAGTCCCTTGAAAAGGCTCCCCGAGTACCACAGTTTGTTCGATTCGACGCAGAGGGAAACCACTCTCAACGCGCCGGGCCTGGCATGGGCCCCGTCAGCGGGACCGGTCACCCGAGGTGCTGAGTCCTGATCTATCAGGGATACGATGAGCAGGCGAAATGCCAGCATGTCCGCGTATGCGGCTTGCGAGATGTCGAGATCGCCGAGGACGGTGTCGATCGCCCTCAGGGCGGCCCGCAGGTCCCCCCGGATGAAGCAGATGTGCGCGGTGTTGAGATTTTGCGCGGTGTCGTGATTGAAGATGTCCACATGATGAGCGGCGATGAGGTAGAGGACGTCGCTGATCGATGATGGAGCAGAATCGGCCCGGCTGCTCGATCCGACCATTTGCTCCGCCGGTCGAATTATACGCCTTTTTACTCCATCCACTTGCCAACCCCCAGTCGGTAGGCTAAGTTGAGAACCCTTCTGTCAGTAAAGCACACCTGGCACGAGCCGTCATCCGGAGTTCCGAAGCCCGGACCGAGAATAAATTCCAGTATTGCCGAAGTGTCCTCTGCGTGGATGTCGGGTTCCCGAAGTCGGACAAGTTTCCTTCGTGCCCCCTGGTCCACCGTGGCGCGATTACATTCCACCCGGAATAGTTCAGGTAAAACCGGGTTTGTCGCACGGGCCGTCCGGTCGCCGCGCGGCTGTGGCCGGGCTCCGCCGAGGTGCGGCAGGTGGTCGCGTCCTGCCCGACCCCGCCCATGCCCACCCGCTTGCCGACCTGCCCGCCTCGCTTCGCGCCCGCGGCGGGGCTTCGGGACAGCGGCCTCGGCCGCCTCCCGATCCCGCGCGTCGACGAGCCCGTGCCACCTACCTCCGCGGTTCGGCGCGATCCGACCAGTGCGACTTCAGGAAGGCGCCCACGTCGCGCAGCGACTCGGCGGCCTCCTTGACCATTCCCGCCTGGATCTGGGCGGCGTGCCACAGGGTGGGGCTCTCGACGTACTTGGTCCGGACTCCCGCGCGTCGCAAGGACGCGGCGAGTTCGACGCACTGCTCGTAGAGCAGCTCACGGGTGCTGGTGAAGACGTAGGTCGGGGGTAGTCCGGTCATCGTCCCCAGGAGAGGGGCGTACCGGGGATCGGTGGGGTCGCCGTCGCCGAGGTAGGCCGCGGCGCAGGCGAAACCCCAGGAACGGTTGACCACGAGGTCGCGGGGTCGCGCGGCGCGCAGGGTGGGATTCGTCCACGGCGACATCAGGGCCAGCGCCGAAGGTGTTCCGTTCCCACGTGCCGCCAGCCGTTGCGCCGCGGCCAGCGCGATACCGCCGCCCGCCGAATCACCGGCCATGGCGATCGAACCCGGCGGGCAGCCCGCGACGTCGGTCACCGCGTCGAACGCGGAGACCGCGTCGTGCAGCGCGGCCGGATAGGGATGTTCGGGTGCGAGGCGGTAGTCCAGGAGGTACACGGGACGGTGGGTCTCGCGGGCGAGGTGCGCGGCCAGGGACCGGTGCGTCGCCAGCGAACCCACGGTGTACCCGCCCCCGTGGAGGTAGAGCACCGCCCCGTGCGCGGAGGTGGGCCCGACGGTGATCCGCTCGGCGAGGCGATCACCGAGCGGGACGACGCGGATCGAGGTGCCCCCCGGTAGCGGTTGGATTCGCGCGGCGGTGTTCAGCAGGGCGCGTTGCGCGGACCACGGCATCCGGTGGTGCAGCATCACGCGGTAACAGGGGTGCAGCAGCGCGCGTGCGATCGGCAGCGGGATCCTCGGTGTGGGCATCGCCGATCACGTCGTCTCTGGGCGAGGGGCGACCGCGAAGAACCGGGAGAACCACGCGCCGAACCTCTGGGAGCCCACGGGGGCGATCCGGACCAGCCAGTCGAGCGCCTTGGCCTCCGCGCCCACGACGACCCTGGCGCGATGTCTGCGGACGCCCTCGGTGATGGTCTCCGCGGCCATCTCCGGGGTGTGCAACGCCAGGCGCTTGTCGAACGTGTTCGCGAACGACACCGGGTCCAGTCCGTCCACCACTGTCGCGTTGCGCGCGACCCCGGTCTTGATGCCCCCCGGATGGACGCAGGTCACGCGCACCGGGTGCTTGGCGACCAGCATTTCCTGGCGCAGGGCCTCGGTGAACCCGCGGATGGCGAACTTGGACGCGTTGTAGGCGCTCTGGCCGGGGAAGGTGATCAGGCCGAAGAGGCTGGAGATGGTGACTACATGCCCGTCACCGGAGTCGATCAGGTGTGGCAGAAAAGCCTTCGTGATGTTGACCGCGCCCCAGAAGTTGACGTCGAGGACGCGTTCCATGTCCTTGAACAACTCGCGTTCGACGGTGCCGTAGTACGTGATGCCCGCGTTGTTGTAGATCTGGTTCACCGTGCCGAAGTGGGCGCGCACACCGCCGGCGTACGAGGCGACGTCCTCCCGCTCGGTGATGTCGAGCCGGTCGACCTTGACCTCGACGCCCATCGCCTCGCACCGCAGGGCGGTCGCCTCGACGTCGGCGCCGTTGATGTCGGAGATCGCGAGCTTGGCGCCACGTCCGGCGAGGTTCACGGCCAGGGCGCGGCCGATGCCGGATCCCGCGCCGGTGATGACGACGACCTTTCCCGCGAAACTGTCGTCGCCCGGCTTCTTGGTCATGATGGCTCCTCGGTCGAGATGTGGTAGGCGTCCTCGTCGAACCTTCTCGTGATCCGGCGGAATTCGAACGAGAAGTCAGGCCACATCGTGGTGTTGGCGCCATGCTTGTCGAGGTACCAGCTGGAGCAGCCGCCGGTGTTCCAGACGCTTCGCGACAGCTTGCGCTGGAGCACCTTCCGGAAACCCTCCTGCGCCTGCTCGCGCACCTCCACCGAACGGATGCGCCCGCGTTCCATGGTCGCGATGGCGTCGACCACGTAGTTCACCTGCGACTCGATCATGTAGATCATCGAGTTGTGCCCCAGCCCGGTGTTGGGTCCGACCAGGAGGAACATGTTCGGGAAGTTCGCGATCGCGGTGCCCTTGTAGCACTGCCGCCCGACGTCGTCGAACACCTCGCCGAGGCTTCGTCCGTCCTTCCCGTGGATCCGGCGGTAGGTCGGCGAATCGGTGACGTGGAACCCCGTGGCCAGAACGATGGCGTCGGTTTCGCGCACCTCGCCGTCCGCCGTGACGATGGAGTTCTCCCGGATCTCGGAGATGCCCGACGTGATCAGGCTGACGTCGTCGCGGAGGAAGGCGGGGTAGTAGTTGTTGGAGATCAGGATCCGCTTGCAGCCGATCCCGTAGTCGGGCGTCAGCCGTCGGCGGAGTGCCGGGTCGGGGACTTCCCGCCGCAGTTTCATCCGGGCCAGGAGTTCGACCGGCTTCATCAGCCGCGGGTACTTGGCCAGACCGATGGCCTGCGCCTCGTGCGCCCAGTAGATGGCGCCGCGCAGCAGTCGCTGGTAGTGCGGGAAGTACTGGTGCGCCAACCGTTCGGGAGTGGAGTAGCGACGGTCCAGACGAGGGAGGATCCACGCCGCCGTGCGCTGGTACACGTCGAGTTCGGCGACTTTTCCCGCGATGGCGGGAACGATCTGGATACCGGACGCACCGGTGCCGATGACCGCGACCCTCTTGTCGGTCAGGTCGACCCCGCCGTCCCATCGGGAGGAGTGGAACACGTGGCCCTCGAACGAGTCGATGCCGCGGATGTCGGGCAGTGACGGCTCGCAGAGCGCTCCGAACGCGCCCACCAGGACGTCGGCGGTGAACCTGCCCCTCGACGTCTCGAGTTCCCACCGGGCGGAGCCGTCGATCCAGCGCGCGCTCAGGACCTCGCACCCGAAGACGTGCTTCCCGTACACCTTGTACCGCCGCGCCACGTCGATGATGTAGTCCTGGATCTCCGACTGCACGGAGAACGACCGGGTCCAGTTCGGGTTCAGCGCGAAGGAGTACGAGTAGAGGTGCGAGGGCACGTCGCACGCCGCACCCGGATAGGTGTTGTCCCGCCAGGTGCCGCCGACGTGGTGACCGCGCTCGAGCACCAGGAAGTCGTCCCATCCCTCCTTGCGGAACCGGACCGCGGCGGCGAGGCCCGCGAGCCCGCTGCCGATCACGATGACGTGGGCGTGACGGCTGGAGGCCTCTTCGGCTCTCTCCGAGTCGTCACCAGGGGTACTTCTGGGCGTGTGCAGGTCTGCAGAGCTCAAGAGGGATCAGATCTCCCATCGCACCTGTCCCGGATGATCGGTGTCCCCGATCCTCCCAGGGGGGCCTGACGAGCCGCTGAACTGCGCCGGTCCGAGCGGACAGAGGAGTGTCAGGGATGTCGGGGATGATCGGTGTCCGGACATGACGCCGACTCTGTCCGTGTTCCTCTTGCTCCGCTTTCCGTACTCCATTCAGCACCGATCGAGCACGTTAGGAGACGCCTGGTGGGATCCACACCGACGGAAGCTGAGACGGTCGAGATGCCGGACGTGCTGATTGTGGGAACCGGATTCGCCGGCCTCGGCATGGCCATCAGGTTGCTGGAGGCGGGCCAGCCCGACTTCGTCGTGCTGGAAAAGGCGGATGCCGTGGGTGGCGCGTGGCGCGAGAACACCTATCCGGGCTGCGCGTGCGACGTCACGAGCATGATGTACTCGTATTCCTTCGCTCCGAACAGGACCTGGAGCAGGATGTACGCCACGCAGCCGGAAATCCTCGACTACATCCACCGGGTCGTCAAGGATCGCGACCTCGAAAGCCACATCAGGTTCAACACCGAGGCGATCTCCTACGAGTTCGACGAGGCCAGCGACCGGTGGACCGTGCGGACCCGGTCGGGGGAGGAGTACCGCCCGCGCGTCGTCGTGCTGGCCCACGGGGCGCTGCACGTGCCCAACACCCCGGACTTCCAGGGTGTGGACCGGTTCAAGGGGACCGTTTTCCACTCGGCGCGATGGGACCACTCCGTCGACCTGAAGGGCAAGCGCGTCGCGGTGATCGGCACCGGGGCGAGCACGGCGCAGTTCGTCCCGGAGATCGTCGGCACGGCGGCCAAGGTCGACGTCTTCCAGCGCAACGCCCACTGGCTGCTGCCGAAGGCCGACCGCCCGCTCGGCAACTTCGAGCACCGGCTGTTCAAGCTGCTCCCGTTCGTGCAGCGGCTGTACCGCCTTGCCGCCTACTGGACGCACGAGCTGCCGGTGCTGGGGTTCATGAACCCCAAGCTCCTCAAGGTGCTGGAGGTGGCGTCCCGGCGAATGCTCGAGAAGCAGGTGGAAGACCCCGAACTCCGGGCGAAGCTGACGCCCGACTACAAGATCGGGTGCAAGCGCATCCTGCTCTCGAGTGACTACTACCCGGCACTGCAGCGCCCCAACGTGGACCTGATCACCGCCGGTATCGCCGAGTTCACCGAGACCGGGATCAAGACGGTCGACGGGAAGCTCCACGAGGCGGACGTGGTGGTGCTCGGCACCGGCTTCTCGACGGACAACCGCTGCGCCGACGAACACATCGTCGGCAGTGGCGGGCGCACGATCCAGGAGGCCTGGAGCGACGGCATGACGGCGTACCTGGGGATGACCGTCACGGGGTTCCCGAACATGTTCATGGTGATGGGTCCCAACTCGGGCGGCGGTGCCCAGTCGATCCTGTTCGTCATCGAGGCGCAGCTCCGTTACATCGTCGAGTGCCTGCGCATGATGAAGGCGCAGCGCGCCACCCGGCTCGACGTGAGGGCGGACGTCCAGCGCGAGTTCAACGCCCGGCTGCACGGCAAGCTCGCGGGGTCGGTGTGGAACTCGGGTGGGTGCGACAGCTGGTTCCTGGACCGCACGGGTCACAACCGGCAGTCGTGGCCGGGCACCGGCACGAGCTACTGGCGGGCCACCCGCCGTCCGGATCCGACGGCGTTCACGCTGACGGGTTCCGCGGGCAGGAAGCCGCTTCCGGACGCCCCCCGGCCCGTGGGTCCCCGGTAACCCTGGTTGCTGTAAGCATACGGTCGGTCGTACACTCTTATTTCCGAGTGGTGGTCACACGACAAGGGGATGCTTCCGTGACGAATGCCCGAGAACCTGTTGGCACGACCTCGGCAGCGGTGGATGACGTACCCGCGATACCGTGGCGCGTCGTGTCGATCGTCATGGTCGGCATGTTCATGGCGATCCTCGACTCGTTCATCGTCGTCGTGGCGGGCCCGTCGATCCAGGCGGACCTCGGGGCGTCCGCGGGCGAGCTGCAGTGGACCCTCGCGGGCTACCAGTTGAGCTACGCGGTGTTCATGATCACCGGCGGGCGTCTCGCGGACCTCTACGGGCGCAGGCGGGTCTTCGTCCTCGGCACAGCGGTGTTCACGCTGTCGTCCATCGCGTGCGCCCTGGCGCAGGACCCCGGCTCGCTCGTCGTGTCGCGGATCGTCCAGGGCCTCGGTGCCGCCATGATGGTTCCGCAGGTCTTCGCCCTGATCACGCTGGTGGTGCCCGACAAGGGCAAGCACCGCGTGTTCGGCGTGCTGGGCATCGTGATCGGCATGGCCACCATCAGCGGTCAACTCGTCGGCGGACTGCTGATCGGCGCCGACCTGTTCGGGTCCGGCTGGCGGTCCGTGTTCTGGATCAACGTGCCCATCGGGGTGGCCACGATCCTCCTGGCGGCGAAGTACGTGCCGGAGTCGCGCGCGGAGGGTGCCCGCAAGCTGGACATCCCGGGGATGCTGGCGCTCAGCGCCTCGCTGTTGCTGCTGACCTTCCCGCTCATCCAGGGACGGGAAGCGGGCTGGCCGTGGTGGACCTGGGCCTGCCTGGTGGCGAGTGCCGCGGGATTCGCCCTGTTCATCAGGATCGAACGCGGCGTCGACAGCCGCGGCGGCGATCCGCTGATGAAGCTGTCACTCTTCTCGCAGCGGTCGTTCTCACTCGGCATCGTCCTGGTCACGTCCGTTTACGCGCTGCTGAGTTCCTACTACCTCGCCCTGTCCATCGCGATGCAGGAGGGGCTGGGAATGTCGGCGCTCGGCGCCGGACTGGTTTACACGCCCGCGGCGGTGACGTTCTTCGTCTTCAGCATGGTCGCGAGCCGGATGGTGCCGAAGTACGGGCGCCGCGTCCTGGAGATCGGGGCGATCGTGCTCGCTTCGGGTTACCTGGCCACCGCGATCGTGTTGCTCTCCGGCCCGGAGCTCACGCCGCTGCTGGTGATTCCGACCCTCATGCTGCAAAGCGTCGGCGGTGGTTTGCTCATCACGCCCCTGTTGAACACGGTGTTGAGCAGGATCGCCCCCGAAACCGTCGGCATGGCGTCCGGGGCGCTGTCGACCGCGCAGCAGATCGGTGGCGCAATGGGCATCGCGGTGATCGGGGCCGTGTTCTTCACTTCGTTCCACCCTGAGACCGACGGGCGGGTCGAAGCCGCGGGCCACGCCTTCGCCATGTCGTCGATCGGCACTTTCGTGATCGCGGCGGTGGCGACCGTGCTCATCTTCCTGCTGCCGAACCCGGTGAAAGCACGCCGCTGACCGGTGCTATCCGGGAGGCGCGAGGAGGCCTTCGACGATGCGGCGGACCTTGTCCACCGCATCGTCGTCTCCGATTCTCAATGCGGTGTTCGCGGCGCACAGCAGCGCGTCGATCTGGAAAGCGGCGAGATCGACGTCCAGTTCGGCGATCTCACCGGTGCTCGTGGCGTACCGCAGTTCGCCGGCGATGACCCCGATCCAGTCCTGCTGGTCGTGGAACAGGGCGTCGCGGATGGGGCCGGGCCTGCTGTCGTACTCGGCGAGGTTCGCGGCGCGGAAGCACCCGCCCGCGAACAGCGGCGTCTCCGCGTACACAACCCAGTGGTCGAGCAGCGCGCGCAGGCGTGCGGCACCGCGAGGCGCCGCCCGAGCCGGCCGGATGACCGCGTCGAGGAACATCCCGCGCGCGTACTCGACGGCTGCCAGTTGCAGAGTCTCCTTGGTCCTGAACAGGGTCTGCACGCCTGCCTTGCTGAGCCCGGTGTCGGTCGCCAGCCGCCCGAAGCTGACACCCTCCAAGCCCTCCAGCGAGGCGATGTCGACGGCGTGCCGAAGAACGACCTGCCGCGTTCTTGCGCCGCGCAGAAGCCGTTTGTCGGTGATCTCCGTGTGCTGCGGCGCACTTTCCATACGGTCGATCGTACTCTGATCCGGCGAAGATCGTGCGAACACCGAAGGGGGAATGACGGGCTGGTAGGATGAATCAACTCCGTCGTCTCCGGTCCGGGGCATTCGTGAGCACCCCCTGGTTTCGTGAGCAGCCGCCGTCCGCCTGGGCTGTTCGCCGTAGGGATGTCGTCCACGGGGCAGCTACTCGATCGAGTAGGTGCCGGTCCCTACTCGATCGAGTAGCTGCCGCCAGGACGAGCACCGTGGATAGGCTCGTGCCGATAGCTCAGTTCTCCCTGCTTGCTGCCTGATAGCCGAACGTTCCGGTATCGACGGATCCGCCGAGTCATTGTCGTGCGCAGCACGGCGTTGACTTCGGCAGCAGAAGGAATGCACGAATGACTGTCGCAGACATTGGTATCCTCGGTCCCCTTCGATCCAGGTTCGAAAACATCGAAGTGACGCTGAGCGGGGCAAAGCTGAGGAGCATACTCGCACTTCTCGCCCTTCGTACCAACGGTGAGGTTCGGCGTGACGAATTGATCGAAGAATTGGACCTCATCCGCACGACCGGTGATGCGATCAATGCTCTTCACGCTCACGTGGCCAGGCTCCGCCGCTGGCTCCTGCGTCACGGTGGTAAGCCCGACCTGTTGGAAACGGTCAATTCGGGATATCGGCTCAACCTGGACCGGAATTCGGTGGACGCCCACCGGTTCGTCGATCTCGTGGAGCGCGCGTTGAACCTGGCGCCCGGCACGCCATCGGTGGTCGCCACCATTCTCGAGGACGCACTGCTGCTGTGGCGGGGGGACGCCCTGCTGGACGCCCTGGACGGCCCGCTGGTCGCCGCGGCGGCCGATGAACTGCACCGGTGGCGGGCAGCCGCGCGCGAGACGTTGATCGACGCCTGGATCTCGCTCGACCACAACCAGAAGGTGATCCTGAACGCCAGGAAGTTCATCTCGGAGGATCCGCTGAACGAGTCGATGCGCGCCCGGCACGTGGTCGCGCTCAGGCGGATGGACAGGTACGCGGAAGCGGTCGAGGCCTACCGGAGTGCCGAGAGGGTGCTGAACACCGAACTCGGCGTCGGGCCGGGCCCCGAGCTCCGCGCCGCGGCCGAGGGCATCTCGGACGACACCCAGCGCTTCGAGTCCGCCTCGGTCCGGTATCAGCTCGCGCGCACCTGGTGAGCCAGCCCCTTGACGACCTCGGCCGCCATGACCGCCTGACCTGACGTCGAGAAGTGGATGCGGTCCGCGCTCAGCAGGGTGTCGCGGGCGTTGACCGGGTGGTCCCACATGTCGACGACGATGGCCCCGTACTCGGCGGCGAGGGCGCGGGTGATGTCGTTGAGCGTCTCGACCCGTTCGCGCCAATCCGGGAAGACCGGTACCACGTACGCCTTGCCGAGGGTGAAGGTCGTCAACTGGGCCCCGGTCCCGGCCGCGAGGTCGTACATGCGGCGCAACGTCCGCTCGATCGAAGGGAAGTCGGGACTGCGCCGCACGATGTCGTTCGCGCCGCAAGGCAGGTGGAGCAGGTCGGGGCCGAACTCGATCATGCGGTCGACCTGCGTCTCGAGGGTCTGGTCGGTCGTGGCCCCGACCTCCGCCGTGTTGAGGTGCTCCAGGTCCGGGTGCACCCGGCGCAGGACGTCGGCGACCCTGTCCGCCCATCCGGCGTCGGAGTAACCGGGGCTGGGGTCCCCGGTGCCCGCGGACAGGCTGTCGCCGATCACGGCGAAGCGGCGCCACGGCGCGTCGAGCAGCAGCGCGGCCGCGTCGACAGGCCGCAGGCAGAGCGGATCGGTCTCTTCGGTGAGGACGAACGAAGGGGTACCCATAAGCAAAGAATACGGCCGACCGTATGTGAGTGGCAAGAGTGCCGGCGCCGACGCGTCCGGGTCGGTTCCCCCGATCGGGGCCGGACGGCACGACGGGGTGAGCCTGCGACAAGGAAGCCCTGTCCGCGAGTGTTGCGAGCCTCCTCGGGCGCAACGGCGTGGTGCGTCGACGCGTCTTCGGGGTCACCCCCGCCCGCGCGAGGAAGACCTGAACTGCCAGGCGGACCGCTGTTCGGCGCATCGCCGCCCGGCGAGTTCGCAACGCACTCCGATCGCCTGGTGCGCTTGTGTCCACAGTGGACAGGAGTCTCGTCGACCGGGTCGGGGTCGGTCGTCGACGAGCTGGGTCCACCGGCCGTCGTAGCCGCCGTGTACCACTCACCCGTGAGCCACGAGCCGGATTCGCGGTGATCCGCCGTGTCGACCACGCCCGTGTGCACGAAGTAGTCGTGCGAGGTGAGTCGTCGCTTTCGCGATGTCGGACCACACTGCTCGCGGGCGCCTCACCGTGCTGGTCCGCGTGGCGTCGTAGCGATAAAGTGAATCATGGTTCGGTTGCTGGACAACGGAGCGCTGGAACGTTCCTCGGTCGTCGCGAACTGCACCATGAATCGCGAGCGCGGGCTGACCGGATCCAACGGGTACGGCCGCGAACTCGGCGTCGACGTCATCGATCTGATCACCGACCGGCTGTCCCGAGGAGCCGAAACCTTCCACTGGCTGGATCTGTGCTGCGGCACCGGCACGGCACTGCTGGAATGCGCCCGGCTGGTGGACGACCCGCGGCTGTCGTGTCGGAGCAGGGACGTCCGTGGCACCGACAGGTGGCCGGGGCGCTGCGGTCGGCGGGGCTCGACTACGACTCGCGACGACGTCGTGTCAGGTGCGTCGGGCACCGGCAGGTCCACCTGCCGTTCCGGTACCTCGGCGCCGACGATCAGGCCGGCCCCAACTACACCGGCCAACCGGCGGTGAACTCGCACTACTCCCATGCACGTCCACATCCTTCGTGAATCTTCCGGTAGTCCACTGAAACGACCAAGGCACGGCCGCGACGTCCACTTGGTGAGCTGCTCGGTCGGACGATCACGCGCCGGGTGGTGCATCGTCGCGCGTGTGATCCGCTGGGACTCTTGGCACAACGGCGGTGCTCGTGGCCACGCTCGTCCTTGGCTCGTCGGAGACGCAGTTGCGGCGGCCCTTCTCGCGTGGACCTCGGACGATGTCATGCCCGCGGCATCCGCGGGCGCGGAGCGCGTGCCGATCGTCTACGGCTGCGCCATCACGCCGAAGCAGAACGCCACCGTCGTCAACGTGCGGCGGACGACCAACACGAGCTGCACCTCGATCGGGCAGGTGCGCGTAGGGCAGAGGATCCCGGCGGTGTGTTCGAGGCTGCAGGACGGCTGGTACGACATCTGCGGCAGCAGCGGCAGCGATCCGCTGCGGGACAACCGGTGGGTCTCGTAGTCTCCCGCCAGTCGACGGTGCTGCATCAACCAGCCAAAGGCCCGCTCTACCACCCGACGGCGAAGCAGCACGTGAAACCCTGTGGCGGCAACACGTTTGACGACCTCGACGCGAACGTCACGGCGAGCACCATGGCGCAGGAGAGAATCTTTGTAGCCGCCGTCCACCCCGGCCATGGAGACAGTCGGATGTGCGACGGCGAGCCGGTCCAGGAGTAGTCGCTTGGTCAACTGCTTCGGCACTCCGCCCTCACCGGTCAGCTTGAGCCCACCGGCCTTGGCCTGTCCCACCAACTGGTCGATCAACCGCCCGTCCAGGCCGTCCAGGCCCAATCCGGACTTCGAGTCCCCAGCGTGCTCCACGTCGGACATCATCTCCGTCATCAGGTGCACTTCCGTGATCGGGAGTCACACCGCTCGTTTGCAGTCCCCCGAGGCGAAGACTGCCGGGTGGCAGTGCGGGGATGAGCGGTCCGTGACCAGGTGCAGCGAGCCGTCAGCAATGACGGCGAAGGAAGTGGCGGCTACCGCCTGCCTTCCGGTGGGCGTTTGATCTGCCCGCCGTCGGGGTCGGGCGCAAACACCGACCCGCCGCCGACCACCTTCGCAGTGGCCGGGTGGCGGGGTCTCGCCGTCGAACAGGAAGGTTTCGACGAACGAGGCACCTGTGCACTCGGACATGGCGTCGGTGCGGAGCACCACTCCCGTCCGGGATCCGGCCCTGACGCGGGGTAGCGCTGCCGGCACGGCGCTGCTCGCTGTAGTGAACGCCTTCCCCTGATGTACGTCGATCGCCACCCGATTGGCCGATGATCACCAGGTGTGGTGGCTGGTGTGCTGGTTGGACGTTCTGGTTCGTTCAGTGGAGGGATGGTTGTCTTGGCGATTGGCAGGCGGTTGCTCGGTGTCGCGATGATGGTGCTGCTGGCAGTGGGGTTGTCGTCCGGCTTGGCGGTGGCAGGGACGGGCGCCGAGGCTACCGGAGTCTGGGCGTGCTCGGTTCCGGCCGGGTCAACCTTCACCGGCGTGCGACAGGGCACGAACTGCGGCCCCGGTGTGACCTACGAGTACAACGTGACCGCGCCCGCCAATGGACTTTGGGCGTGCACCGTGCCGACCGATTGGTCCTACACCGGCGCTCGCCAAGGGTCGAACTGCAGCACCTCCGGCCTGTCCTACGAGTACCACCTGGCCACCCCCGCCACCGGCGTGTGGATGTGCACCGTGCTCCCCGCCCACACCTACTTCGGCGTCCGGCAGGGCTCGAACTGCAACTCCTCGGGCCTGTCCTACGAATACAAGATCGTCATTCCGGTGAACGGCGTCTGGGCCTGCTACCCGCCCACCGGCTGGTCCTACACCGCCACCCGCCAGGGCAGCAACTGCGGCAGCTTCACCTACGAGTACTTGCTGTTCAAGCCCTGATATCCGCCACGAAGCGGTTCCGGGCAGGCGGTTGCCAGGCCCTCTGCGAAGCCACCGGGTCTTCAGCCTTGACCGGCGCTCGGCGGCCTGTCGTGTGCCGCAACTCCGGCCGCGCCGGAGTTGCGGCCACCCCCTGATGACTGATGGGCGGATTCGACTGGTTGTCGCAACACCTCGATGACGGAGGTGTTGGAGGGGATGGCCGAGGAAGCGGGTGCCGCAGGCACCGAACGGGGCTCGACGTCAGTGGGCTGCGGATCGGGCGATGCGGGCGCCGACGCGCTCATCCTGGCGGCCGGAGCCGTCGCGAGCGGTTCAACGGGACTTCGAAGAAGTCACAGGCCAGCAGGGCTTGGGCCTGTGAGCGGAGGAAGTCCGCCCGAGTGGTGGAAGTGCGATCGGGTGTCGGGTCGATTCCGGCGTCCTTGAGGGTCTGCCACACCGTGGACGAGGCGACCGTGATGCCGAGCACGAGTAGTTCGCCGTGGATGCGCCGGTAGCGTTTTCCCGTGCCACAGACGGAGCACCAGAAGTCGGATCGAGCGCACGGTCCGCGGTCGGCCGGGACGTCGGGGGCGAGGCCTGGCGGCGTGGCAGCGCGCGAGCAGATCCCGGTGCCGGCGCAGCACCAGGATCTCGACGAACTCGAACCCGGCAGCGTTCAGCGACGCCTCGATCTCGTTCCGCTCGTAGAACCGCGGGACGAGATCGAGGTGGCCATCTGGCTTGGAGCTAGTCGTACTTGTCCTGGTTGACGAAGCGGGCGAAGGCTCGCCAGGAGTTGGGGCCCATCACGCCGTCGACGGGGCCGGTGTAGGACCACTGCCTGCCCATGCGCTGGACCGCGGCCCAGGTGTTGGTGCCGGGAACCCCGTCGATCGGGCCGGTGTAGCCGTGGGGGCGCATGGCGCGTTGGAGGGCGGCGTAGGTGTTGGTGCCCGGTGCTCCGTCGATCGGGCCGGTGTAGGCCCATTCCTGCGCCAGCCAGTGCTGGGTCCGCTGCCAGAACACCGTGCCGGGGACGCCGTCCTGTTCGGTCGTCGACTTCGGCAACGTGGTCGGGTTGCCGGGGGAGACGACGTCGAAGGCGTTGGGGCGGGCGATGTTCAGGTCGACCCGGATGCCGCCCGCCGTGCCGTTGGACGTGTACTGGTGCGCGCTCCACGACGGGTAGGCGCCACCGAGGTCGGGTTCGCCGGGGTAGGTCCCGTTGTTGGGCCCCCAGGACGCCACCCACAGCTTCGCGCCGGTCGCGATGGTCTGCCGCCAGGTGCGCGACCGCAGGTCGGCCGCGCCCATGTAGAGCCACGGCACGTAGTCGCCGAGGCGGGCGTGCACCCTGGTGAAGAACGCCGCCGCCTCCTGGTCGCCCCACAGCCGGGTCGAGTGGTCCAGCACTTCGTTGTCGAGCGCGATCACGTCACCGCGGCGGTAGTCGCGCAGGTTGTCCACGAGGTGGTCGGCGGCTTGGACCGGGGTGGAGAAGTCGCCGCTGACCCAGTAGTGCCCGACGCGGAGTCCGGCGGCCCGTGCGCCGGTGACCTGGGTGGCGTAGTGCGGGCTGGTGTACGGGCCTTCCCCGAGTTGCGAACCGCCGGCCTTGACGATGGTGAACGTGTGGCCGGCGGCGGCGATCAGACCGAAGTCGATCCCGGACTGCGAGGTGGCGACGTCCACGCCGGTGACCACGCCGGGAGGCACTGCCGCGGTGACGGCGGGCGCGGATGGGGCCGTGATGGTGGCCAGGGTCGCGGTGGCCGCGACCAGAGCGTGAGTG
Organism: Umezawaea sp. Da 62-37; assembly: GCF_032460545.1. Classification (GTDB taxonomy): domain Bacteria; phylum Actinomycetota; class Actinomycetes; order Mycobacteriales; family Pseudonocardiaceae; genus Umezawaea. The sequence goes on from NZ_CP135965.1 coordinate 10,010,014, forward strand.
AGCACGACGTCCCCTAGTTGTACTTGTCCTGGTTGACGAAGCGGGCGAAGCCGCGCCACGAGTTCGGGCCCATGACACCGTCGATCGGACCCGTGTAGCCCCAGTGCGACGCCAAGCGCTGCACGCCCGCCCACGAGTTCGTGCCCATCACGCCGTCGATCGGGCCGGTGTAGCCGTAGGCCCGGACGCCGCGCTGCAGGGCGGCGTAGGTGTTGGTGCCCGGCGCTCCGTCGATCGGGCCGGTGTAGCCCTGTTCCAGGCGCAGCCAGTTCTGGGTCCGCTTCCACATGATCGCGCCGGGGATGCCGTCCTGCTCCGTCGTGGTCTTCGGCAGACCGCCGCCCCCGCCGCCGCTGCCGAGGTAGGTCAGCGGATTGATGCGCGTGCCGCCGGGGTTGATCATGTGCCAGTGCAGGTGCGGACCGTCGGAGTTGCCGGAACCGGGCGCGCCGGGTGCGCCGCCGGAAAGCCCGACCACGCCGCCCATGCCGATCCTGGTGCCGTTGCCCAGCAGGAAGCCGGACAGGTGCATGTACTGGGTGCGGTAGCCGTTGTCGTGCTGGATGGTCACCGTGTGCCCGCCGGTGCCGTTGTTGGGGATGTTCGTGACGATGCCGCCGCCTGCGGCAGGCAGTCGGGTGCCGACGCCCATGCCGTAGTCGATGCCGCCCAGCGATCCCCGGTTGATGTGCTCCTGCCACGAACCGGTGATCGCGTAGCCGGTGAAGGGGTTGTAGAACCCCGGGACGGCCGCGTGCGCCGTCGCCGCGCCGAAGACGGTGACGACGCCCGCGGCCGCCGATCCGGATAAGAAGGTCCGCCTGCTGAAACCGTTGCCGGTCATCGTGCCCACTTCCGCGTTCGATGGCTCTGCCACCTCGACTGTAGGAAGGTTGGTGATTCGCCCACATCGGGTGATTGACCGACAGCCGTTCAGCGCAGCGGCTCAGAGGTCACGGAGTACGCCACTCGCGGACGGGTCGTTGGAGCCGGTGTCGTCGTCCCACGCCTCGACCGTGAAGTCAGCCGCTGTGCGGGACGTCCCGGTGTGGTCCCGGTAGTTCCAACTGCCGTTCGCGCACACTGGTTCCGCCTGGGCGCGGGGCCGGTGCGAGGTGATCGTGGAGGGCGTGCGGGTGTCGATGTCCAGCACACCGCGCTCGAGTTCCCGCGCGAACCACCCCGGCAAACCGTTCCACAACCCGGTGGTCGTCCTCGACCTGACCCGCGACCACCTCCAGCGTGCCCGGCTGCTGAGGGCCTTGGCTCCCGTTCGGAGCCCTCGGACCGCCTCCCGTGGCGGGGATCGGGGCCTGGCTGGGACATCCGTGGTCGGCGTGGATGGCGTCCCGGCCCGATCGGGCTCATCGCCGCCACCCGCTGGCACAGCCGCGGACCCGCCTGTCGCTTCTTGCCGACGGGCGAGTCCGCGAGCTGGTTTCTCCGCCTGGACCGGGCTGAAGCGCTCGTCAGGCTCGACACGTGAGCGGGTGCCCGCCGTTGTAGGCGACCATTTCCCGGAACGCGAAGGGGATGTCGATCGGGGCGCCGGGTTCGGCTCCGCGGACCTCGGCGTAGGCCCGGTGGAGGTTGCCGACGATCCGTTCGGTCTCGCTCCACTCGGCGTAGTCGCCGAGGTCGGTTTCGCGGGCCGCGTCGAGTGGGGACAGCCCGGCTTCGACTCCGCGGAGGGCCACGTCCTGCACGAAGCGCAGGTAGCCCAGGGTCGCGTCGATCGTCTCCGGCCCGCACACGGGTCCGTGGCCCGGCACGATCGTCTCCGCGCCGAGCGGGGCGATGACGTCGGTGAGCACGGCGATCGCACCGGAGATCGAGCCGGACAGCAGGAACGGGGTGCCGCCCGCGAACAACAGGTCGCCCGCGTAGAGCACGGACCGCTCGGGCACCCAGAGGACGGAGTCGTTGGTGGTGTGGGCGGGTGTTCCCACGTGCCGGACCTCGCACCGGAGGTCGTCGACCCACAACGTGACGCCCTGGGTGTAGGTCAGGAACGGTGGTGCGGGCGGTACGTCGCCCTGGTCGATGGGGTCGAAGACGCCGTCCATCGACGGCAGGTCCTTGGTCGCGATCAACTCGGCCCTGGTGCGTTCGTGGGCGACGATCGTGGCGCCGGGGAACCAGGCGTTGCCCGCAGTGTGGTCGGGGTGGCTGTGGGTGTTGAGCAGCGTGCGGACCGGCGCGCCGGTGAGGTCCGAGACGGTGTCGGCGAACGCGCGGGTGCGGCGTTCGGTGGAACAGGTGTCGATCGCGACCACGCCGTTCGACCCGACCAGGAAGCCGGTGTTGTTGATCATCCAGCTGCCGTCGGGCTGGATGTAGGCGTAGAGCCCGCCGCCGAGGTCCTCGACCCGTGGCGCGCTGATCACGGTGGTCATGGTGATACCTCCTGGGTGGTGCGGCGCAGGCCGACGAGGACCGCGGGTACCGCGATGAGCGAGGCGACCCCGAGCAACCCCAGCGCCGGTCGCAGCCCGCCGACTCCCGCGCCCACGGCGACGATCACCAGCGGGGAGAGGAACTGCCCGATGAAGAAGCTCCCCGTCCACAGTCCGGTGCCGCGGCCTCGCTGGGCGAAGGTCAGCCGGTCGACGGCCCAGGTGAGCAGGGTCGGCAGGAGCAGCCCGGTGCCGAGACCGGTGAACGCCGCGCCGAGGGTGATGACCGCGATCGTGGAGGTCGAGAAAACGGTCACGAGACCGATCGCGGCCAACCCGAAACCGACCGCCAGCAGCGTTCGGGTCCCGTGCTTCGCCAGCCGTGCGAACGAACCGGCGCCGACCGCGGTCGCGACCGACATCAAGGCGCTGATGGCGCCGATCACCGCGGTGGAGGTGACGCCGACCCCGTCGAGCACGAACGACAGCTCGACGATGAGGGCGTAGAAGACGATTCCGCCGAAGAGCGTCACCAGGCAGGGCACCGCGAGGCCGCGCCACGGCACGGGCTCCAGGGTCCTCGTGGCGCGTGCGGCCCGTTCGGGCTGCCAGATCGCGCGGATCATCGGGATGGCGATGACGGCGGCGGCGAGGTAGAGCCAGAACGGCGTGCGCCAGCCCGCCGCGCCGAGCGCGCCGCCGAGGCCGAGGAACACGGTGGCGGAGAGGGCTGTGACGAGGGTCTGGAGGCCGAGGTAGCGCCTGCGGCGGTCACCGGACCAGTAGTCGCCGATGAGCGTGGTGCAGCACGTCATGATCGCGGCCTCGCAGACTCCGACGAGGACCCGGCTGACCAGGATCGTCTGGATCGTGTCGAGGTAGAGCGGAGCCGTCCCGACGACGGAGTAGACGACCATCGCGACGATCAGCACGCGTTTGCGATCGACCGCGTCGGCGAGGAGCCCGGCGAAGGGCGCGGCCAGGCCGACCACCAGGGCGGGCACGGTCAGCACGATCGGGACGAGCACCTCGACACCCGCGACGGTGGAGAACGCGGCGGTGATCTGCGGGAGGACGGGCGCGATGAGGACCGCGCCGAGGATCGGCATGCAGCTCCCGGCGAGGAGCAGGAGGAGTTGGAGGGTGCCGGGTTCGCGTGTCGAACCGGGCGCGGTGGGGCCGAGGAGCCTGTCGGACATCGGAGCCTCCCGTCGTCGTTGAGGGGAACGGATCAGTGCGCGGTCAGGACCGGTCCCGCGGGCGGTGCCGCGCCGGGGCGATCGGTCGTGGGTCCTGTCCTTCCACGACGGTGTTGGTGATGGTCCCGATGCCCTCCACCGTCATCGTCACGACGTCCCCCGGCCCGAGCGGCGGCGGGTCCTGGACCCCGCGTCGCCCCCACAACTCGGCGAGGCAGCCGCCGTTGCCGCAGGTTCCGGAGCCGAGGACGTCTCCGGGGCGGATCTCCGCGCCGCGGGAGGCGTAGGCGACCAGTTCCTCGAACGGCCATCCCATGTTGGACAGCAGGTCCCGGCCGACCTCGCGGCCGTTGACCGAGACCGTCATCGCCAGCCGCAGGTAGCCCTCGGCGTCGCGGTAGGACTCCAGTTCGTCCGCCGTGACGAGGACCGGGCCGAGCGTCGAGGCGAAGTCCTTTCCCTTGCAAGGCCCCAGGTTGACCTTCATCTCGCGGAACTGGAGATCCCTGGCCGACCAGTCGTTGAAGATCGTGTAGCCCACGATGTGCCCGCGTGCCCGCTCCGGGGAGAGATCTCGTCCACCGGTGCCGATCACGGCGGCGACCTCCAGCTCGAAGTCGAGCAGCTCGCAGCCGGGAGGCGCCGACACGTCCTCGCCCGATCCGATCAGGGCGTAGGGGTTGGTGAAGTAGAACGTCGGCGCCTCGTACCATTCCGTTGCCACACCGGGGTTTCCCGGTGCCGCGGCGACCATGCCCTCGACGTGCTCCTCGAACGCGACGAAGTCGCGCACCGTCGGGGCGTCGAGCGGAGGCAGCAGCCGCAGCCCGGCGAGCGGCACGGCGTCGCCCGCCGACACCGCCTCCGCCCCGGCTTCGTGCAGGCTCCCGGACCGGAGCAGGTCCAGGACGGTGGTCCCGACGGGGAACCGGAACAGGTCCTCGTCGACGACGACACCGCAGCGGATGCCGGTGGCGTCCTCGACCGTCGCGAAGCGCATCAGACCGGCGGGGCCACGAACAGGCCCCTGTCCGGGTCGTTGAACGACCTCTTGGCGACGAACTCGTCCATCCTGTTCGCGGTGCCCCACTGGTCGGAGACCTCGGGGTCGGAGAAGTCGTGCAGGCTGGGGTGCCAGGTGTCCTCGTCGAGGCGTTCGAGTTCGGTCGTGTACTCGACGGTGTTGCCCAGCGGGTCGAGGAAGTAGGTGAACGTGTTGTTGCCCGCCTTGTGCCGCCCCGGCCCCCAGATCTTCTCGACGCCCGCGCGCATCAGCCGTCCGGAGCCGCGCATGTACTCGTCGATGCCGCGCATCTCGAAGCTCGCGTGGTGCAGCGCCGGGTGCGGGCCGCGGGCGACGGCGAAGCTGTGGTGCCAGTCGTTGCAGCGCAGGAACCACATCATGTCGCCCATGCGCGGGTGGGTGAGCACGTCGGAGAGCGCGAACGCGAGGTGCTTTTCGTAGAAGGCGACGGTGCCTTCCGGGTCGGCCGAGTTGACGACGACGTGGGAGAGGCGGACGGGGATGGACTCGCGCTCCTCGATCCTGCGGTGCGCGCGCGGCGTGACGTCGGCCGAGACCTCGACCGTGCGGCCCTCGTTGTCGAAGAACCGGAACCCGTACCCGCCACCGGGTGTGGTCACCGCGCCGGGGTCGGACACCAGCCGAACGCCGTCACGGGCCAGGCCCAGGGCGAGGGTGTCGACGTCGGCGGGGTTGGCGGCGCCGAAGGCGATCAGGTCGATCCGCTTGTCGGCCGCCTGCCGCAGTCGCACGACGTACTGCTCGGGCGACCCTTCGGCGGCGAGGAACGAGATCCCGGAGTCGTGTTCGACCTCGGTCAGGCCCCACAGGCCGGTGTAGAACCCGCGTTCGACGGCGAGGTCCTCGACGCCGAGGTCGATGTGCCGCAGGTGGGTGATGAGGCGGCGGGGCGGGGCGGTCATGCGGGCTCCTCGGTGAGGACCGGGGCCAGGCCGAGCAGTTCGGCGTTCCCGGAACGGATGGCGTGCTGGTCGGCGTCGTCGAGTCCGGCGGCGGCGAGCCGCGCGACGGGATCCGTGACGCCCATGTCGAAGGGGTGGTCGGAGCCCAGCAGCACGCGGTCGGCGCCGACCGCGGCGACCAGGGCGCGCAGCGCGTCGGGGGTGTGGACGAGCGAGTCGAACCACAGCCGCCGCAGGTAGCTGCTCGGCGGTTCGGCGCAGCCGCGGGCTTCGGGCCGGACCTGCCAGGCGTGGTCGGAGCGGCCGAGGAAAGTGGGTAGGTAACCGCCGCCGTGCGCGGCGACGATTCGCAACCGCGGGTGCCGGTCGAGCACTCCGGAGAAGATCAGGTGCGACAGCGCCACGGCGTTCTCGACGGGTTGTCCGACGGTGTTGGACAGGTAGAACCGGTCGAGCCGCTCGTCGAGTGAGCAGCCGAAGGGGTGCAGGAACACGACCGCGTCGGTGGCGGCCGCGTGCGTCCAGAACGGTTCCAGCGCCGCGTCGGAGAGTTCGACGCCGGGGGCGAAGGAGGAGATCTCCACCCCGCGCAGACCGAGGTCGAGGGCGTCGTCCAGCGCGGCGACGCACAAGTCCGGGTGGTGCAGCGGCACGAGCCCCAGCCCGGTGAACCGGGTGGGCTCCTCCGCGACGACGGCGGCGACACCGCGGTTGGCCGACCGGGCGACCGTCATCGCGAGATCCCGGTCGGTCCAGTAGTGGTAGTGCGACGGCGACGGCGACAGCACCTGGACGTCGACTCCCGCCGCGTCCATGTCGGCGAGGCGCGGTTCGACGGTGGTGAGCCGCGCGATCCGGTCACCGACCATGCGGCCGGAGATCGCCGCCGATTCCGGTCCGTTGCGACGCAGGTCCAGCGCGCGGTGCTCGGCGAGCCCCGGCTGTCCGGCGACGACCGCTTCCACCTCGGGCACGATCACGTGGGCGTGCACGTCGACCACCGGTCCCCGACCTTCGGGGGCGTTCATGCCGGCCTGCCCACGGTCTGGGCGACGGTGCGCATGAGCCCCGGCACGTCGCCGCGTTCGCCGTCGAGCAGCCACTGCCCGAGTTGCACCGACGCGTCCACGACCGTGCGGACCCGTTCCAGTCGGCGCTCGGTGAACGCGGCCCACAGCCCGTCGTCGACGGTGTCGGCGGCGAGGAGGAGTTCGACGAGCACCGCCGCGTCCTCCAGCGCGAGCGCCGCACCCTGGGCGACGGTCGGGGGACAGGTGTGCACGGCGTCGCCGATGAGCACCACCCTGCCGCGATTCCACGGTCCGTCGAGCAGGTGGGTCTCGAACCAGGTGTAGTTGATCCGGTCCGGGTCGACGAGCAGGGCGCGGATGTCGTCCCACGGCCCGTGGTAGTGCTCGGCGAGCCCGCGCATCACCGCCAGCCGGTCGTCGGGGGAGAGCGCGCTGCGATCCTGCGCGTCCTCGACCAGATAGGCGTAGAGCGAGTCGTCGCCGGTGGGGCAGTAGCCCGCGATGTAGGAGGGCCCGCCGTAGTAGAGGTCGGTGCGGGTCACCGACTCCGGGCGTGAGGTGAACGCGCGCCAGATGCCCATTCCCGTCGAGCGGGTCTCCAGCCGGATTCCGAGCAGGTCGCGCACCGAGGAGCGCACTCCGTCGGCGCCGACGACGAGGTCGTACCGGCTTCGGGAAGCGTCGGAGAACGTGACGTCGACGCCCTCGCCGTCCTGCTCCAGTTCGGTGACCGTCATGCCGAAGCGGATCTTCACGCCGAGCGATCTCGCCCGGTCGACGAGGATGCGGGCGAGGTCGGGCCGGGGCATTCCGACGGTGGCGGGCAGCCCGGAGGGGCTGGGGAACTCCGGCGTTTCGAACAGGAGCGTGCCGTGCGCGTCGGGAGCGCGCATCCCGATGCCGTTGAACGCGTACCCGGCGTGCTCCACCTCCGGCCACACGCCGAGGTCGCGCAGCACGCGCAGAGCGTTCTCCTGGAGGGTGATGCCCGATCCGGTGGTCGTGACATCGGGTGTGACCTCCACGAGGTCGACGGCGATCCCGGCGTCGGCGAGCAGGATCGCGGCCGCGGTTCCCGCCGGTCCGCCACCGACCACGAGCACGGTGCCGACGGCGGTCATGGCGCCACCGTCCTGACCCGCTGGGTGCCCAGCTCGGTGATCGTGCCTTCCATGACGTCGCCGTCGCGCAGCAGCCGTCCGTGGTGGATCCCGTTGCCCGCCGGGCTCCCGGTCAGGACGAGGTCGCCGGGCAGCAGCGGAACCGTGTGCGACGCCGCGGCCACCAGGGCGGCGACGTCGAAGATCATGTCCTTCGTGGACTCGTCCTGCATGGTGTCCCCGTTGAGCGTCAAGGTCACCCGCAGGTCTCCCGGATCCCCGACGAACCGCCTCGGCACGAGGAACGGTCCGGTCGGCAGGAAGCCCGGCGCGTTCTTGGCGCGGAACCAGTCGGTGCCGATCTCCGGCATGTCCTTGCGGAACACCAGGTCGCGGGTCGTGAGGTCGTTGACGATGGTGTAGCCGGCGACGTGGTCGAGCGCCTCGTCGCGGTCGATCCGGAACGCGCGGCGACCGATCACCGCGGCCAGTTCCAGCTCCCAGTCGTGCTTGCGCGAGTAGTCCGGCAGGACGACGTCGTCGAACGGGCCGCCGATGACGGTCGGGAGCCCGATGAAGAAGTACGGGGTGCCCTCGGCGGCGCGGCGGTCCATCATCGCCGCGGTCTCCGCTCGGACCCGCTCGACGGTCCGCTCGGCGGTGATCTCGCTGTGCTGGACGGCCAGGTCGATCACGTGGGTGCGGTAGTTCGCGCCTGCCTGGAGCACTTGGCGGGGTGCGACGGGAGCACGGACGTCGAGGGGCGCGAGTGGCTGCCACGCGCCAGGGGCGTCCGCAAGTTCCTCCAGAACCGGGAGGACGGTGTCCCACGCGTCCAGCAGGTCTCTCACCGCGGCGCCGGGGAACCGGACGGAGAGGTCGAGCACGCGCTCGTCGACGACGAGCCCGGCGAACTCCTGGCTGTCCACGTTCGTGCGGAAGGTTCCGATGCCGAACCTGGCCGACGTTGCGGGATCGGGCACGTGAGCGCCCCTTTCGTCTGCGATGACGGTGATGCCGGTGCATACTCTTCGCCGACCACGGTCATCCAGGAAGATGAATCCGCTGATGATCGACATCAGTGGCGTCGATGAGAGGGGGAGTGGTGCAGCTCGCCAAGCTCGACCTCAACCTGCTGGTGCCGCTGGACGCGCTGCTGCGGGAACGCAGCGTGACGCGCGCGGCCGTGGCGCTCGGGTTGAGCCAACCCGCGCTCAGCGCCTCGCTGTCACGGCTGCGACGGCACTTCGGGGACGAGCTGCTGACCCGCGTCGGCAACGCCTACGAGCTCACGCCGCTCGCCGTCGCCCTGCGGCGTCGGGTGGGGGTCGCGCTGAGCGGGGCCGAGCGGGTCTTCGCGAGCGAACCCGGCTTCGACCCGGCGACCTCGACGCGCGACTTCACCCTGCTCGGCTCGGACTACCCGATGGTGGTGCTCGGCTCGTCGGTCGCGCGGATCATGGGTGAACGCGCCCCTGGCGTCCGGCTGCGGTTCCAGCACCAGACGCCGTCGATCATCGAGTCCGCGGGGGAGGCCCTGCGCGAGGTCGACGGTCTCGTGTTCCCGCACGGCTTCCTGTCCGACATGCCCCACCTGGACCTGTACCGCGACACCTGGGTCTGCTTGGTGGCGACCGACAACCCGCGCGTCGGGGACGCGCTCACCATGGACGACCTGGCCACGCTCCCGTGGGTGCTCACCTACAACTCCTCCACGGCGTTCACCCCCGCCGCCCGCCAGTTGCAGGTCCTCGGTGTGCAGCCGAAGGTCCAGGTCGTGGTCGAGAGCTTCGTCGCGCTGCCGTACTTCATCGTCGGAACGGACCGGATCGGTCTGGTGCAGGGCCACCTCGCCGAGCAGGTGACCCGCAACGGCGACGTGCGGGCCCTGCCCTGCCCCTACGACGTCGTCCCGCTGGTGGAGGCGTTGTGGTGGCACCCGATGCACGACCGCGATCCCGAGCACAGGTGGATGCGTTCGGTACTGGCGGAGGCGGGTGCCCGCGTCGGCAAGGTCTGAGCCGCGGAGACCGGTCGACGGGGTCGATAGCCCGTCACCGCTCCACCACCGCGTTGCCGCGGGTGGTGACACCCGACGCGGCCACGCGGTGGCTCGACGTGGCCGGGCTCAACCGCGGACGGTGGCAGCATCCGGCCGAGTGCTGTCCGCACACGGGATCGTGATCGGGTTGTAGGCCCTAGACACACGCATACCCGCACCATCCGCGAACTGCTCGCGGCTTTCCCGGGCTGATGGACCTTCCGCCACCATCATGTGGACTGACCGACTTCCATCGCAGTCCAGCGCCAGGGCAGGGCATTCGCGCTCACGACGCCCACTGCGCTGCTCCACCCGAAGCCGACGACGACCTTCGCGCCGGAACCGATCACACCGGCCGCCGGCGACCTCCGGCACGCCGCGGGTCCACAACGGACCAGCGGGTCAGTTCACGCAGTCGAGCATGGCATCGACGACATCGAGATCGCCGTCGCCGAGTACGTCGACTGGTGGAACCACCGGTGCGTGCACGGGGAACTGGGCCTGATCCAGCCCGTGGAGTGCGAGACCGATCATCACCACGCCGCCCCCCATCTCCATCACGAGCGGTGATCACAGTCCACATCAAACCCGGTACCTGACAGTTCTCGTGGCCGGTCTTCGAGCTGGCCTGCGGCAAGGCCCGAGTGTGTAACGGATCTTCGCCGCTCCCGATGACCTGCTTGATACCCGCTCAGCAAGGCCACTGATTCCCCGGAGTGCCAATGCCTTTGCGATTGACCCGATCCTGCGTTTCGGTTGCCTTGGCCGCGGGAGTGCTGGCGGGGTGCGGCGGGCAACCAGCGGCCGCCCCCGCGGCCCCCACGACCACGACCGGTTCGACGACGGCGGAGACAGCAGCCGCCACCACGGCCACCTCAGCCCCTGCCCAGCCGCCGCGTGGGCCGCTGCTGGCGACCTGCACCGAGACCTCGGTGACGTTGTCCACTCTGGATCCCGCCACCGGCGCGGCCGCGCCCGTCGCCGAGTTCAGCGCCGCGAATTCCTCCGTGGGCGTCACGACCGGTCCCATGGCGACGTGGAGTGCGTGCACTTCCGGCACGTTGTCGTCCTACCTCGCCCGCCAGGTGTTCGACCCCGATCTCGGTCGCATGGCGGTCAACCTGCGCGTCAGCGAGACCGACAGCGCCCACGTCGGCTGGATCGACGCCACGAGCGGCGCGATGACCGACCTGACAGCCCTGCTGGCGGGAAGCAGCGGTGGTTTCACCGCCCAGCCGCAGCACTCCAACGCCGTGTTCGACCAGGACGGCAACTTCGGGTACTTCGACCAGACCATCGGGGAGTTCATCTGGATCAACCCGGACACCAAGGCCGAGTTGCGATCGGAAAAAGTCGAGAACCCTGGAAACAGGGTTCTTCTGCTGCCGGACGGCTCGGTGAGCAGCAACTCCGGGGGGCTCGACCGCGGCATGGTGCTCACGATCCCGATGCCGGTCGGCGGCGTGCTCGACTCCGCCAGCTCCAGCCCGGTCGTCTGGATCGTCGACCAGTCGCGGGGGCTGCAGATCGGCGAACCGGTCAACGCGCCCAACACCCTGGGCGTCAAGCTCGCGGGCCCGGACGACCCCTCCACCGAGGGCGAGATGGTCCCGATCACCCCGCTCACCGACTACGTGATCCGCTCCGCGGTGTCCGACCCGCAGGCCAAGACCGTGATCTTCACCGCTGACCGGGGCCAGACCCTGGACGTCTTCCGGGTACCGCTCGACGGCTCCGCACAGCCCGTCAAGGTCACCACGCTTCCCAGGACAACACAATCGGTGGCCCTCATCGGCTGGGAATAGGGGCCTTTGCCGGATGTTGGACATCGGACACACTCAGATCCTGCCGATCCGGGTGAACAGGAATACGCACAGATGGCGATGAAGCACCACCCACCGGAGTTCAAGACCGAAGCGGTCGCGCTCTACCGGAACCGACCGGACGCGACGATCAAATCGGTGGCTGACGACCTCGGGGTCAACTCCGAGACGCTGCGCAACACGCCAACGATCATCGTGATCGTCTTCGCCTGCCGCTCCAAGCCGGCCGCCGCACGGTCGAGCACCACCGAAGGCGACCGGCAGCCGACCAGTTCATCCGAACGCAGCCACGCGACCTCGACGTCCTGCTCACGCCGGACATCTCCGACTTCGCTCTGCCGGCGAATCCGCCTTGACGCTGGGACGCGGTCCGCCCCGTGCCGGAAACCGATCATCAGCAGCGGAATGCGGCCGGCGGGTGACCCGAGCAGGGCCGGTGGAGTTCATGGCGAACTCCTCCGGGACAGCCCTCCTGATCGGGTCAACGCCATCAGCCGGGTGTTCCCGGTGCCGGGGCGGCGATCAGGCGCGAACCACCTGGACAAGGCTGGGTGACGTGCTGCCGGTGAACTGGTTCGCACCGACGTAGGTGGCGGTCATCGGGTGCCGGCCGATCGTTAGAGCGGACGTGGTGAACACCGCGTGTCCGGTGCCGTCAAGAGCCACGACAGCGATCGGCACCCGTCGGTCGCTGAACACGACCATGCCGCTCGGCACGGCACTTCCGGTCGCCGCGGTGACCGCGGCGGTGAAGCCGACCGGCTCACCGACTGCGGCGGGATTGACCGAGGAGGTCAGAACAGCAGTGGTGGCGACGGGTTGCCGGACCCCGGTCGGGCGGGTGATCGTGGCGGTGTCCAGGGTCACCGCGGCGGTCCGTGCCATGGCACGACCGTCCACCAGCACTCCGGTGGTGACGGTGATCGAGGCGAGCGCCATGACATTTCCGCGCAGAACCGAATAGGTGCCCAACGTCGCGGAACTGCCGACCAGCCAGAAGACCTCGGCCGAACGGGCTCCGTTGACGAGCACCACGTTGCTCGCCGACGCCGTGGTGAGGGTGGAGGCGGCCTTGAAGATGAACACGGCGTTCGGGTCACCCTGGGCGTCCAGGGTCACCGTGCCCGTGATCCCGAACGTCCCGGCGGGTGACGCGTACACGCCAGGAGTTTTGGTCGTCCCGCCCAGTTCCACCGGCACGGTAGCGGTGGTCGGGCGGCTCGCGGCGTCGTCATAGGCGGCGTCCAGATCGAGTTTGGCCTGCGCCGCGACGTTGTCGGCGGCGTGGACGGTCCCGTTCACCACGCCGGGCGGAAAGCCCGTCACCGAGGTACCGGGGCTCAGTCCGAGATCCCCTGTGGCCACCGTGGCCCCGGTGTTCGTGACCGTTGAACCTGCGAGCACCGCGAAATCGGCGGCTGAGCCCAGCGGAATCGTTTGGGCAGCCGCACCGGCGGTCGCAGGCCCGAGTAAGCCAAACGCGATAGTCGTGAGAACCAGGGTTGAAGCAACTAGGATCTTCGATCGAGCGGTGGTGGAACGATTCATGATTGTTGCAGCTCGATTCGGATTGTTGATGCCCGACTATCGGATTGCCTTCGTCGAGTCTCGATGTCCAGCGTACGCCACAAGCACCCGCCTCGTACCGTTGAGCTTTCCGCCTCGACGACATCGACGGCAGGGCTGTTGTCCCCTGCGGTCGTTGACCAAAGATTCCGTTGAGCAGGGACTTGCGACTCTGTTCGGCACCGCGATTCGTGCCGAACGGGGAGCGCCGTCGCAGCTCTCCCGATCCCTCGCATCTTCGAAAGCGCCTCGACCAAAGCATGTGCAAGGTCGGTGGGCATGTCCGTGTCGATGAGCACTTGACCTCGGACGGACCCGATTGCAATGACATCCGCTTTCCGGATGCGCTGGGTTCCGCTCGCGCAAACCGGAACAACCCGCCTACGTCAAGGACGTCGACGATCGCGATCCCGTTTTCTGATCTCAACGGACGACAGCGAACAAAAAACACCGCCACCGTTCGCGGAACGGCAGATCACGAAATCTCGTCCCCGCGCATGCGGGGATCTTCTTGCAACAGGGGCGCAGGGCCCAGGACATCTGGCCGGCTCCCGCTGGCTTGACCTGCGTGCGGTTCACCCCGAACGGTGGACAGGGGCGTACGAGATTCAGGCTGACCTCTCGTAGTCGTCGGAACCGACCATTCCGAGAGCGGAGTGCCGCCGCACACTGCCGCTGATGGCGTCGAGCATCCCCATCAAGCAGAACGCGTCCACCCTGTGGTTCCACCCGCACGGCATGGGGACCACTACGGAGCAGGTGGCGTCCGGACTGGTCGGGACCCTCATCGTCGACGACGGCTCGCCTGGATCGGCCGCGCTACCCCGCCGCTACGGCGTCGACCAGTTCCCGCTCATCCTGCGGTCGGCGCGGATCAGCCCGACCGGTGTGCTCGGCCACACCAGGGGAGCGGTCTTCGACGACACCACCCGGTTCCCCTTCATGGTCAACGCCGTCCACACGATGTTCGGGGTCACCGAGGTGTGGACGATCGCCAACCATGACGCTGATGCTCATGGTGGTGCACCACTGACCCCGGCCAGGCCCTGGGGGAGCCTGACCGGGGTCGGTGGATCAGCGGGTCAGGCCTCGATCACGACGGGGATGACGACGGGACGGCGGCGGTGGGACCGGTACGCCCAGTTCTGCACCTCGCGGGCGATGACCTGTTCGAGCTTCGCGATGTCGGTGACGTCGCGCCCGGCGGCGTTGGCCAGGGCCTTCTCGATGGCGGCGGTCGCCGGTCGGAAGGTCGAGGCGTCGTGCTCGAAGCCGTGGGCGATGAAGTCCGGGGGCTCGGCGAGCTGCCGGGTGTCGAGGTCGACGAGCGCGACGACGGTGATCACGCCCTCCTCACCGAGGGTGCGGCGCTGGGCCAGCGAGTCCTCGGTGACGCCGCCGACGGTCTGCCCGTCGACGTAGACGTTGTGGATCTCGACCTTGCCGACGATGTTGGCGCGACCCTCGTGCAGGTCGATGACGTGGCCGTTGGCGGCGATGGGCACCCGGTCGCGGTGCACGCCGGTCTTGATCGCCAGTTCGGCGTTGGCCCGCAGGTGGCGCGCCTCGCCGTGCACGGGCAGCACGTTGGCGGGCTGCACGATGTTGTAGCAGTAGACCAGTTCGCCCGCGCTGGCGTGCCCGGAGACGTGGACCTTGGCGTTGCCCTTGTGCACGACGTTCGCGCCGCGGTCGGTCAGGCCGTTGATGACCCGGTAGATGGCGTTCTCGTTGCCGGGGATGAGCGAGCTGGCCAGCAGGACGGTGTCGCCCTCCTCGACCTGGATCGAGTGGTCGCCACCGGCCATGCGCGACAGCGCCGCCATCGGCTCGCCCTGTGAGCCGGTGCACACGAGCGTGATCTGCTCGGGGGACATCCTGTCCATGCGCTTGACGTCGACGACCAGGCCCGCGGGCACCTTGAGGTAGCCCAGCTCGGTGGCCACCGCCATGTTGCGGACCATCGAGCGGCCCACGAAGGCGACCTTGCGGCCGTGGGCGTGAGCGGCGTTGAGGACCTGCTGGATGCGGTGGACGTGGCTGGCGAAGCTGGAGACGATCACCCGTCGGCGGGTGGTGCGGAACACCTCGTCGATGGCCGGTGCGAGTTCGCGTTCGGAGGTGGTGAAGCCGGGCACGTCGGCGTTGGTGGAGTCGACCATGAACAGGTCGACGCCCTCTTCGCCGAGGCGGGCGAAGCCGCGCAGGTCGGTCATCCGACCGTCGAGGGGGAACTGGTCCATCTTGAAGTCGCCGGTGTGCAGCACGAGGCCCGCGGAGGTGCGGATGGCGACGGCCAGGCTGTCCGGGATGGAGTGGTTGACCGCCAGGAATTCCAGGTCGAACGGACCGCGCGCGAGCAGCTGCCCTTCCGTGACCTCGACGATCACCGGCGTGATGCGGTGTTCGACCAGCTTGGCCTTCAGCAGGTTCAGGGTCAGCCTGGAGCCGATGATCGGGATGTCGGGGCGTTCGCGCAGCAGGTACGGCACCGCGCCGATGTGGTCCTCGTGGCCGTGGGTCAGCACGACCGCGACCACGTCGGACAGGCGGGCCCGGAAGTGGCTCCAGTCCGGCAGGATCACGTCCACGCCGGGCTGGTGCTCTTCGGGGAACAGCACCCCGCAGTCGACGACGAGGAGCTTGCCGTCGTACTCGAACACGGTCATGTTCCGACCGATTTCCCCGAGGCCTCCCAGGGCGACGACGCGCAGGGCATCGGGGGCGAGAGGCGGCGGAGGGGTGGATGTTCGAGCCATAGTCACGCCGTCATGCTATGCGAGTGTCCAAAGTTGGTGACAATCGCCCAAGGCAGGGTGGTTGACGATTTCGCTGCTTCTGCAAGTGCGTGGGCGGCCATGTTGTGGCGGCGTGGAGGCCAGGGCCGATCTTGTGGACGAGTCCGTTGTCGGCCCATCGCGGGAGTGCTGTCCGTACATGGTGTCGGGGGCGATGTCGCCGAAGTGGACCGCGATGTCGCGGGGTCGCCAGGCGCTGCGACATCGGCTGTTGCAGTGATTGCGATCCGGCAGCCCCGACCGGCTGGCCTCGGCGGGCAACTGGCCGCCTTCCGCATCGTGCTTGAGGCCTGACCCACGCCCTTGAGCACGCCTGCCAGAGCGCCGCTTTAACAGTCGTCTCAGCTTCGCTCGGTATGAAGTAGGCGTCGCCGGGCGGCGCGGGTCTCGGCCTCGCCAGCATGGCTGGACGCGCCGGGCTCTACGGCGGCACGGTCAGCGCCGGCCCCGCGTCGGACGGCGGCTGGACCGTTTACGTCACCTTGAAAGGCAGCCGTTCATGATCTCCGTGCTCGTGGTGGAAGCCCAGCCGCTGCAGCGCTTGGGGTTCCGCATGCTGCTGGAGAGCACCCCCGACACCGAGATCGTCGGTGAGGCCGAGAACGGCGCCGAGGCTGTTCGGTGCGTCACCGAGCTGCGTCCCGACGTGGTGCTGATGGACATCCGCATGCCGGACGTCGACGGGGTCGAGGCCACCCGGCGCGTCGTCGCCGCCGGTGGGCGTTCGCGGATCCTGGTGCTGACGGCGTTCGACGTGGACCGGTACGCGCTCGCCGTGCTGCGGGCCGGGGCGAGCGGTTTCCTGCTGAAGGACATCCGCCCGGAGGAGCTGCTTGCCGGCATCCGGGCCGTCGCCGCCGGGGACGCGGTGATCGCGCCGGCGCTGACTCGGCGGCTGCTCGACGCGTTCGTCGACCGGCTCGGCGATGACCTCTGCGGGCCCGTGGGGGAGGATCCCCGGCTGGACTCCCTGACCGGCCGCGAGCGCCAGATCCTCGTCGCCATCGGCCACGGCCTCACCAACGGCGAGATCGCGCGACGGTTCACGCTGTCGGAGTCGACGGTGAAGACCCACGTCGGGCGGGTCCTCGCCAAGGTCGGCGCACGGGACCGGATCCAGGCCGTCATCCTCGCCTACGACCTGAGACTCACCCGGCCGGTTTAGCGGTCCGCCAAGGGCGCGACCGTCTGACGGGTGCACGGCCGGTTAAAGGGCGCTGGCCAGGCCCTTCCTGAACGGTGATGTCGTGCTGATCGACCAGTGCGGCCACTGTCCTTGGGTCGAACGGCCCGCCGAGTTCCGGCGGGCCGTCCGACACATTTTTCTAGGCGGTCACGACCGAGTCGCCGCTGATCTTCACCGGGATCGGGGTCAGGCCGGTGGTCGCAGGCCCTTTCTTCCTGTCGCCGGTCGCGGCGTCGAAGGCGCTGCCGTGGCCGGGGCAGGTGATGGTGCCGCCCGCCGGTTCGGAGACGGTGACGCCCGCGTGCGGGCAGACCGGGTTGAGCCCTGTGACCTGGTTCTCCGATGGCCGGACGATCAGGACTTTGCCTGACGGTCCGTCCACGATCGTCCCGCTGCCGACCGGGACGTCGGCCAGCTTGGCCAACGGTGTGCCACCGGAGCCGGAGGATCCTCCGGCGGGTGGGTTGGCGGCGGGTGTCCCGGAGGAGCAGGCGGCCAGGAAAGCCGGTGCGACCAGACCGGCTAGCAGGCCGCAGACGACCGTGCGGCGTGTTGGGTCCGGCAAGACGGTGCCTCCTGAGCGCGAACAGTGGTGTTTTTCGGCTTGTTGACGTCAGTGGGTTCACACACGTCCGACGGCTTCGTCAGGACCGGCGGGGGGAGACCGTCATGATGCCCGTGCACATCTCGTCGCTGGTGCCGTCGCCCCACACCACGTAGCGCGGCGGCAGCTTGCTCAGCTGCGGCAGCAGTTTGCGCAGCCCCGCGTCGTGCGTGCACGTCACCCGCAGCGTGTCGCCGGGGCCGATGTCCACCGGCGACGGCAGCTTCACCAGCCGCTGGTTGTCGAAGTCGAACTGCGGCACGTCCAGCACGACCACGGCGTTCGGCGTGCCCGGATTGAGTTCGACCTTGATGGCGCGCCCGAGCAGGTGCATGTGGCCGAAACCGGCGAACAGCGTCATCGGCTCCGGCACCTCGTGGTCGCAGGTCTGGGTGTCACCGGGCTTCGGCGCGCCCTGGTCGCACTCCTCCACCTGACGGTCCGCGGTTTCGCCGACCTCCGACCCGAACCGCTTCGTCACGTCCGCGATCGAGGCCGCCCGGTCGCAGAGCGGACCCGACTCATCGGCGGTGCAGGGCAGCTCGGTCGGCGCGTCGAGCGGGAACGTGTCGAGTTCCCTGGTCTGCGGCGTGCCGTCGGTCAGCCTCACCCGTACCGCGGAGCGGTCCGACCCGGCAGGCTTGCCGTCGGTCGCGAGCAGGTTGTAGTGCATCTGGAGGATGAGCAGGCTGCCCGGCTCCAGCTTGAAGCCGGCGTCCTGGGTGTACAGCGTCTCCGTGGCGCCCGGCGCCCAGGTGTCCACCCACGTCGCGCCCGGGTCGGCGCTCTCGTCCTCGCTCTCCACATCGGCGCCGACCACGCCGGTCCCGCCGAAGCACTGCCAGCCGAGGCCGGGGGTCTTCGCGTCCTGCGCGCGCACGAGGGCAGCGCCGCTTGGCGGCACCGCGTACACGATGGCGTGGTGTGCGAGTGCGGTGTTCTCCGGCATGACCTGGGTCCCGGTCAGGAACTCCGCCTTGGTCAGGCCCGGATCGACGACCTGGCACCGGTACTCGTCCGTGCCGCCGCCCTCCGGCGGTGCGGGCGTGTAGGCCTCGGCCATCTTCAGGTCGGCGAACCGCTCGCCTGCGCGCAGCGGCTGCGGTGGAGCCGATGACTCGCCCGTGTGCGCGTTGTGCGAGCCGGCCGCGGCGGGTGCCGCGCTGTTGCCGGCGTCCGACCCGCAGGCGGCGACGGCGGCGAGCGCCGTCGCCAGCGCCGTGGTGGCCGCCCCGAACCTCCGCAGTGGACTATCAGGTTTCGTCATGGCCTGAACGCTAGGCCGGATTCCCTCCCGTTTCGTCCTACTACGGTGGTCATTCGCGGGAAAGCGTTGGTACCACGGTACTTCTCCCGGAGCGCCGGTGCGTGCGGCACCTGGTTCGGTCAACCGGCCTGAGCGCCGTTTTAACGGTCGTCTCAGGTTCGCTCGGTAGGAAGTCGGCGTCAGACAAGCGATGCGACCCGTATGCAGGAGGCTAGTGATGGCAGTCAACGCAGCGCCGTCCGGGGAAGCGCCCCCCGGTCGGTTGGCAGGCCGGTGGGTGCCGTGGTTGTTGATCGGCTTGTGGATGGCGCTGGCGGTGGTCATGGTGCCGTTGAGCGGAAAGTTGAGTTCGGTCACCACCGACAGCGCCGCGGACACCCTGCCCGCCAACGCCGAGTCCACAAAGGTCGCGGTGCTGGAGGACAGCCTCCCCGGCGGGGAGGACAACACGTTCGTCTTCGTGTACCACCGCGCCGGCGGTTTGACCGACGCCGACCGCGCGACGGTCGAGCGCCACTACGACACCCTTGCCAAGCGGTACCCGCCGAAGGTGGTGGTCCCGGCAGGGGAGGACGACGAGGGCCCGCGGACGAGGCCCTCCACCGACGGCAAGGCGATGATGTTCACCCTCGACGTGAGCACGACCTACGGCGCACCGGAGGCCGTCGTCGGCCCGTTGCGCGACGCCGGGAAGGATCGCCCCGCAGGCTTGGAACTCGACGTGACCGGCCCGGCCGCGATCGACGGCGACCTGGACGCCGTCTTCGACGGCATCGACCTGCAGGTCCTCCTCACCACCGTCCTCGTGGTCGCGCTCCTGCTCATCCTCACCTACCGCAGCCCGGTGTTGTGGCTCATCCCGCTCGTGGCCGTGGGCGCGGCCGCGCTGACCTCGATGGCGACCGTCTACCTGCTCGTCAAGGGCTTCGGCATCGTGATCAACGACCAGAACTCGGCGCTGCTGACGATCCTGGTGTTCGGCGTCGGCACGGACTACGCGCTGTTGCTCATCGCCCGGTACCGGGAAGCGCTGCACCACCACGAGAACGTCCGGGTCGCGATGGTCCACGCGCTGCGCGGCGCGGCGCCTGCCATCGTCGCGTCCGCGGCCACCGTGATCGCCGGCCTGCTCTGCTTGCTCGTCGCGGACCTGAACAGCACCAGCGGGTTGGGCCCGATCGGCGCGGCCGGCGTCCTGTGCGCGCTGGTGGCCATGCTGACGCTGTTCCCGGCGATGCTGGTGGTGCTCGGCAGGCGGATCTTCTGGCCGGCCATCCCGCGGTTCAACACGGTCGTGCAGGAGAAGCCGGGACTGTGGGGACGGCTCGGCGCCGCCATCAGCCGCCGCCGGTGGGTCGCGACGCTCAGCTCGCTCGGAATCCTCGGCGTGCTCGCCATCGGCCTGGTGAGCAACACCGGCGCCCTGCGGGAGCAGGACCAGTTCCTGTCCGCGCCGGAGTCGGTCACCGGCTTCACCGTTCTCCGCCAGCACTTCCCGGAGCTCGGCGGCCAGCCGATGACGATCTTCACGCGGCCTGCGCACCAGGAGCGGGTGCTCGACATCGTCAAGGGCACCCGCGGTGTGGCAGTGGCCATTCCGGGTGAGACCAGCGGTGGCTGGGCCGACATCTCCGTGTTCCCGACGGACGCGCCGGACACCGTCGCGGAGTACGACACGATCAAGCGGGTGCGCGCCGCCGTGCACGCGGTGGGCGGGGCGGAGGCGATCGTCGGCGGGCCGAGCGCGGAGAACCTCGACACCGAGGTGACCACCAGCCGCGACGAGAAACTGGTGATCCCGTTGGTGCTCGCCGTCGTCCTGCTCGTCCTCGGGCTGCTGCTCCGAGCGGTCGTCGCCCCGCTGGTCCTGATGGCCACCGTGGTCGTCTCGTTCGCGGCGGCCTTCGGCGGCAGCGTGTTCGTCTTCGACACGATCCTCGGGTTCGAGGGCGTCGACTACTCGGTGCCGCTGCTGGCGTTCCTGTTCCTGGTGGCGCTCGGCGTCGACTACAACATCTTCCTGGTCAGCCGGGCCAGGGAGGAGACCGTGCGTCTGGGCACGAGAGAGGGCATGTTCAAAGCCCTCTCCGCCACCGGTGGCGTCATCACCTCGGCAGGCCTGGTCCTGGCGGCCACGTTCGCGGTCCTCGCCACGCTCCCGCTGGTGATGCTGGTAGAGGTCGGGTTCCTGGTCGCCTTCGGCGTGCTGCTCGACGCCCTGCTGGTGCGGTCGGTCCTGGTGCCCGCCCTCACCCTGCTGATCGGCAGGCGGATGTGGTGGCCGAGCAGGCTGTCCCGACCGGTGGAGCTGCCGGACGGTCGACAGTCGCTTGTGGACGATGAGGAGCCCGCGCTGCAACGATGAGCGCGGCGGCACGGACCAGATCCGGGACGGGGACCCAGACCCGTCCCGGATCTTTTCCCGGCCCGATGGTCGCCGCCGTGTGGTCGGGGCTGGGGTCAGCGCACCGCGGTGTCCTCCCCGGCGGTGAGCCGCGCGATCGGGGCGGCCGGAAGGTCGACCCGGAGCAGCGCGCCACCGCGTGCGGAGCGGGTGACGGTGGCCCGGCCGCCGTGGGCGTCGACGACCCGCTGCACGATCGACAGCCCCAGCCCGGATCCCGGCAATGCACGGGCACTGTCGGCGCGGTAGAACCGGTCGAACACCCGCGGTACGTCAGCGGCGTCGATGCCCGGCCCGGCGTCATCGACCTCGAGCACCGCCGACGCGCCCCCGGCGCGGAGCCGGACCTGGATCGGCTGGTCCGCGGGGGACCACTTGCCCGCGTTGTCGATGAGGTTGAGCACCGCCCGTTGGAGCGCGGCGGGACGCCCGCTCACCCACACGGAGGTCACGTCGAGCGCGACCTCGATGTCGGGCACGCGGGAACGCGCCTGGATCGCGGCGGCCACCACCACGTCGGCGAGGTCGAGCAGTTCGGCGCTCTCGTCGCTGACGTCACCGCGCGCCAAGTCGGTCAGCTCGGCGGCAAGGGTGCTCAACTCGGCCATCTGGGCGCCGAGGTCGTTGAGCAGCCGGGTCCGGCTCTCCGCGGGCAGTGCGCTGTCCAGGGTGCCGCGCCGGTCGAGCCGGATCAGCAGCTCGATGTTGAGGCGCAGGCTGGTGAGCGGGGTCTTGAGCTCGTGGGCGGCGTCCTCGGCGAGCAGCCGCTGGGCCCGCCGGGAGTCCCGGAGCGCGGCGAGCATGTCGTTGATCGACCGGATCAACCGCCGGATCTCCCCACCGCCCTCGTCCGGGATGTCGGCGTCGAGATCACGGGTGTGCGCGACCCGGACCGCGGCGGCGGTCAGCCGGTCGATCGGCGCCAGCCCGGTCCGCGCCACGGCCCGCCCGACAAGGGCGCCGCCGACCACGCAGAACAGCCCGATCAGCAGCATGCCGAACCCGAACTCGTTGATCGGGCTGTCGTCGGCGACGCGGGCCACCTGGACAGCGCCGTCGCCCGCCCGCAGCGTGTAGACGAGGTAACCGTCGTCGTCGCTGTCCCCCGACTCCATCAGGTCGGCCGACGCGCCCTGCGCCACAAGCCCGGCGTGCTCGCTGACCGGGGGCAGCGCGGGTTGGCCGTCCGGCGTCCGGATCGAGCCGTCGCGCAGGATGACCCGCACCAGCCGACCGGATCCGGGATACGGCGGTAGCTCGAGCCGCACCAGACCGGCGCGCTCCGCGTTCGTCGCCAGGACACGGGAGTCGACGCGCAGCTGATCCTCCGCGGTGTTCCGCAACTCCCACTCCAGTAGCTCGCTGGCCACCTGGAAGGCCGCGAACACGCTGACCGCGATGGCCGTCGCCGCGATCACGGTCACCCTGGTCCGCAGGGACTGCCGGCGCCACCACCGGGTCAGCCGGCGCGAGCCCCGGCCGGCGGGCCCGCTCACGGAGGAGTCTCCCGCAACGTGTACCCCAAGCCGCGCAGCGTGTAGATCAATCGCGGCTCACCCCCGGCCTCCAGCTTGCGGCGCAGGTAGCTCACGTACACCTGGAGGTTGTTGGCGGTGACGCTCATGTCGAAGCCCCAGATCGCCTCGAACAGCACGCCTCGGGTCAGCACACGGGTCGCGTTGCCCACGAGGACCTCCAGCAGGGAGAACTCGGTCCGGGTCAGGCGGAGCGGCCGCCCGCCCCGCCACGCCTCGAACCTGTCGGGATCGACCCGGACGTCGGCGAACGTCAGGATCTGCGACTCGTCGTCGCCCGGCGTCCGGCGGCGCAGCAGGGCCCGGACCCGTGCCAGCAATTCCTCGATGGCGAACGGCTTGGGCAGGTAGTCGTCGGCGCCCGCGTCCAGCCCCGCGACCCGGTCGGAGACCTGATCACGGGCGGTCAGCATCAGCACCGGCAGATCCCGACCCGCCGCCCGCAACCGCCGGCAGGTCTCCAACCCACCGAGGCGGGGCATCATCACGTCGAGGATCAGCAGATCCGGCGCGTCGCCACCGACCCCGTCGAGCACGGCGAGACCGTTGGCGACGGTGCTGGTGTCGTAACCCTCGACCTGGAGCACCCGCTCCAGCGACTCGCGGATGGCCGCCTCGTCATCCGCGATCATGATCAGCACGCGGGCCCGCCTCCTCCAGTCGATCCTTTTGCCGCTCACTGTCCCCGATCAACCTGAGGCCAAGGTTAAAGCGTCATGAGACGGACCTCGGGTGCTGCTGGCGGTGCCGTTCGGTGTGGTGGCCATGGCTGGTCACCGCCACGTCCAGCACCGCGATGACCGCGGTACACGCCGTGACCCTTACGCCGGTTGATGGTTTCGCGTCCCCGCTCGGCACGGCCACACTGGGGCCGGGCGAGGAAACGAAGGGGAAACGATGATGATTCCTGCTCGTGCTGCTTTGGTCGTGGCTGCCGCGCTGGCGCTGTCCGGCGTCGCCGCGGGTACCGCGGCCGCCGCGGGTGTCGACGTGGTCAGCTCCTACACCTGCGTCACCTCGACCGGGCGGAGCGTGCCGGTCGGCGTCCACTTCGGCGGGGGCCTGCCCGACGACGTCGGCACCAACGGCGTGTCCTACTCGCAGTACTCCTACGTCGACCTGGACCTGGACATCGCCAGCCTGGTGAGCGGGCGGGTCGACGGCGACAGCACCGCGGTCGTCCAGGCCTCGGCTGTCGGCCCGGCCACGAAGCAGGTCCAGGGCAACCTGAAGTTCGCGGCCACGCAGGACACGTCGTGGCTGCACGCGGCAGGCGGGCTGGCACCGCTCCACCTCAACACCGCGGGCACCTACCAGATCCGCCTCGGCGCCGTGTCGATGTCGTTGCGCCCCAAGGCCTCCGATGGCTCGCCGCTGCCGCAGGTCGACGCCCAGTGCACCCCTAGCACGGGTGACTCGGTCCTGTTGGGGTCCGTCCAGTCCTTCGGCCTGAACGCCGACCGGCCGCTGCGGCCCACCGACCTGGTGGTCACCGCGGCCACGGGGACCACGGCGACGCTGACGTGGCAGGCCAACCGCTGGTGGTTCCCGACCGCCTACTACCAGGTCTACATCAACGACACCGTGGTGGCCACGCCGGTGGACAAGCAGGTGACCCTGACCGGGCTGGTCCCCGACGGCCAGTACCGGGTGAAGGTCGTGACGCGCGACACGACCGGCAGCACCTCGCTCAAGAGCGCGGGCCTGGTCTTCAACACCGCCCCGGCCTAGGTAACCGTCACGGCGGCGAGGTGACCGACCGGGGGCAGCGCTTTGTCGGCGACGCGCTGCTCCTCGTCGGGCCCCGGGCGTGCGCCGAATCGTTGATGAGTTCGGGGATGTCCGGTGTCATCACCGATCGCGTCCGGACGGTGATGCCCGGTGCGGCGACCGCGGCCTTGTCGAGCCAGTCCCGTCGCGTGCACAGGCGGGCACTTGTCCCGCTCGTGCCGTCAACCTGCGTGGACGGGGTTGCCGGTGGGCGCAGGGCCGTAGCGCTCGTAGTAGTCCTGGAGGAGCCCGGATTCCTCCAGGACGGTGTCGGCCCAGACGGGGTCCAGTCCGGCGGGGGCGGGGCGGGTGGCGATGGCGCAGGCGCCGGTGAGCACGCCCGCGTACACGAGGTCGGAGTGGAGGTTGCTGATGCTGTCGGTTTCGTGGAAGTTCACGGGCATACCTCCCGCCAGGACCGTGACGTCCACGCCCCTCGGCAGGCGGTGGGTGCCGGAGGGCAGGTGCGTGGCGCGGCTTGGGGTTTCCTTGGACGCGAGTGCCGCGAGAGCGGGGAGGTCGAACTCGATGTCGCGGCTGCTGACGCTGGCGAGGTAGGTGGGACGCGTGAGGGTTTCGAACTCGCGGGTGGACATGCTGGTGCGACCGGTGGCCCCGAAGACGAGCAGGGGAGTGTGCCGGGCGAGGAGCACATCGAGATCGCGGGCGGTGGTGTAGCCGCTCTCGTGCGCGTCGATGAGGCGGAGGATGTCGGCGTCGTGGACCGCGACGCGCATGCGCCGCTGGCTCAGGAGCGCGGCGATCTGGGCCCCCACGTTGCCGTAGCCGATGACCAGGGCGGGCTGACCCTCGATCTTCAGGGTCGGCAGCAGGTCCAAGGCCGTGGACACCGCCTTCTCGGCGATCCAGTACGACTCGATGCGCCCCTTGACCCGTGACTGGGCCACGGAGAACACCGGGAACGGCAACTCCCGTTCGCGACCCCGGAGCTGGTAGATCCCGGACATGGTCTGCTCCACCACCCCCGCCCAGACACCGGCCTCGGCGTGCTGCGGGGTGTCCTCGTGAGCGACCTGGCGCAGCAGCGCGGGTGCCACGTAGCCGCCGTCGTCCAGGGCGAGGCAGCGCAGGCCCAGTCGGCGGGCCCGAGCGGTGTGCGCGAGAACAGCGTCGGGATCCGTGGAGTCCCGGACGCGCACGCCCAACTCGTCGAGGTAGCCGTGGACGCGGTGTCGCCACTGGTAGGCGTAGTCCTTGCGCAGGACCGTCATGGCGTCCAAGGGGGCTCCCAGTTCGGCGAGGCAGCGCACGAGGTGGACGAGGTCGGTCAGGAAGTGACCGGTCACCACCACCGCGAAGCCCGCGAGCGGTTTGCCGTCGCGGAGGCGGTCGACGACCGCGCTCATCAGCGGCAGTTCGTTCGCCACCCGTTCGACCTCCTGCGGGGAGAGGGGCTGGCGGTGCCAGACCTGCGCCCATCGGCCCAGGGAAGCGGTCGGTGCGGTGCCGGACATCCGCAGGCTCAACCGCAGCAGGGACGTTTCGGCGACATCGCGGCGCATCTCGGTGGAGACGAACATCCGGGCGTGCAGACCGGGTTCGAGGCATGCGGTCAGTTCGCCCGCGTCCTGGCCGAGGACGGCGTGCGGCCCGGCGGCATCGCACAGGCGCCGGGCCGCGCGGTACAGCAGATGAGGCCCGTCCTCGGGGGCAGCGGTGATGTCGACCGTGGTCGCGGCGAAGGAGACAAGGCCGTCCACGACCCGCGGCTCGGGGCGACCCGGACGTCGAATGGTCACTGTGGTGAACTCGCAATTCTGTGCGTTGTCGCTGGCTCGGCTGCGGCGCACGGGTCCGGATCATTCTTCGGGACACCGCATTCCTGGCGGATCGAAGCATTCGATCCAGAGGCCCGACAAGGCGGAAACGGCCGCGTCCTGGCTCAAAACCTCATTGAGTGAAGTCCGAACACGGAAGGATGAGACGCATCCCTCGTTATCGATCGGAATGCTGTCCGGGGTGCGGCTGCCGGGGGATTTCGTGGATGAGTCGAGGCAACACGGGAACGGGGGAGAGGAAGTACTCGCCAGCGGAGAACGCCATCGAGCAGACGTTGTCGACCTGGTGGACCGCGGAGTGCCCACCTCGCGAATCGTCCGGGTGGCGTGGCCGTTGCTCGGTCCTGTGGTGGTGGCAGTCCTTATACCGGGCCTGGCCGCGCATTCAGGGGATATCGGATCGCAGTCGTCTCCTGGTTATCATCACCGTCGTCGGTCGGATGGCAATCCGGGCGATCGAATTCCATGATCACGGGAGAACGCCGTGCGCACCGCACAAGACTGGATCGACGTCCTCGGCCTGGAAGCTCACGTGGAGGGCGGGTACTTCCGTCGGACCTTCCAAGCGGATCACCGTCCTCGAACGCCCACGCCCGCGGGCGAGCGCTACACGCTGACCTCGATCCACTACTTGCTCACCCACGGGTCGCCCGTCGGGCACTGGCATCTGAACCGGTCCGACATCCTGCACTTCCACCACCACGGCGAGCCGGTCACGTACCACCTGCTCGACCCGGATGGGCGGTACAGCACCGCTGTCCTCGGTCAGGACCCGGACCAAGGGCAACTCCTCACCATCGCTGTGCCGGGCGGCACCTGGAAGGCTTCCGAGTTGACCACCGGAGATCACGCTCTGATCAGTGAAGCCGTGGCGCCCGGATTCGACTACGCGGACATGACCCTCGGTGTGTCCGACGAGCTCACAGCGCGCTTCCCCGCGCATGGCGACATCATCCGGCGTTACTGCCGCTCGACGCCGCCGCGTCCCCCGGCCCGACAGGGCTCGCGCACTGCCACGACAGCGCGGGGCGGTGATCCAGAACACACGAATACTCAACTTAGGCAAGGCTAAGCTCCGCAGCTGCAGGCCGAGCGGCGGATCGAGGACTGGCCGCGGCGCACGTGGATGGTGCCGCCGCTCAGCCTGACCGCGGTCGATGCCGGCCGGTCGGGTTGTCGGTGGGAGGTGGACATGCGGGATCCAGAGGTTGTCGTGGTGGGCGGGGGAAACGCCGGTTACTGCGCGGCTCACGCGGCGGCCGAGCGTGGGCGACGTGTAGTGCTGCTGGAGAAGGCGCCGCGGGCGCATGCCGGTGGGAACAGCTACTACACCCTGGGTTCGACCCGGATGGTGCACGACGGGCTCGGCGACCTGCTCGAGGTCCTCGAGCCCGATGAGCGTCACGCGCGTACCGAGGTCCCGCCGTATCCGGCGGCGGAGTTCCTGGCCGATCTGGAGCGGGTCACCGGAGGGCGGGGGGACAAGGAGCTTGCCGAGGCTGTCGTCGAGGGCTCGCGTGACGCTGTCCGCTGGCTGCACGCGTTGGGGCTGCGATTCCGGCTGATGTACGACCGGCAGGCTCACGAGGGCCCCGACGGGACCTTCGTGTTCTGGGGTGGATCGCACGTGTGCAACGTCGATGGCGGACCCGGGCTGATGTCGGCCCACGAGCGCGTCGCGTCACGACTCGGAGTCGAGGTGCGCTACGGCTGCCCGGTCACGGAACTGATGACCGGTGGTGGTTCGGTCGTCGGCGTCCGGATGGGCGATCAGGAGCTTCGGGCCGAGTCGGTGGTGATCGCCAGCGGCGGTTTCGAGGCGAACGCGGAATGGCGTCAGCGCTACCTGGGGGACGGCTGGCAGCACGCGAAGGTGCGTGGCACGCCGTACAACACCGGTGACCTGATCCACGCGGCCCTGGAGGTGGGCGCGGATCGTGGAGGTGACTGGTCGACCTGCCACAGTGTTCCGTGGGACGCGTCGTTTCCCGAGAACGAGAGCAACCGTGCCTTGACGAACCGGCTCAGCCGGTACGGCTATCCGTTCGGCATCGTTGTCAACCGGCTGGGGCAACGGTTCTTCGACGAAGGCGCGGACTTCCGCAACTACACGTACGCGAAGTACGGCAAGGTGATCCTCGAACAGCCGGGTTCGGTGGCGTTCCAGGTGTTCGACGCGAAGTCGCGCCCGATGCTGGCGGCGTACGAGTACGAGATGCCGGGGATCGTCCCGGTTGTCGCCGACAGCCTCGAAGAGCTCGCCGCGGCCATGGACGTCGATGTCGCCGGGTTCGTGCGGACGGTTCGGGAGTTCAACTCGTCGATCGACACCAGCCGTCCGCTCGATCCGTCGATCAAGGACGGCCGCAGCGCGGCGGTGGAGCCCGTCAAGAGCAATTGGGCATCGGCGGTCGAGGCGTCGCCGTTCTACGCGTACCCGGTGACTTGCGGGATCAGTTTCACCTTCGGTGGCCTTCGCGGTGACGTTGACGGCCGGGTGCTCGATCGGTCGGGTGAGCCCATCCCCGGACTCTTCGCGTGCGGTGAGACGCTCGGGGGGCTCTTCAGCGCGAACTACCCGACGGGTGCCGGCCTGACCGCGGGAATGGTGATCGGGCGACGTGCGGGCTCGCTCGCCTGAGTCGCCGGGCGGCCCGCGTGCCTCGATACGGGTTTGGGCCGCCGATGATCTCCTCGGAGGTGGGTCGTGGTGGCTTGCGGCGTACGCCAACTGAAGTTAGGCTTACCTAAGTTGTTGGTGCTACGGTCATCCCTCGACGAGGGATGACCGGTCATCGCGCCGTTCGATCGTGACCTGTGGCAAAAGGGGCCATCACCGGATGACGAGGGATGAGTTGATCGAGGGCGGTGACCGTCGTCTCGGATCGGGAGGTCCTGCCGGCGGCGAGGTCGATGCCACCGGGTTCCGTCCCGCGGACCCGCGGCAGGCTTGGGCCGAGCAGTGACGGGTCGTCCTCGTCGCCGCTGTCCGACCTCGCGGTCCGCGCCGCCGACATCCCGCGTGCGATCACCGACGAGCAGCCCGATCACCCCGCCACCGGGCGGCGATCGCCTGCCGCGGTCCGGACCGACCCCCGATAGGAACGACGAGGAGCAGCACCCATGGCCCAGAACCCGTTCGACGACGACAACGGTTCCTTCTACGCGCTGATCAACCGCGAGGAGCAGTACTCGGTGTGGCCGATGTTCAAGCCGGTGCCGACCGGTTGGAGCATCGCGTACGGCGAGCCCGGCGGCAGGCCGCGTCGGGAAGTGCTCGACTGGATCGACGAGCACTGGGCCGACATCCGCCCGAAGTCGTTGCGGGACCACATTTCCCGGTACGAGGCGCACGACACCGGCAAGGCCGCCGGCACCGCCCTTGCGTAGCAGGACGGCCTGAACACCATCGACTGATCCCGCGGAACCCACCCCGCACAACTCATAGAGGAGCCGGACATGCTTCGCCAACTCCTGGGCGGAAAGATCCACCGCGCCACCGTCACCCAGGCCGACTTGCACTACGTGGGTTCGCTGACGCTCGATGAAGACCTCGCGCGTGCCGCGGGCTTGGCCGAAGGTGAGAAGGTCCAGGTCGTCGACATCACCAACGGGGCCCGTCTCGAGACCTACATCATCATCGGGCCCGCGGGAGGTGGCCAGATCTGCATCAACGGCGCGGCGGCACATCTCGTCCACCCCGGCGATCTGGTGATCATCATGTCCTTCGTGCTGGCCGAGGAGTCCGAACTGGCCGGCTACCAGCCCAAGGTCGTGCACGTCGACGCCGACAACCGCATCATCGCCCTGGGCAACGACCTCGCGGAGCCGGTGCCAGGGGCGGAAGGTCAGGTTTCCGGCCGCGTGAGGTGAAGCCCTCGGCGCGCTGGTTCGGTGGCGGGCTCCTTCGGTTCTGTTGACCGGACGTGAAGGGAAAGCCCCCGTCGCGATCGCGTCCGACGAAAGCTTCGGCGGCTGGACCGGAACCCCCTGGCGAACGATTCCTGCCGCACCTCGTCCACGGCGCGTGCTCTCGGAAGCCGAGGCGGGCAGCTGGTGTCCAGCGCTGGCTTTTAAGGTAAGGGTTACCTAATATGACCTAAAGGCCCGCGTCGATGGAGCGCGGCCTCATCAGCCCGGAAGAAGATCGGAAAGGCCCGCACTCGGCATGTCGAAGACCTCACGCCGTCCCACGGCGCACCCCCTGGCCCTGCGGGAGGTCGAAGTCGTGCGGGTGGTGGACCTGCCGAGGAAACCGAGGCCCCTGTCGAAGGTCTGCACGGTGCGTCGCCGGGACCCCGAGGCGGGTGAGCTGGACGTGGACTTCGTCAGGCACGGCATCGGCGTGGATCGCGGTGTCGTCACCGGCTGGAACCGCGAGCGCTGCTGATCGACGAAGTCTTCAACACCGGCAACCACCGACCTCCTGTGCCCAGATGAAGAAGAAGAGGAAGAGCACACCCATGACCACGACATCCCCGAGACGGCGCGGTGCGGCCCTGGCCGCAGCGATCCTGAGCGTCGCACTCGTCCTCACGGCCTGCGGCAGCGCCGACAACAGCGGCGACAGCGCTGCCGGCGAGTCCGACGAGACCCGCACCGTCAAGGGCGGCAACGGCGACATCAAGGTCCCCACCGCCCCGCAGCGGGTCGTCACGATCGGCAACACGGACCTGCCGTTCATCGACATGGGTGGCAAGCCGGTGGGCGTCACCGGGGTGGCCGAGTCCGAACTCAGCTTGTTGCCGGAGGAGCAGCGCGCGACGTTCGAGAAGGCCACGAACCTCGGTGAGGAGGTGGACCTGGAAAAGGTCGCCAGCCTCAAACCGGACCTCATCCTGGTCCAGATTCCCGATGCCGAGTTCGAGAAGATGGAGGAACAACTCGGGTCGATCGCCCCGACGGTCTTCTGGGGGCTCGACACCGAGTGGAAGGCGCTCGCCGAGGCGATCGCGGAGGCCGGCAACGTGAAGGACGCGCTCGGCCAGCAGAAGGCGGACTTCGAGGGTCGCGTCGCCAAGATGAAGCAGACGTACTCGGACGCCATCCAGAACACCAAGTTCGTCAACCTCGACCGCTACACGAGCTCCGATCCCGGCACGTTCGTCATCGGGGACATCGGGTGCGTCGAGATCGCCCAGGACGACATCGGCCTGAACTTCCCCAAGGCGGAAGCAGGCGCCGACCCCTTGGCCTACGCGAACCTGCCCTTCGAGCAGCTCGCAGAGCTGTCCAAGTACGACGTGATCACGTATCCCGCCGACGCCAAGGGGAAGCCGACGGAGGTCTTCACCCCGGTGGTCGAGACCAACACCTGGAAGGCGCTTCCCACCGTGCAGTCCGGTCACGCGCTCGGGGTCTTCTGCCCCGGCAACAACTCCTACGGCTCGGTTCTGCGGTACCTCGACTCACTCGACACCGCACTGGCGACCCTCCCCGCCAAGAAGTGACCGATCTCGCGCTGCGTCGATCCGCCGGTCCGGGCACCAAGTCGGTGTCCGGACCGCGTCGTCGTCTGATCGGCCTGGTCGTCGCGCTCACCGTGCTCCTGGGGTTGCTGGTGGCGAGCATGATGATCGGATCGACGGCCATCCCGCCCACCGCGGTGTGGGATGCCCTGTTCCACCCGTCGAACGACATCGACCAGTTCGCGATCCGGGACTTCCGGCTGCCGCGCACCGTCGTCGGACTGGTCGTGGGCATGGCGCTGGGGGTCGCCGGGGCGTTGATCCAGGCGTTGATCCGCAACCCGCTGGCCGATCCGGGCATCCTCGGGGTGAACGCGGGCGCCTCCTTCGCGGTGACGGTCGCGGTGGGGCTGCTCGGAGTCCGCGACATCCAGAGCTACATGTGGTTCGCCTTCGCCGGAGCGCTGATCGTCACACTCGTGGTGCTCGCCCTCGGGTCGACCCGCCGCGGCCAGTCGCCGGTGATGACGGTCCTCGCCGGGGTCTGCGTCAGCCTGGTGCTCGGCGGTGCCGGTTCGGCACTCGAACTGACCAACCCGGACGCCTTCGACGCGATGCGATCCTGGAACGCCGGTTCGATCGTGAGCCGCCCGCTCGACCTGCTGTGGCCGACCCTGCCGTTCTTCGCGATCGCGCTCCTCCTGGCCTTCGCGGTGTCGGGCCCGCTCAACGCCATGGCCCTCGGCGACGAACTGGCCGTCGCCCAGGGCGTCCGGCTGGTGCGCACCCGGATCCTCGCGATCATCGCGCTGACCCTGCTCGCGGGCGGCGCCACCGCGATCGCAGGGCCGATCGGCTTCGTCGGACTGATGGTCCCGCACGTCGCGCGCTGGATCGTCGGCCCGCACCAGCGCTGGATCATCGCCTACAGCGTGCTGCTGGCCCCGATCCTGCTCCTGGCCTCCGACATCCTCGGCCGGGTCGTGATGCGGCCCGGCGAGATCCCCGTGGGCGTCGTCACCGCCTTCGTCGGCGCCCCCGTGCTCATCGCGCTGGTGCGGCAGAAGAAAGCGAGCGGGCTGTGAGCGCGCCCAGCGGATTCGATCCGCACGCCGGCTCCTCCCGGACGGCCTGGTCGCCGGGTACGCGCCGCGTGGACTTCGGGCGGCGGGTGCTGGTGCTGCGGCGTCGGGGGGTCGCGGTGCGGTTCGAGCGGCGCTCGGTCGTCGTCTGCGCGGTCCTCGCGCTGGCGGTCGTCTGCATGGCCGTGCTCGCGCTGATGACCGGCTCGTACCAGCTCAGTCCGGGACAGGTGGTCTCCGCGCTGACCGGTGGGACGACCGGGCTCGTCCACGACATCGTGGTCGAGTGGCGGCTGCCCCGCGTCGCCGCGGCGCTGGTGTTCGGCGCCGCGCTGGGGGTGAGCGGCGCGATCTTCCAGTCGACGCTGCGCAATCCGCTCGCCGACCCCGGCATCATCGGGTTCACCGACGCCTCCTACACCGGGGCGCTGATCGTGCTCCTGCTCGTCAACGGGAGCTACTGGCAGTTGGTCGGCGGAGCCCTGATCGGCGGAATCGCGACGGCCGTCGCCGTGTACCTGCTCGCCTACCGGCGAGGTGTGCAGGGGTTCCGCCTGATCATCGTGGGCATCGGCATCTCGGCGCTGCTCGGCTCGCTCAACGTGTGGCTGATCCTCAAAGCCGAGCTGGACCAGGCGATGGCCGCCGCGGCGTGGAGGGCCGGGTCGCTCAACGGCGTCTCCTCGGGCCAGGTCGCCTTCGGTGGCGCCTGCATCGCCGTGCTCCTGCTGCTGGCGGCGATGTCGAGCAGGCCGATGCGGCAACTGGAGTTGGGTGACGACGCGGCCGCGGCCCAGGGGGTGCGGGTCTCGGCGACTCGTCTCGGGCTGATCGTGCTGGGGGTGGCGTTGACGGCGACGGTCACGGCCGCGTCGGGCCCGATCGCGTTCATCTCGCTGGTCGCGCCGCAGATCGGACGCCGGTTGACCCGCGGCGCGGGGATCACCCTCGCTCCCGCGGCCCTGGTCGGCGCGCTGCTCTGCCTGGTGGCGGACTACATCGCCCAGCACGTCGCCCCAACCCCGTTGCCGGTCGGCATCATCACCGTCATCCTCGGCGGTGGGTACCTCGGCTGGCTGCTGATCACCGAGGCTAGGAGACGCCTTTGAGCACCCACACCAGTGCCGTCGACGGTCTTGCGGCAGCGGCAGGCGCACCCGCGTCCACTCCGCGCCCGAACGGCTCACGGCTCCACGTGGAGTCGGCGACGATCGGCTACGACAAGCGCGTCATCTCCCGAGAGCTGTCGGTGGCGATCCCCGACGAGTCGTTCACGGTGATCGTGGGTCCGAACGCGTGCGGCAAGTCCACCCTGCTGCGCGGCCTGTCCCGGCTGTTGAAACCGTCGGCGGGGCAGGTCGTCCTCGATGGCGCCGACATCAACTCCTTCAAGACCAAGGAGGTGGCGCGGCGGGTCGGACTGCTGCCGCAGACCTCCATCGCCCCCGACGGCATCACCGTGGGCGATCTGGTGGCCAGGGGTCGGTATCCGCATCAGGGATTCATCCGGCAGTGGACCGAGGCCGACGAGCAGGCCGTGCTGCGGGCGATGGACCAAACCGCGGTCACCGACCTGTCCGGCCGCCTGGTGGACGAGTTGTCGGGTGGTCAGCGCCAGCGGGTGTGGGTGGCCATGGCGCTCGCGCAGCACACGAGCATCATGCTGCTCGACGAGCCGACCACCTTCCTCGACATCACCCACCAGATCGAGCTGATGGAACTGTTCACCGACCTGCACCACGTCGGCCACACCCTGGTCGCCGTGCTGCACGACCTGAACCACGCCGCCCGCTACGCCACCCACCTGATCGCCATGAAGGACGGCCATGTCGTCGCCGAAGGCCCGCCTGCCGAGATCGTGACCGCCGACCTCGTGCACGAGGTCTTCGGACTCCGCTGCCTCGTCGTACCCGATCCGGTCGCCGGTACCCCGTCAGTCGTGCCCTTGGGCCGTGAGCGCCCACGAGCGGCACCCACAACCGAAACGACCGCGTAGAGAAGTGGGTGTGCTTCCGTTGACGGCTTTTGATCGCGTGGAGTTGACTGCGAGCCAGCGGGGCAACTGGGTGGCACGGAAGCTCGCCCCCGAGTCCTCGGTTTTTAGCGCGGGTCAGTTGATCTGGCTGGACGGCCCGGTCGATCCGGCCGTGTTCGCGTCCTCGGTGAGCACTGCTTTCGCGGAGACCGACGCACTGCGGGTGCGTTTCGGCGACGACGACGGTGTCCCTTTCCAGTACGTCGACACCGCCACGACACTCTCGACGGAGATCGTCGACGCGGGCCATGGCGATGATCGGATCCGGGTGCTGGCCCGCGGACGACTCGCCGCGGCACCAGCCAGTGCCGTTGGGGAACCGACGACGACATCGACCCTGGTCCGTCGTGAGAACGGCACCTGGGCGTGGATCCTGGTCACCAACATCCTGCTCGTCGACGGCTACAGCATTTCGCTGTTCATCCGCCGTGTCGCCGAGGTCTACTCCGCGCTCCAGGCCGGTGATCCGGTCCCGGACCGCTGGTTCGGCACCCTCGAGAACATCAACGGGCACAACGATTCCAGGGCCGAAGAAGACGTCGCGTACTGGAGCACCGTCCTCGGAATCGAGTACGTCGGCCACGAGGACGCGGAAGGCTTGTCCGGGGTCTTCGTGGCCTCGAGTCAGCCGGTCGTCGTCCCGACACCCGGCGACACCTACTCGAAGGCTCAGCAGTTCGCCCGCACGGCTCGGGTGTCCTGGACCGATTCCCTGATCGCGCTGTGGGGCGTCTACACCGCTCTGGTCGACGGTCGTGACTGGGCAGCCGTCCGGGTTCCCCTGATGTTGCGCGACGATCGTGAATCGCTGAAAACGCCCAGCGCGATCTCGAGGGCGATTCCGGTCGTCACCGAGATCAGCCCGTACCACACGTTCGAAGACGTTCTCAAGATCGTCGCAGACCAGCTGAGGACTTCCCGGCGCCACGCGACTGTCGAAGACCACCAGATCGCGCGTCTGTGGCCGGGCGGTCAGGCCTCGTACCTCACGCTCCCGACGATCAACATCAGACTTTTCGACTCGATGCCGCGCTTGGGTGACGTCGTTGCGATCCCTGAGACGATCAGCACCGGTCCGGTCGGATCGCTCGACCTCGCGATCTACCGCCACCCCGAGACGGGAATCCGGTTGGAGCTGTCCGCTGGGTCGGCCACGAGCGATCCGCTCGTGCACGCCGAGCAGTTCGGCCGATTCCTCAACGCCGTCCTCGACGGGAACCCTGGCCGGACCCTGCACGACCTGAGCACCGGATTCACCGCTGATCCGTCGTGGGCGCAGGGCGAGACGCTCGATGTCGCGCCGGTGACGGTGGATGCGTTGGTGCGCCAGCGGGTCGCGGCCGATCCGGACGCGGTCGCGGTCGTCGCCGACGGCGTCGAACTCACCTACGGCCAGTTCGACGCACGGGTCAACGCTCTCGCCCACCTCCTGATCGAGCAGGGCGTGCGTGTCGGGGACCGCGTCGCGATCGCCATGACGCGCTCGGTGGACTTGGTCGTGGTACTTGCCGCGGTATTGCGCGCGGGGGCGGCTTACGTGCCGATCGATCCGGCATACCCCGCGGAACGCATCAAGTACATCCTCGACAACGCCGCACCTGTGCTGGTCATCTCCGAAGTTCAGCAGCATCTGGCCACTGGTCAGAAGACCGCCCCCGTGTTGTCCCGGCCGCTGAACGACCTCGACGCTGCCGTGGTGATCTTCACATCGGGAACGACGGGCAACCCGAAGGGCGTGGCCCTCACGCATCGCGCACTCGTCAACCGCCTGGCATGGGGTCAGGGAGTACTGGACTACCAACCAGGCGATGTGACGCTCTCGAAGAGCGGCGTGGGTTTCGTCGACGCTGTGACCGAGTTGTTCGGGCCGATGATCGCCGGTGCCCGGATCGTGGTCGTGCCCGCGGAAACCGCGCAGGATCCAGCGGGCCTGCTCGACACGATCGCCCGACACGGCGTCACGCACCTGCTGACCGTGCCCAGTCTGGCCGATGTCCTCGTCCGCCATGACGACGCACCCGCAGCGCTGGCAACGATCCGGTCTTGGATCTCTTCCGGTGAAGCGCTCACCGCGGGCACCGCGAACACCATGCGAACCGCCGCACCCCAAGCAGTGCTGCACAACTTCTACGGTTCGACCGAGGTCACCGGCGATGGCACGGCGGCCGTCATCACCGACAGCACCCCGATCGGTGTTCCGGTGGCGAACACGACAGCACGTGTTCTTGACACGTGGCTGCGCCCGGTGCCGGTCGGGGTGGCGGGGGAGCTTTACCTGGGCGGGGTGCAACTCGCGGATGGATACGTCGCACGCCCAGGCCTGACCGCTGACCGATTCGTGGCTGATCCGTTCAGTGACCAGGGCGCGCGGTTGTACCGCACGGGCGATGTGGTGCGGTGGAACTCCCTGGGGCAGTTGGAATACTTCGGCCGCAGCGATGATCAGGTGAAGATTCGCGGTTACCGGATCGAACCCGGCGAAATCCGTGCCGTCCTTGAACAACACCCAGCGGTGTCGGGTGCCGCCATCGCCGCCTTGGACCACCCCGCCGGCGGAAAATACCTGGCCGCGTACGTCACGACGACCACGGGCGCAGTGTCGTTCGACGCACTCCGCGAGCACTTGGCACGGTCACTGCCGGACTACATGGTTCCCACGACGTTCACCCGCCTGGACCGATTCCCGGTCACCGCCAACGGAAAGCTCGATCGCCACGCGTTGCCGCAACCGGACCTGACCACGGGTGCGGCCGATGGTCGGCCGCCGCAAACCGACACCGAGATCACCATCGCCGGCATCTTCCGCGATGTGTTGCACCTCGCCGACGACACCGATCTCGGCGTGGACAACGACTTCTTCCGCCTGGGTGGGCACTCACTGCTCGCCACACGGGTCGTCGCACGCGCCAACGCACAACTCGGCTCCGCATTCACGTTGCGCGACGTCTTCGACCACCCCCGCATCAGCGAACTCGCCCGTATCGCCGACACCACCACCGGAACCACCGGGACGTCCGGCCCGCGAATCGGCGATCTGCCACGCCCAACCCCACTACCCGTCTCCTACGGGCAGCAAGCACTCTGGCTGATCGACCAGCTGGGTGGGCCGGGTGGGCGGTACGTGGTGCCGGTGGTGCTGCGTTTGAGCGGCGATCCGGATCCCGATGTCCTGATCATGGCGGTACGGGATGTGGTGTCTCGTCACGAGGCGCTGCGCACGCTCTTGGTGGAGAAGGACGGCACACCACGTCAGGTCGTCGTTCCAGCGAACGAAGTGGCCGACAGGCTCTCCGCGCTCGTCGAGGATGTCACGGGTGTGGATGCCGCCGGCGTGGATGCGCGGGTGGGCGCGGTGGTGCAGGCCGGGTTCGACCTCGCGGTCGACATCCCGATCCGCGTCGCGCTGCTCCGCGCCGGCGCTGACGACTGGGTGTTCGTTGTCGCGGTGCACCACCACGCGGTGGACGAATGGTCGTTCCCGTCGCTGCTGGGCGACCTGTCGACCGCCTACCAGGCGCGGGCCGCAGGGCAGGAGCCGGGATGGCCGCCGTTGCGGGCCCAGTACGCGGACTACGCGATCTGGCAACGCGAGGTCCTGGGGGAGGCGTCGGATTCGGATTCGCTGCTCTCCCAGCACCTCGCCCACTGGCGGGACGTCCTCGCGGACGCGCCCGAGGAGTCCACGATCACGCCGGACCGGACCCGGCCGGTCGCGCCGACCCACCGCAGTGCGGAACTGTGGTTCACCATCGATCCACAAGTGGTGGCCCGCTTGCGAGAGGTCGCTGACGCGCAGAGCGTGAGCATGTTCATGACGCTCCAGTCCGCGACCGCGCTGACCGTGTCTGCGCTGGGCGCCGGTGCGGACGTGGTGATCGGTTCGCCGGTCGGTGGACGCACCGAGGACGGCCTGGAAGACCTGGTCGGGTACTTCGTGAACACACTGCCGGTCCGCCACCGGTTCCACGCCGGTGACTCGATCACCGACGTTCTGCGGAACACCAGGCGAACGGTGCTCGACGGGTTCGAGCACCAGGCCGCGCCCTTCGAAGAGATCACCCGCGCGCTGGGCACCGAGCCATCCGTCGGCCGCAACCCCCTCTTCCAGATCATGCTCACCCACCGCGTCACGGAAAGCCGCGCGCCCGGCCTGCGCATCGGGAACGTCAAGGCGACGCAGACCTCCGCGTCGGTCGGCGCGGTCAAGACCGATCTCGACCTCGACGTCTTCGATTCGCTCGACGGTCTGAAGGGGAAGCTCTCCTACGCGACCGATCTGTTCGACGACGTCACCGCTGAGCGGTTCGTCGTCGTCTTCAAGTCGGTGCTGGAGACGATCGCCGCTGCTCCAGAGGCGCGGATCGGGGACCTGGACCTGTTGCCCGCGCCGGAATCGCGGCAACTCGACGCGTGGTCGCGCGGTGAGGCGCTCGACGTTCCAGGGGTGACCCTTGACGAGTTGGTGCGCCGTCAGGTCGCGGCCGGCCCGGACGCGGTCGCGGTCATCGCCGATGACGGCGGTGAACTGACCTACGGCGAACTCGACGCGCGGGTCAACGCCCTCGCCCACCTCCTCGTCGAGGAGGGCGTGCGGGTCGGGGATCGGGTCGCGGTCGCACTGCCGCGCTCGGCGGATCTGGTGGTCGCCCTGGCCGCGGTGATCCGCGCCGGGGCGGCGTACGTGCCGATCGACCCCGACTACCCCGCCGAACGCGTCAAGCACATCCTTGCGGACGCCGAACCACGTGCGGTGATCACCGACCGGACCACCGCCGGTGTTCACCACCACGTGCTCGCCGATCATCCTGTGCGCGTCCTGCTGATCGACGACGAACCGGTGCGGCGACGACTCGACGCCGGCGTGATCGACCCACCGCGGGTCTCGCGTCCGCTGCTCCCGGCGGACGCCGCGTACGTGATCTTCACTTCCGGCACCACCGGCCGCCCCAAAGGCGTTCAGATCACCCACCGGGCGATGGTCAACCGCCTGTGGTGGATGCGTGACGCCTACCGCGTCGGTGCGCACGACCGGGTGCTGTTGAAGACCCCGTTCACATTCGACGTGTCGGTGTGGGAGTTCTTCCTGCCGCTGATGACCGGCGCGGTGGTGGTCGTGGCGCAGGAGGGCGGGCACAAGGATCCGCGGTACCTGCTCGAAGTGATCGATCGTCGCGCGGTGACGATCACCCACTTCGTGCCGTCGATGTTGCAGGCGTTCCTCACCTCGAACCCGGACCGGACGTCCGTGGACTCGCTACGACGGGTGTTCTGCTCCGGCGAGGCGTTGCCCGTGTCGCCCGCGGCCGGTGCCGTCGCGCTGTTCGAGAACGCGGACCTGCACAACCTCTACGGGCCGACGGAGGCGGCCGTGGACGTGACCGCTCACCCGGTGGTCCAGGCCGAGCTCGTCGATGCGGCGGGGGTGCCGATCGGTGGTCCGGTGGCGAACACGACGGCGCGTGTTCTCGACGCGTGGTTGCGTCCGGTGCCGGTCGGGGTGGCGGGGGAGCTGTACCTGGGCGGGGTGCAACTCGCGGACGGATATGTGGCTCGCGCGGGCCTGACCGCCGACCGATTCGTGGCTGATCCGTTCAGCGACCAGGGCGCACGGTTGTACCGCACCGGTGATGTGGTGCGGTGGAACTCCCTGGGACAGCTGGAATACCTCGGCCGCGGCGACGACCAGGTGAAGATTCGCGGATACCGGATCGAACTCGGCGAAATCTCCGCGGTTCTGGAACAGCATCCGGGAGTGTCGGGTGCGGCGGTCGCCGCCTTGGACCTCCCGGCGGGCGGGAAGTACCTCGCGGCGTACGTGACCACGGCCAGTGCCACGACGACCGAGGACGAGGTGCTGTTCGACGCGCTGCGCGAGCACCTCGCGCAGTCGTTGCCGGACTACATGGTGCCCACGACGTTCGTGCGCCTGGACCGGTTCCCGGTCACGGCGAACGGGAAACTGGATCGCCGCGCGTTGCCGCAACCGAGCCTGGCCGCCGGCACAGCCGACGGCAGGCCACCGGGAACCGACACGGAGATCGCCCTCGCCGGCATCTTCCGCGACGTGCTGCACCTCGGCGACGACGTCGACCTCGGCGTGGACAACGACTTCTTCCGCCTGGGTGGCGACAGCATTTCCGCGGCCGGACTCGTTGCCCGCGCCCGTGAGCACGATCTGACGTTCAAGCTGTCCGAGGTGTTCGTGCGACGGACCGTCGGCGCCCTCGCCGCGCTGCTCGCGCCGTCGACGCACGGCGCCATGTCGACGGAGCCGGTTCTCGTGCCGAATTCCGCTGCCCTCGAACGCTTGCGCGAGGTGGACGCCGCGCCCGATGACTACGTCTTCACCGAACTCGTCACCCTGCCCGCGCGGTCGACGAGCGACTCGGTCGCCTCGTCCTTCCGCTCACTCGTCGCCCACACGGACGCGCTCCGCCTGTCGGTCGACGCCACCGGCAAGCGGCTCTGGTTCACCCACCTCCTCCCTCCGGAAGCGGTCCAGCCCCGGAGCGTGGAGCTGACCGCCGACACGAACGTCGACGCGATCAGGTCGGCCGCCGTTGATCTCGTCGACATCTCGACCGGCCGCCCGGCCGCTCTCGCGTTCACACAGACGGTCGCGGTGCTCGCCGTCCACGCGGCGATCGTCGACCGAGCCTCGCTGCACCGTCTGGCGGAGGCACTTCAGCAGCCCGGCGCAGCAGAAGTGTCCCGCTGGCCGGCGATCGTCCCCGCGCTCGAAGCGATCGAGGCA
This sequence comes from Umezawaea sp. Da 62-37, assembly GCF_032460545.1. Lineage (GTDB taxonomy): Bacteria > Actinomycetota > Actinomycetes > Mycobacteriales > Pseudonocardiaceae > Umezawaea. The sequence goes on from NZ_CP135965.1 coordinate 10,051,759, forward strand.
GCCGGTGACGCGGTCGCCACGGACGGCCTCGATCGCTGGAAGGGCCTTCTCGCCCGAGCCCGGACGATCGACGTGTCCACGTTCACTCCCGGCACCGCCTCCACCTTCCGCTGGGACGGCTCCCTCACCGAAGGCGTTGTCAGCAAAGCCATCCGCAACGCGCTCCACTCAACGGGCATCGCGTCACTGGTCGACGAAGAAGTCCCGCTGTCTCCCGAAAGCAACGCGATCGGTTCGTTCACCGCGGCCGCCACCATCGCGCTCGACGAGGCCGAACCGGCCAGGACCGCCGAGCTGGCACTGCTGCGCTACCACAACAAGACCGGACGCCGAGCATTGCGGCGTGCCCCCTCCCCGGCGGTGCTCCTCACGCGGGTCTACGGGCCGGACAGCGGGTCACCGGCCCTGGAAGGCACCGAGCAGCTGTACCGCGCGGTGATCCGATATCACCTCACCCCGGACATGACAACGATCACTTTCCTCGGCTTCGCAGAGGAAGCGGTCACTGATCTCCGAGAAGCTCTAGCCGAAGAACGTCGTTAGGATAGGAGTCGCTGTGCCGCGTCGTGCCCGCCCCACCGTCGTACACACCATCGCCCTGCGGGAGTTGGAGGTGGCGCGGGTCGTCGACGTCACTCCCGGACTGCGCAGGGTGACCCTGACCGGTGATCAGCTGGGATCGTTCACCGGAAGCGACGGTACGACCTTCCCCGAGTTCGCCAGCGAGGGTTTCGACGACAGCGTCCGGCTGATCTTCCCGTACCCCGGCGAAAGCGAGCCGGTGGTCCCCGTCCACAAGGACGGCAAGTTCAGGTGGCCTGCCGACCCGCCGGCGCTGTGGCGGGTCTACACGGTCCGGCGGTACGACGCGCAGGCCCGCGAACTCGACATCGACTTCGTGCGACACGGCGTGGGCGTCGCGACGACGTGGGCGTACCGCGCGAACCCCGGCGATCGCCTCCACGTCGGGGGACCGTCGGTCTCCACCAAGCGGCCCGAGGGTTACGACCGGTACCTCGTCGTCGGCGACGACACGGCCATCCCGGCGATCGACCGGTTGCTCGGGGAACTGCCCGACGACGCGCGGGCCGAGGTCTACATCGAGGTGGCCGAGGAGTCGCACCGGATCGACTTCCCGGAACGCCCCGGTGTCCGGGTGACCTGGATCGTGCGGAACGGACTGGCAGCGGGATCCGAGCCGTTGCTGCTGCGGGCGGTGCGCGAGGCCGGCCGGCGAGAGGGCTCGATGTTCGCTTGGCTCGCCGGGGAGCAGTCCGCGGTACGCGATCTGCGGCGGTACCTCGTCGAGGAGCGCGGTGTCGACAAGTCCGACATCGACTTCACCGGCTACTGGCGGCGCGCGGAGGTCGTGGCGTTGGACGAAGACCCCGCCATGCCGGACCCCGAGCGCAACGACGAGGCCTTCGGGAAGTTCCACGAGATGTCGGAGTTGCTCCCGCCGCTGGCGATCCGGGCGGCCGCAAACCTCGGCATCGCCGACTGCATCAGCCGCGGAGTGCGCACCGTGCCCGCGCTCGCACTGCACATCGGCGCGAACGAGCGTTCCCTGGCGAAGTTCCTGCGGTACCTGCAAGCGATCGAACTCCTGGAACGGGAAGGCGATGAGTACAAGCTCAGCGAGACCGGCGAGTTCCTGACCGACGAGTCCGTGCTCGACCACCTGGTTCCCGGCGGGGTCGAGTTCCGCATGTCGCAGGCGTTCCACGGTCTTGAAGCGGCGGTCCGCCACGATCGTCCGGTGTTGGAGTCGGTGACCGGCCAGGATTGGGATGCCCTCCGCGGCGATGCGGCCTTCGAGCACAAGCGCCTGGAGAACAAGTCCCGGTTCGCGCAGGTGCTCGCCGACCCGCTCGCGAAGTCACCCGCGCTCGCGGGCGTCCGCAAGGTGGTCGTCCACGCGGCTGGTGCGGTGGTCCACGCCGACTACCTCACCGCGGTGCACCCGGAGGCGACGGTGACCATCGTGGCGCTCCCCACCGCGGCGGACTGGTTCCGCGGGGACATCCCGCTCAGCATCGCGGACGCGGCGCGACGCGACCGGATGAGGATCGTCGAGCAGTCGGTGTTCGAGAAGACCGAACCCGCGGACGCCGTGCTGATCATCGACGCGCTCGGGCAGCATCGTGACGCGGAGGCGAAGCTCGTCCTTCGGCAGGCCGCCGCGAGCCTGAGCCCCGGCGGCCGGGTGCTGCTGGTGGAGGACACCTTCGATCCCGGCGAGTTGGACGAACACGACGCGGAACTCGACATCCTGCGGTTGACGCTCCACGGGTCCGGATACCGCACCGAGGCCGAACTGGAGGCGGTCATCGCCGGCGCCGGGTTGAAGGTGATCGCGACGTCGCTCGTGGGGTGGGGCAACACGGTGCGAGTGCTGGCGCCGTGACCTGAGGTGGGTGGGCTCGCCGGGCAGTCCACGACGAGCCCGGCGACCGCCCTACCCCCGGGTCATGAAGTCACTTCGTCACCGGCCTGGAACTTCTCCATGACCTCGATCCAGTGACCCAGTCGCGAGTCCTCGGCCAGGGTGATGAAGTCGATCCGCTCCACCCCCGCGGTGCGCCACCGCTCCACCAGGTCCATGAGGCGCACCGAGTCCATCCCCTGGTCGTGGAGGCTCAACTCGTAGTCGATCTCCGCGGGCTCGAGGTACAGCACGTCGGCGACGTCGGCGATCAACTGCTCGGTGCTCAGGGTCATCAGGACTCCTCGTTCATTGCTTGCCCAACCTCTTCTGACAGTTCCAGCCTGCCGCGTCACACGGTGGCGATCAGCGCTTCCTCGCCGCTGTACGGTCGCAGGCCGTCGGTCCGGCCCGCGAAGTAGCGATCGGCCAGGTCGGTCGCCGAGACGTGCTCGGCGTCGGGGAGACCTGCCCGTCGCGCAAGTTCGATGATCTGGTCGGGAGTGTAGAAGCTGATGAACGGCGTACCCGCCCGCCGGTTGCCCTCCCTGGAGGTCCGCCGGATCTGCACGTCCTCGGGCGCGAGATCTTCGAGGTGGCGGAAGAACGTGAGGATCAGCGAGGAGCCGGACGGCAGGCTCGCCACCCGCTCGAGGGTCGCCGTCGTGGCCTGTTCGGTCAGGTACATGGTGACCCCCAGCCAGGACACCACCGCGGGACGCGAGGTGTCGAACCCCGCCGCCTGCAGCCGATCCCACCAGTCGTCGTTCGCTTCGAAGTCGACCGGGACCAGGCGCAACCACTCCGGGATGTCGTACCCGAGTTCGATCAACCGGCTCCGCTTCCACGCCTGCGTCTCCGGCTGGTCGATCTCGAAGACGGTCATGGTCGAGCCCGCGTCGGGATGGCGCTGGGCGTAGGTGTCCAAGCCCGCGCCGAGGATCACGTACTGGTCCACGCCGCGGCCCGCGGCCTCCGCGACCAGGTCCTCGGTCAACCGCGCCCGCCCGACGATCGTGGCGCGCTTCCCCCGCGAGTCGGCGGGGACCATGTCCCCGCGCTCGCGCCACCCGTCGTCGTCCTGCGCCAGCCGGGCGCCCAGCACGTCCTCGAGGACGTGCGGCGGCTCGTCCACATGTGTGTGCAAGGCGCGCCACAATGCGGTCCGCACCGCCGTGTTGTCCGGCGTGCCGACAGCGTTTCCCGTCATCAGTCAGTCCTTCCCAACTTGTCGTTCATGCTCCGTCCGGCTTCCCACGCGCTCCACAGCCCGCCGTACACGCCACCGGCGGCGACCAGTTCGTCATGCGTTCCGGTCTCGATGATCCGGCCGTGCTCCATGACGACGATCCGGTCGCAGGTCGCGGCCTGGGAGAGGCGATGCGCGATCACCAATCCGGTGCGACCGCGCAGAGCCGCCTCGGCGGCGCGGTCCAACAACCCCGCGTGGGTGGAGCCCGCCTCGGCGGTCGCCTCGTCGAGGATCGCCAGTTCCGGGTCGGCGAGCAGCAGCCGGGCGAGGGCGAGCTGTTGAGCCTGCGCACCGGTGATCGGATGCCCGCCGGTGCCGATCATCGTGTCGAGGTCGTCCGGCAGCAGGTCGAGCAGACCGGCTGCCCCGGTGGCGTCCAGCGCTGCGCGGATGTCGTGGTCGGTCGCCGCGGGGGCGGCGAGCGTGAGGTTGTCCCGCAGCGTGCCGGCGAACACGTGCGTCTCCTGGGTGATCAACGTGGTTCGGCCGGGCTGGGCCACCGTCCCGGCGCCGGGCAGGTGGATGCCGGCGATGACGGCGGCCAGCGTCGTCTTGCCCGCCCCGGAGGCGCCGACCACGGCGACGCGCTCACCGGTGGGGATGTCGAGGGTGAGGTCGTCGAACACGCTGGGGCCGTCGCCGTAGCGGAATGCCACCTCGTGGAGCCGCACGGCGATGCCCGCGTCCGCTGTCGCTGCCGGCTCGCCCGCTTCCTCCGGGATGGTGGCGACCCCGATCATGCGGCTGAGCGACGCGAGGGCCGATTGGAGGTCGTCGACGACGTACAGCAGCTCGTTGATCGGCCCGAGCAGGCGCAGGACGATCAGCGTCGCGGCGGTGGCGCCGCCGACGGTGGACGCGTCCGCGTCGATCAGGACGAAGCCGACGACGAGGACGGTGGCCAGGCTCAGGCATTCGCCGAGGTTCAGGCGGAGGCTGAGCATGGCCATCACGGTGCGCGCCCGGAGCGTGTGCACCGCGACGCCCCAGGACGCGGCCATCACGGTGTGGTGCCGCCGCTCGGTGAGCCCGAGCCCGAGCACGGTGGCGTAGCCGCGCTGTGATTCGAGGATCTGCTGCGCCCGCGCGCTCATCGCCGCGCGTTCGGCGCCGTACACCCGCGGGCCGATGCGGAGGTACCAGCGCATGACGAGCGCGTACACGGGCAGCACGACGGCGAACGCGGCGGCGTACGGCCATTCCAGTGCCGCGAGCCCGCCCAGCGACACGACGATGGTGAACGCGCTGACGGTGAGCGCCGGGATCACGGCGGGTGCGGCATCGGCCACGGCGGTGACGTCGTCGCTGGTCCGGGAGATCAGGTCCCCGGTCCCGGCGCGTTCGACGATGTGCTGCGGGAGTGTCATGGCGCGGCCCACGAGCTGTTCGCGCAGCGCGGCGAGGATGGTGTGGTAGACGCGGGTGGCGAGCACGATCGTCACCGCGGTGCCGATCGTGCCGAGAACCGCCGAGAGCGCCATGACGGCCGTGACCGTCAGCACGGTGCCGAGGTCGGCGGTACCGGCCTGCACCCGGTCGACGAGGAACCCGATGATCACGGGCGGGATCACGTTGACGCCGGTGCTGACGACCCCCAGCACCCCGACGGCGGCGAGCCGGAGCCGGTGCCCGCGGCTGAGCCGCCACACCTCCCTGGCCGTCTCCCCGCTGCCCGCGACCGGCAGCGCGTGCCCGGTTGCCGCTGATGCCCCGCTCATGTCGTCGTCCTTGCGCGCATCGGTGCGTCCTCGAGCAGGTCGACGACGCGGTCGCAGCTGCCCAGCAACGCGGGGGAGGAGGTGATCAGCAGGGTCGAGCGGCCAGCGCGGACCTCGCGCAGCCCCTTCGCGATCGTGTGCTCGGTGACCGAGTCGACCGCCGTGGTCGGGTCGTGCAGCACGAGCACCGGCGCGTCGCTCGCCAAGGCGCGGGCCAGCGCGAGTCGCTGGAGCTGGCCGCCGGAGAAGCGATTGCCGTCCTCGCCGACCGGGAGGTCGAGATCGGCGGCGAAATCACCGCATGCCGCAGCCCGCACCGCGGCTGCCACCAGCTCGGGTCTAGCCGCGGTGGCGGTGAGGTTGTCGCGGATCGTCCCGCTGAACAGCGTGACCCGGTGCGGCGTGAACGTGACCCAGGAGCGGTACTCCTGCGCGGTCAACTCCCGCGCGGCGATCCCGTCCAGCCGCACCGCCACCTCGCTGCCGGGCTCGCGGGGATCCAGCAGCGCCTCCGCGACGCGGGCGGCGGTCAGGTCGTCGGCGCGCACTCCCACGAGTTCGCCGGGCTCCACCCGGATCGTCGCGCTGGGCGTGGACACCTCCAGCACCGGCAGCCGCGGAACCACCGGCCGCGCCGCGCCGTCGGGCTCGGGCGTCACGGCGACGTCGGTCTTCAGCACGTCGAGGATGCGCGCGGACGAGGCGCGGGCTCCGGCGAGGTTGGGGATGGAATCGTTCGCGATCGACTGGATCTGCGGCAGCAGCGCCTGGGCGAGGCCGACGGCGGCGATCAGCTCGCCGATGCTCAGCTGCCCGTCCACGGCGAACCAGCCCGCCAGCCCCATCACCGCTGCGACGAACGTGCCGGTGACCACGCCGGAGCCCATCAGGAACCTCCCCAGCAGTCCCGCGTTGCGCTTGGCACCGACCAGCGTCTCCTGGCTCGCCCGCCGGTACCTGCTGGTCGCCTCGGCCTCGGCGCGCATCCCCTTGACCACCCGGTAGCCGGCCACGACATCCGTGGCCAGTCCGACCGTGGTGGCCAGCAGTCCCTGGTACTCGCGGGTGTCCCGTGACAGCCGCTCGCTGAGAACGCCCATCAACCACACCGCCACCGGCGCCCCCACCAGCACCGCGAGCCCCAGCAGCCAGTGCGTCGTCAGCAGCGACACAGCGATGAATCCGATGGTCGTGATCCTCGCGATCGGCATGATCACGAGCTGGACCCCGTTGGCCAGGCGGGCGACGTCGTTGGTCATCACCGAGACGACGTCGCCGCCCGGCGCGTGGACGCTGCCGCCGACCGGATGCAGCACGCCGGTCGAAAGGGTGCTCCGGAGGCGGTGCTGCAACAGCTGTATCGCGTACGCGGTCAGCTGGACGGCGAACTTCGCCGCCACCGTCAACACGATGTACAAGGACACCAGTACGCCGAGCCACAGCACCAACTGGCCCACGTCCCCGGTCGCCAACGCCCGGTCGATCGCGAGGCCCATCACCACCGGGACCGCGGCCTCGCCCACCTGCCACACGATCGCCGCCAGCGTCGCAGGCACGGTGATCCGCCTCACGGAGAGGATCACGCGCAACAGGAATCGACCGGCCGTGCTCTCTGCGCTGGTCTCGAACGGCTGGACCTCGGGCGGATCGGTGGGCGCCTGCCAGAGCACGGGCAACCGACGGGTCAGAGGTCCCCGCCCCAGCCCCGACGGGTCGGCGTGCGAGGCGTTCCTCATGACCGCCCCCGGTCCGTGCCCAGCAGGACGTCGGGGTGCTGCGTGAGCGCCGCAGCCACCCGCTGCCGGGCTTCGGGGAGTTCGGCTTCCTGCAACGACCTGTCCGGGATCGAACACCGACAGGCCGTCGTCGCGGGGCGGTCGCCGTACCTGATGGAAGTTTCTCCTCGGTCAGGTGGCGGGATGGGTGGTGGCACGGCGCAAGGTTAGCCTAGCCTTCGTTGAAGTAGTAGTGATCGTTGCCTCGGTCGGCTCGACCTGGTCTCAAGAGAAGTGGGTGTGCTTCCGTTGACGGCTGTTGATCGTGTGGAGTTGACTGCGAGCCAGCGGGGCAACTGGGTTGCTCGGAGGCTTGCCCCCGAGTCCTCGGTGTTCTGCGCCGGTCAGTTGATCTGGCTGGACGGCCCGGTCGATCCGGCCCTGTTCGCGTCCTCGGTCAGTGTTGTTTTCGCGGAGACCGACGCGTTGCGGGTGCGTTTCGGTGACGACGACGGCGTCCCTTTCCAGTACGTCGACTCAGCCACGGCACTCTCGACGGAGATCGTCGACGCGGGCCATGGTGATGATCGGATCCGGGTGCTGGCCCGTGAGCAACTCACCGGACCGACGGCCACTGCCGGAGAGCCCACGACCTGCTCGACCCTGGTCCGTCGCGAGAACGGCACCTGGGCGTGGATCCTGATCACCAACATCCTGCTCGTCGACGGCTACAGCATTTCCCTGTTCATCCGCCGTGTGGCCGAGGTCTACTCCGCGCACCAGGCAGGCGATTCGGTTCCGGACCGCTGGTTCGGCAGCGTTCACAACGTCACGAACACCAATGGGCACAACGATTCCAGCGTCGAAGAAGACGTCGCGTACTGGGGCGGTGTCCTCGGGATCGAGTACGCGGGCCGCGAGGACGTGGAGGACTTGTCCGGGGTCTTCGTGTCTTCGAGTCGGCCGGTTGTCGTCCCGACAGCCGATGACACCTACTCGAAGGTTCAGCAGTTCGCGCGTGCCGCGCGGGTGTCCTGGACTGATTCCCTGATCGCGTTGTGGGGCGTGTACACGGCTCTGGTCGACGGTCGTGATTGCGTGGCGGTTCGGGTTCCGTTGATGTTGCGGGATGATCGCGAGTCGTTGAGGACACCGAGTGCGATCTCGAGGGCGATTCCGGTTGTCGTCGAGATCAGCCCGTACCACACCTTCGGGAATGTCCTGGAGGTCGTCGCGAGTCAGTTGAAGGCTTCCCGGCGTCGCACGGCTGTGGAAGATCATCAGATCGCGCGTCTGTGGCCGGGTGGCCAGGCCTCGTACCTCACGCTCCCGACGATCAACATCAGACTTTTCGAGTCGATGCCGCGCTTGGGCGACGTCGTTGCGATCCCTGAGACGATCAGCACCGGTCCGGTCGGGTCGCTCGATCTCGCGATCTACCGCCACCCCGAGACGGGAATCCGGTTGGAGCTGTCCGCAGGGTCCGCCACGAGCGATCCGCTCGTGCACGCCGAGCAGTTCGGCCGATTTCTCAACGTTGTCCTCGAGGGGAACCTTGGCCAGACCCTGCACGACCTGAGCACCGGATTCACCGCTGATCCGTCGTGGGCGCAGGGCGAGACGCTCGATGTCGCGTCGGTGACGGTGGATGCGTTGGTGCGCCAGCGGGTCGCGGCCGATCCGGACGCGGTCGCGATCGTCGCCGACGGCGTCGAACTCACCTACGGCCAGTTCGATGCACGGGTGAACGCGCTCGCTTACCTTCTGGTCGAGCGGGGCGTGCGGGTGGGGGACCGCGTCGCGATCGCGATGACGCGCTCGGTCGACCTGGTGGTGGCACTTGCCGCGGTGCTGCGTGCGGGAGCGGCCTATGTGCCGATCGACCTGGGGTATCCGGCGGAACGCGTCGAGCACATTCTCGACAACGCGGCACCCGGTGTCGTGATCACCGACCAGTACATCGCCGAAGTGCGGCGAGGGCTGGCCGCCGGTCAGCAGGCCGCCCCCGTTCTTGCCCGGCCGCTGAACGAGCTCGACGCTGCCGTGGTGATCTTCACATCGGGAACGACGGGCAACCCGAAGGGCGTGGCCCTCACGCACCGCGCACTCGTCAACCGCCTCGCATGGGGTCAGCGAGTTCTGGACTACAGCCCGGACAGTGTGGCGTTGTCGAAGAGCGGCGTGGGTTTCGTCGATGCTGTGACGGAGTTGTTCGGGCCGATGATCGCCGGTGCCCGGATCGTGGTCGTGCCCGCGGAAGTCGCGCAGGATCCGGCCGTTCTGCTCAGCACGATCGCCCGGCACCGCGTCACGCATCTGTTGACCGTGCCCAGCCTCGCCGATGTCCTCGTCCGCCACGAAGATGCGCCCGCAGCGCTGGCAACGATCCGGTCCTGGGTCTCCTCCGGTGAAGCGCTCACCGCGGGCACCGCGAACACCATGCGAACGACCGCGCCACAAGCGGTACTGCACAACTTCTACGGTTCGACCGAGGTCACCGGCGATGGCACGGCGGCCGTCATCACCGACAACACCCCGATCGGTGCACCGGTCGCGAACACGACAGCACGTGTTCTTGACACGTGGCTGCGCCCGGTGCCGGTCGGGGTGGCGGGGGAGCTTTACCTGGGCGGGGTGCAACTCGCGGATGGATATGTGGCTCGTCCGGCTCTGACCGCTGACCGATTCGTGGCTGATCCGTTCAGTGACGATGGCGCACGGCTGTACCGCACCGGTGATGTGGTGCGGTGGAACTCCCTGGGGCAGCTGGAATACCTCGGCCGCAGCGACGACCAGGTGAAGATTCGCGGCTACCGGATCGAACCCGGCGAAATCCGCGCCGTCCTCGAACGACACCCAGCAGTATCGGGTGCCGCCATCACCGCCTTGGACCACCCCGCCGGCGGGAAGTACCTCGCGGCCTACGTGACCACGGCAGCTACTGAGGACGCAGCGCTGGTCGACACCCTGCGCGAGCATCTTGCACGGTCGTTGCCGGACTACATGATGCCCACGACCTTGATGCTCCTGGACCGATTCCCCGTCACCGCCAACGGGAAGCTCGATCGCCGCGCGTTGCCGCAACCGGACCTCGCCGCGGGTGCGGCCGATGGCCGGGCACCGCAAACCGCCACCGAGATCACCCTCGCCGGTGTCTTCCGCGATGTGCTGCACCTCGACGACAACACCGATCTCGGCGTGGACAGCGACTTCTTCCGCCTGGGCGGGCACTCGCTGCTGGCCGCACGAGTAGTCGCGCGCGCCAACGCACAACTCGACACCGCGCTGACCCTCCGCGACGTCTTCGACCACCCCCGCATCAGCGAACTCGCCCGCATCGCCGACACCACCACCGGAACCACCGAGACGTCCGGCCCACGAATCGGCGACCTACCGCGCCCCGCCCTGGTGCCAGTCTCCTACGGGCAGCAATCACTCTGGTTCACGGAGCAGATCGCCGGGCGTTCGATCTACCGGACCGAAATCGTGCTGCAAGCAGGCGTGCGGCTCGAGCTGGACGCTTTGACAACGGCGGTACGTCGGGTGGTCGCTCGGCACGAGATCTTGCGCACGATCCTCGTGCCGAACGAGGAGACCTCGTCGCTCCGCCAAGTCGTCTGCGCGGAACCCGACGACGACACCAAGGTCCTGGAGGTCGAACACGTCGGTCCTGAGCTGCTCAGCGACAAGATCGCCCAGGTTGCCGCACTGCCACTCGACTTCACCTCCGAGTTCGGGCTGAAGTTCCACTTGTTGCGGCATTCCGATGGCGATGTGCTCGTGGCCTACGGGCATCACATCGTCACCGACGCGGATTCCTTCGGGATCCTCGTTCACGAGCTGAACAAGTTCTACCTCGAAGCGGCTGCCGGCAATCACGCCGAGGTCGCGCCCTTGTCGATCCAGTACGCCGACTTCGCGGTCTGGCAGCGACATGTGCTGGGCAGCCGGAAAGATCCGGAGTCCCGCTACCAATCGGACCTGCGGTACTGGCAGGACGTGCTGTCGGATCTCCCGACGGAAACCGTCCTACCCCTCGACCAGCCGCGCGAAGCATCCGAAGAACGAACCATCCGACCCGCCACCACGTCCCTCACCGGCGACGAGACGGCCGTGGTCGACGAATTCCTGGTCGAGCACAAGGCAACGCCGCTGCAGGCGTTGATCGCGGCATTCTCGTTGGCGCTCTGGGACGAAGGCGCCGGCGACGCGGTACCCATCGGCACCCCGGCCAGTTTGCGCGACCAGCCCGAGTTGCAGGACCTCATCGGGTACTTCGTGAACACCGTCGTGGTGCGCGCCGACATCGACGCCGCGACCGGGTTCGCGCGGACGCTGCTCCGTTGCCGCGATCGGATGCTCGAAGCCGCTGACCACAAGCTCGTTCCGTTCGAGCACGTCGTCGAGGCGGTGAACCCGCCGCGGCAGGTCGGGATCAGCCCGCTTTTCCAGGTGATGGCCGCCTACGTGGATCGCGGTGGGGATTCGGGCACGGCGTCGCCGCTCACCAACTACGCCTCGACCACCGCGGACGGCCCGCTGGCGTCCCAGCCCGCGCTGTTCGACCTCGTGTCGAGCATCGAAAGGCTCGACAGCGGGGCGTTCGGGATGAACCTGAACGCGGCCCGCGAGTTGTTCTCGGCGGAAACCACGTCGCGGTTGTTGCGGAACACAGCGCGCTTCCTCGTGCTCGGCTCCCGGCATCCGGATTTGACGGTCAGGCAACTCGCCCAGATCGTTCGTGCCGGCGACGCGGGCCGGACCAAGGCTGACAACGTCGGTGACATCCGCCGCTTCCACCTACCGCTTGACGATTTCGACATCGACCTGGCTCCGCTCTGGCGGGCGGCGATCGACCACGTCAGCCACGCCCTGTCGGGAGCAAGCCTCGCCCTGCGACTGGCGATCGGCGACAGCGGTGCCGGTGAACTGGTCGCCGAGACCGGCAATCCCGAGACGCTGGACGCGGTCCGGGAGAAGCTCACCGAGCTGGTCACCGCGTACCAGGCCAAGATTCCGATGGTCGTCGTCACGTCCGCACGGGCCGGGGCTGGGTACAAGGACGACGAACTGGCGGCCGTCCTCGACGATCCGTTCTGGGAGGACTGGGTGGATCGGCTCGCTGACGCGACCGCCACCGTGCTGCGGCGACGAGGCGACTCGGAAGCGTCAAGCGCCCCGGCTGGACGAGCGGTTCCCGCCGATGGGACTTCCCCGCGGTCCGTTGTGCTGACGGCCGTGGCCAATGCCTTGGCCGGGATCGCCGAAGGTGATCTGCTCGTGGAGTTCCACGAGTCCGACGGTCCACTGAGGACTCGTAGCTTCCCCGTGCTGCTCGACGACGGCGAAGTCGTCGGACTGAGCCCGGAGCGAGCGGTCGAGTACGCCGCGCTGGCCGGACACCCCCGGTTCAGCCGCTTCTTCGACGATCTGCCGATCCCGAGGATCCGCGTGGGGGTGTTCCGCAGCCAAGCGGAGCTGATCGCCGCGGGTGTCGGCGTACCGGAGGACGGACTCGGCATCCAGGTCCACGTCGCGGGTGGTGAACTCCGCGTCTGGGTGGAGTCGGCGGACACCGTTGACGTCGACACGAAGGCGCTGGCCGCCGCCATCACCGAAGAGATCGGCAAAGCCGGAGTCCCTGCCCTCGGCCACGAACGTCGGGACGCGTTCACGCTGCGTCGCGCGGACCGGGTCACGTTGACGCCCGGCGAAGAAGAATCCATCCGAGCCCGCTACGGGCACGACGCCCGGATCCTTCCGCTTGCCCCGCTGCAACGCGGATTGTTCTACCACCTGCTGCGGTCGCGGGAATCCGACGACCACAACACCTACGTCTCGCAGATCACCCGGCAGATCACGGGAGATCTCGATCCCGAGCGGATGACGACGTCCATCGCCGGCGCGATGGAGCGGTACCCCAACCTCCGGGCGGCGTTCGTCCCGCCCGGCGACGTGCAGGTGATCCCGTCCGGCGTGGAAGTCCCCGTGCGGGTCATCCGATCGGACGAGTGGGGTGGCCTCGGGGTCGACGTGGAGCAATTCCTGGCGGCCGAGCGAGGTGAGCCGTTCGACTTCGAGATCCCGCCGTTGATCCGATTCACGCTGTTCGAACACGGCCGTCGAGCGTGGACGTTGGTCATGAGTTTCGAGCACATCCTGCTGGATGGCTGGTCCATCAACGCGCTGTTCGCCGAGATTCTCAGCATCTACGCCGATGACGGGTACGCCGATCGCGTGCGACCGGCGTCCTTCCGCTCCTACCTGGACTGGGTCGACGACCAGGATCCCGCTGCCGCCTATCGCGCCTGGGACGGCTACCTCGCGGAGCTGGCAGGCCCGACGTTGCTGTGCCCCGACTTCGTCGACCTCGGTGACGCGCAGAGCGAGACCGGTGAACTCCACCTCGACCTCAGCCCGGCGGAGGCCGCGATGGTGTTCCGCACCGCACGGGATGCCGAGGTCACGGTGGGCACCTTGCTGCAGACCGCCTGGGGGGTTGCGCTCAGCAGGCTCACCGGGAGCAATGACGTAGTCTTCGGCAACACGGTGTCCGGCAGGCCGCCGTCGTTGCCCGATGCCGACCGGATCATCGGGCTGCTGTTCAACACGGTCCCGATGCGGGTGACCCTGCCTCCGTTCGAAACGACTCGGCGGCTGCTCGCCCGTGTGCAGTCCGAGCAGTTGCACGTCATCGACCACCCGCAAGCCGCTCTGACGCAGATCCAGACCAACGCGGGCGTTCCCGTTCTGTTCGACACGCTGTTCGTGGTGCAGAACGTGCCACTGGGCAAGAGCGCCGGGAACGACGCAGCCGGGTTGCAGGTCGTCGGCGCGAAGGTCGATGACGCGACCCACTACCCGGTGACGTTCGCGATCGACCCGGAAGAACGCGACGGAGCGGCGACCGTGCACGTGCGCCTGTCCTACCGCCGGGACGTTTTCGACGCTCCGGTCGCGGAGCTGTTGCTCAAGCGCTACGTCCAGGTGCTCGTTTCCCTCACTCGCCAGCTCGACGAGCCAGTCGGCACGTTGTCCGCGCTGCTGCCGGACGAGACCGACCCGTACACCGGTATCGCCGCTGATCTCGTCCGCGACGTCGAACCGGTCACGGTCGCCGAGCTGCTGCACCGGCAGGTGCGGCTGTCCGGATCCGAAACCGCGCTGGTCGCCGGAGATCGCGTGTTCACCTTCGCGGAGTTCTTCGCCGAGGTGAACCGCTACGGCCGCCTGCTGCTCGACGAGGGGGTGCGCCCGGAGCACCGGGTCGCGCTGCTGCTGCCGCGCGACGAGCGCACGGTCATCGCGATGTTCGCGGTGTTCGCCATCGGAGCCGCCTACGTCCCGGTGGATGCTGAACTGCCGGACGAACGGATCAACTACATGGTCGAGGTCGCCGAACCGACCGTCACGCTGGTGACCGACCGCGAAGTGGATCGGCTCACCGGCGCCGTCGGCAAGGTGGTCAACCTGGATTCCGCGACGACGCTGGACCGCCTCGCGCGGATCGCCGCGGATCCGATCACGGCCGAGGAACGCGGCGGGCAGGTCTCGCTCGACAACCTCGCGTACATCATCTTCACCTCGGGAACCACGGGACGGCCAAAGGGCGTCGCCGTCGGCTACCGCGGGCTGACGAACATGTACTTCAACCACGTCGAGAAGATCTTCGACCGGGTGGTGGACCACCAGCGCGGGCGCCGGTTGAAGATCGCGCACACGACGTCCTTCTCCTTCGACGCCTCGTGGGAGCAGCTGTTCTGGCTGCTGAACGGCCACGAGGTGCACGTCATCGACGAGGAGATGCGCCGCGACCACCAGCGGCTGCTGGCGCACTACGACGAGGTCCGGATGGACGGGTTCGACGTGACCCCGTCCTACGGGCAACTCCTGGTCGAGGAAGGGCTGCTCGCACGAGACCGGCCGGCAGGCCGATCCGTGTCCTCCGACGCGCCCGGTGTCGTCTTCGTCTCCCTCGGCGGCGAGGCCGTCCCCGACCGGCTCTGGCAACAGCTGCGCGGCGCCCCCGGAGTCGAGTCGTACAACCTCTACGGGCCTACCGAGTACACCATCAACGCCCTTGGCGCCGACCTGGCCGACAGCACCGACTCGAGTGTCGGGACGCCGATCTTCAACACGCGGGCCTACATCCTCGATGAGAACCTGCAACCTGCCCTCCCCGGTGTCGCCGGGGAGCTCTACCTGGCGGGCGAGGGAATCGCGCGCGGGTACTGGGGCCAGTCCGCGATGACCGCCGAACGCTTCGTCGCCTGCCCGTGGGAACCCGCGGAACGCATGTACCGCACCGGGGATCTCGCCCGGTGGAACGACGCCGGGATGATCGACTACCTCGGTCGCGCCGACGAGCAGATCAAGATTCGCGGTTACCGCATCGAACCGGACGAGATCCGGGACGTGGCGCAGGAGTTCCCCGAGGTGACGCGCGCCGAAGTGGTCGCCTTCGAACACGCCACCGGGCTGCAACTGGCCGCCTACTACAGCACGGCCGCGGACCTCGACATCAGCGAGTCGTTGCGAGACCACCTGGCCAGGTACCTGCCCGGCTACATGGTCCCGGCAGCCCTCGTCCGGGTGAAGTCCTTCCCCCTCACCCCGACCGGGAAGCTGGATCGCCGGGCGTTGCCCGCGGCTGACGTGGCCGCGTCCGGGGTCAGCGCGGGCCGGGCACTCGAGTCGGAGACGGAGCTGGCGGTGGCCGCGATCTTCCGCGCTGTGCTCGACCTCGACGAGGGACTGGTCCTGGGCGCGGCGAACGACTTCTTCCGCCTTGGCGGGCATTCGCTCGCGGCCATGCGGCTGGCCTCGCAGATGAACCGCAAGTTCCCGGTGAACACGGCGATGCGGGACGTCATCACCGCTTCGACGATCGGCGCGCTGAGTGCGTTGGTGGACAAGAAGATGCGGCCGGACGCCGATCCCGAGGTCGACATCACCGCGATCGCGACCCGGTTCACCCAGTCCCCGAACGGCCGCACCCTGTTCTGCGCGCACCCGAAGTTCGGCGCCTCGTCCATGTACTCGGAACTGGCGGGGCACCTCCCGGACGGGGTCGGGCTGGTCGGGATCGACGATCCGGCGATCATCGGCCTGGAGATCGAGTTCGACGACCTCGACGACCTCGCCTCGACCTACGCCGACGTCATCCAGGGGTTGCAACCGGCCGGACCGTACGAACTGCTGGGTTGGTCGTACGGCGCGCACATCATGTTCGCCGTGGCGCGCCAGCTCCTCTCCCGAGGGGAACGCGTCGGCCCCCTGGTGATCGTGGACGCCATGCCCGCCGGTTCGGAGAACTCGACGGAGCTGCTCGTACGACCGGGAGGTGCCGAGTCGATGCGTGAGGAAATGCGGAAGGCCTTCGGCGAGGAGGCGTTCACCGAGTTGCTCGCCGACGCGAAGCAGCTCAAGGCCGTCGAGACGGCGGGCCGTCGTTGTGATGTCCTGACGTCCGCGCCGACGCGGGGCACTCTCGACGTCGAGGCGCTCGTGATCGCGTCATCCGCGACCCACGCGCCCCGAGTGGCGGAGCTGGGCCGCGAGGACGCGCTGGGATGGGACGGTCACTTGACCAACTTCACGTTCTTCGTCGCCGACGACGAAGACCACCAGTCCATCCTCGAGCCCGATTCCGGTCTGCTGAAGTGGGGCCCGCTGCTGACGAACCTGTTGGACGGCTGAGCGGATTCCCCGGTCTGGTGCAGTACGGCGAGCCGTACTGCACCAGACTCGGAGCCGGGGGTTCAGGTGATGGCGGCAGCGTCCTGCAGGCTGTCGAACAGGGCCGCGCGGCGCATGTAGGCGCGCGCGGTGTCGAACTTCTCGGCGGTGCGGCGCAATTCGTCGAAGTTGTGCCGACGCACCTCGGGGTCGCGTTCCTCCAACAGCCGCTTGTTGGCCATCGTCTGGGCCTGCACGTAGTTCACCGCGGCATGGCGACGCTGGCGGCTGTAGAGGTCGAGCAGGTCGTCGCCGGCCTCACCGGCGATCACCTTCGCGAGCTTCTCCGTCAGGTTGACGGCGTCGTGGATGCCGCCGTTCATCCCCATGCCGCCGATCGGGTTGTTCACGTGCGCGCTGTCACCGGCGAGCAGGACGCGCCCCTGGCGGAAGGTCGCGGCCACGCGCTGGCTGACCGGGTAGACGTTGCGGTACTCGACGTCGTACGAGCCGCTCTTCGGCAAGAACTTCTGCAACCGCTGCTCGACGCGCGCCGGCGACAACGCGGTGGCGTCGTCCTCGTCGTGGCCGATCGGCAGGATCACCCGCCAGAGCCCCTCGGGCGTTTCCCCCCGCACCTTGAACACGTTGGCCCACTCGTCGGGGTCGGAGAAGTAGTTGCGGAACGCCAGATCCGGCTTGACGGTCCTGAGGTCGAAGCTGGTCGCGATCTTGATGAACCGCTCCGGGTAGGTGAACCCCTCGAAGTCGACGCCGGCGAGCTTGCGCACCGTCGATCGGCCACCGTCGCAGCCGACGACGTAGGCCGCCGCCATGCGTTCCGCGCCGGCGGGCGAGGTGTACTCCACCTCGACGCCGCTCGCGGTTTCGGTCAGACCGGTCACCGTGTGGGAGAACCGCACGTCGAAGTCGGATTCGTTCGCGTACTCCTCGGCGATGGCGGCGGTCAGCTTGTACTGCTCGTACTGCAGCACGTACGGGAACCGGACCTCGTCCTTGAGCCTGCCGAGGTCGAACTCCGCCACGACCTCTCCGGTCGGCCGGTCGTGGAAGCGGTAGGTGCTCGAGAGCAGGCTGTCGGCCCGGATCTTCTCGGTGACGCCCAGGGCGTCGAGCATCTCCAGCGTGCTCGGGTGGATGGTCGCCGCGCGCTGGTCCCGCACCGGCGCGGGTTCGGACTCGAGAACGGTCACCGGGATACCGCGCCGGTTCAGCGCCAGCGCGCAGACCATTCCGACCGGGCCCGCGCCCACGACGAGGACACGTGTGGTCTCGTTCGACATGCGTCTAGCCCAGCTCGCGCTGCAGGCGCTTGCTGACCTTGCCGACCGCGGTGTAGGGGAACTCGTCGACGACCTCGACGACATCGGGGAGTTTGAACGTGGCGAGGCCCTTGTCGCGCAGGAACTGGCGCAGCTTGCCCAAGGTGAGCTCGGCCGCGCTCTCCGGCGTCCGGGGGATCAGGTACGCCTTGATGCGTTCGCCGAGCACCTCGTCGTCGACACCGACGACGGAGACGTTGTGGACGCCCGCATGGGTGAGCAGCGCGTTCTCCAGCTCCTCGGGCGCGATCTTCTCGCCGCCCCGGTTGATCTGGTCCTTCGACCGCCCCACGACCCTGATGAACCCGCGCTCGTCCCGCTCGACGATGTCACCGGTGCGGTAGAAGCCATCGCTGGTGAACGCCAGCGCGTTCTGCTCGGGATTGCGGTAGTAGCCGCGAATCACCGACGGTCCCCGCGTCAGCAGGTGACCGGGCGCACCGGGTGGCACGTCGTTGCCCTCGTCGTCGATGACGACGCACTCGTCGGCCGCCGAGGCCGGCCTGCCCTGGTACCGCACGCTGGTGGCCCGATCGACGTCGGCGGGATTGCTGACGACGAGGCCCTCGCCCATTCCGAAGCTCTGCGAGAGCTGCACGCCGAACTCCGGTTCGACCCGGCTCGCCACGGATTCGGTCAGCTTCGCGCCGCCGCACATGAGCGTCTTCAGGCTGGAGAGGTCGTAGCGCTTGCGGAGCGACGAGTTCAGCCAGGCCAGCAGGATCGGGGGCACCAGCGAAGCGCGGGTCACCCCGTGCTTCTCGATCAGCGGGAACGCCGTGTCGGGGCTGCCGTTCGGCGCGATCACGATGGTGGCGCCCACGCTGAACGCGCCGAGGAATCCGGGCGACCGCGTCGACATGCTGTGGCAGATCGGGATGACCAGCAGGTGCACGGTGCGCTCGGTGATGCCCCGTTCCCCGACGCTCCTCCGCAGCGCGTAGCCGTACGTCTGGTGGGTGTGCGGCATCAGCTTCGGAACGCCCGTCGTGCCGCCCGACATCTGCAACAGGGCGACGTCCTGCGGGCTGCACCGCCGCGCGTGCTCGAGCGATCCCTTCGACTGCAACGCCTTGTACTCGGCGCCGCCGCCATCACGGTCGAGCACCACGGTGTGCTCCAGATTCGGCCATCGCCGCTTCAGGTCGGCGGCCATCGCCGCGAGATCGGTGCCGCTGTCCGAGGCGACCGTGATGTAGGCACGCGCCTCGGTGATCTCGACAAAGTGCTCGATCTCGGCACGGCGGTGCGCGATGGGAGCGACGACGGGAACCGCCCCGAGCTCCCACAAGGCGAAGACGAAGGCGATGTACTCGTAGATGTTGGGCAGGTGCACCACCACCCGGTCGCCACGGCTCAGCCCCAACTCCCGCAGGCCGGCAGCGAGCCGCAAGACCTCGTCCGTGAGCTGCGCGTAGCTCAACTCGGCCTTGCGGTCGATGACGGCGAGTTTGTCGGGACAGCGCTCCGCGGTGGCGAACAGCAGCTCCGGAAGCGTCTGATCGCGCCAGTACCCCTCGGCGACGTACTCGGCTGCCGTCTCCGACGGGAACGGAACGACCCCGTCAAGGGCCAGCGGTTCGATGCTCATTGGTTTCCCTTCAGGGAGCTGCCTCGCAGTCCGTGGAGGGTAGGCTACCCTAATGTATTCGCAATCGGCGGTGCTGGATCCGATGCGCCGAAGGCGATGTCGATTGATCACGTGACCGGCCGAACCGGGATCGCGGCGGTCCGCTGCCGCGCGCGGTAAGCGTTGTCCCAGCTCGGACATCCGGCCATGCCGATCCTGGCGGGGGAGAACCCGTCTGGCCCGACGGAGTGGTGGGCAGCCTCATGCGTTGCTCGAAGTGGCCGGCGTTGGGAATCTTGATGTACCGCACGCCTGGTGCGGCATCGGCGACTTCGATTGCGTCCTTGTGCTCAGCCCGCAACGCCACGGCCGTGTCGTTGCTCCGTGTCAGCCCAGGTCCATCGCGGCGTCGAGTCCGACCGTCACTCCGGTGAGGTTCGGGACGGCGCGCAGCGCGGTGAGCACTCCGGGCATGAGGGACTCGCGTGTCACGGAGTCGTAGCGCAGCCTCAGGATTTCGCCGTCGACGCCGAACAGCACCTCTTGCGACGACATGAATCCGCGAACTCGGACCGAGTGCACGGAGACCCCCTCGATCCGCCCGCCGCGCACACCGTGCGGGTCGAGGTAGGTGGCATCGGGAGATGGGGCGCAACCCGCCGCGGCGCGAGCGCGACCGATCAGTTCGGCCGTGTGCTGCGCCGTTCCCGACGGCGCGTCCACCTTGCCGGGATGGTGCATCTCGATGATCTCGACGGACTCGAAGTACGGGGCGGCCTTCGTGGCGAACTTGGTCATCAGCACCGCGCTGACCGAGAAGTTCGGCACGACGAACACGCTGACTTCGTCGTGGTCGACCAGCGCGGCGCGGATCTGCTCCACGGACCGCTCGTCGAAGCCGGATGACCCCACCACCACGTGGATCCCCTGCTTGATGCACCACTGGACCTGCTCGTGGGCAACGTCCGGTGGCGAGAACACGAGCACGACATCGGCCTTGTGGTCGACGATGTCCTGCACGTCGTCGTCGATGTCGATCTCGGCAACCACGGTCAAGTCGGAGCTGGCCTCAATCGCGCGCACCGACGCCACGCCCATCCGTCCGCGGGCCCCCAACACAGCAACTCGAGTCATATGGGTAGCCTAACCTAGGTTGACTGCCCGGCTCTAGTGCTCTGAGTCTCACGTGATGGGATCTGCGGGCGGGGCGGACCCGGATGCCGAGTGCTGCTCCAGTGGTGCAAGCGCTGTCAAGCCAAGGGGTTGAGCGGGTTGACGCGCACCGGCTGGCCGCGGAGGCGAGTTCCGACGAGCGGTCTTCCGCCTGGCAGGGCTACGCCGTTGCGAAGGGCCTGGGCAGCACTGGGTCGACTTCGACGAGGGCACGGGAACACCCGCTATTCGGTTCCAACTGTCGCAAGTGGGCTGGGAAGCCGAGTTCGGAACTCCGAAGACCGACAGCGGCGTGGCGATCGTCGCGGTCGACCGGGGGGCGGTTCTGGAGCGCGAAGCGGTGGGAGACACCAAGATCGGCCTCGGTCTGATGTTCACCGAGCCGAACGGCTACTGCACCTGGTCCACTTCACGATCTGCGGCATGGGCTGGCAGGGCGGCGTAGGGGAGCGGGTGCCGGCGAGGTGCCGCAGGAACCACAGGGTGCTGTCGACCGAATGGAACACCACCAGATCGCGATGTATCTAGCGGCGATCGCGGACCCGGAGGCGGTCATGATGGCCCGCGACGCGGTGTTGATGGCCGGGGATTGCGCGAAGATCCGCTTGAGTCCGAGGTCGGCAAAGCCGTAGCGGATGAGTTCACGGCCGCCCTCGGTGGCGCCGCTGGCGGCGCAGAAGCCGGTAGCCGAGATCCGCCTCGCTGGCGGCCTTGGCTGATCCGGCTCATGAGGGCGGTGGCAGCAACCATCATCCGACGAACTCGTTTTCGGCGAAGCCGACTCAGAACCCGAGATCGGGCACCTTGCGCGAAGCGGCCTGCCGACGGCGATGCGAGCGCTCAACCTCGGCACACGCGGCGGCCACCGTGGTCGTGCGCTCCAACCCTTCGGGTGGATCGGTGCTGACTCGACGCACCATGGTGCTGGTGCTTACGAGCGTGAGGCGGTGGTGCGGGTTCGGCTCCCGTGAGCAGGTTCTGCTGGTCGCGGTACCCCACGAGTCGGCGTTGATCATCCACGGGTTGGAGGACTCGACCAAGCTTGCCCACGCTACGGGTATTGATCATACGGACCCGCCCGAGCGGAACCTGGTCGGATCCCAACTCGGCTACACCCGCGGATACCGTGGCCTCATGCACCCCTGCCGCGTGGGCGACCAGTCTGATGTAGCCGTGCCCTAGTGCTCGCGCATCGGCACCCATCGGTAGCTGTCGCTGACGTTCGTCAGAAGCCCCTGGGGGCGGTGTAGGCCACCCGGTCGTCTCGGTGATCACCCGCCCGATCCGAGCCGGTGCCCACCGCGGGTCCTCCCGACCGAACCATGATCCGCCAGACTTTTGTCCAGCTCCCGCACCACAATCCGGACCTGCTGATCGTCCATTTAGGACTGGGGGCCAGCGGGTCGCACCCCTAGGTGAACAGATCCGCCGCTACCAAACGTAATCATTCCCGTTCTCGATGTTTCCGCTCGGTCAGCGCATCCAGATTTATCGATTTGGCGTGGTAGGCCCATGTTCATGGTCACGATCGTCGAACGGGTAATCAACCCCGAATTCAAGGGTCAGTAGGCGCTTTATCGTGCGATTTTAGGGCTTCGCTGACAAAAAAGTGGACTTCGCCGTAACCGTATTTAACGAATTTCCACGGCCGGGGCAACATGGGTCTGACCAATCGGCTCATCGTGATGACACTGTCTGTGTGACAGGTTCTTCCTGTCGTCCTGACCCTGCCTGCCGGTCAGTTCGAAGTGGTGATCTGCCAGATGCGGTGCCACGGGACAATGGTGGGTGCCGCGCCGTTCTTGACACCGTACTGCGAAATCTCTACGCATGCCTGGTCCTGGATTTCAACCTTCCAGCCGTCGGCGGACTTGTACTCCACCGACGAACCGGGGCCAGGCCCTCCGTCGTCTCGCGTGAACGTGACAACAGCGCCCTGGCGGTAGCTGTAAGCCATTGCAACTCCCTGACTTCGCGATTTGCGATCTACTGCCCACTCGGCTGCTATATCGAGGACGCGTAACAAAATGTTACGACTGTTGCTGGGAGAGAGAGCTTTCACCGCAGGTCCGGAAGGCGATTCAAGAGGTCTTCGACCAACGCTCGGACGTGGATCTCTCCTGGGCCGGAGGGAAGGTGCAGGCCGGTGGTGAAGGCCAATTTCCCCAGTTCCACGGGGAGAGCGTCCGGCTTCATCCTCGGGCGCGCGCCGACCAGTACCGGGATCACCTTGACGTTGCTGTCCCACGCCAACAGGATCTCCTTGCGCACCCAGTCCTCCGGGTCTGCCAGCAATTGGTTTCCGGCGGCGTCGCAGGAGGTCTCCCAGTTCCGTCCGATGATGGCGAGCAGCACCTTGCTGCCACGAACGCCGTCTTCGAGTTCTTGGCGGTAGTCGGTGCCGAGGGGAATCGAGTCAGCAGCCCGGAACACCGACTCCTCGCCGAAGCGGTCGGCCAGTTCCGCGTGCAACATGAGGGCGGCAAGGTCGCCGTCGCCGGTGCGGTAGTTGAGGAACACCTTCCGCTTGCCGCTGGCCCGCGATCTGGTGTCCACACCACGCTCGGCCAGGATGTCCGCGAGCCAGTTCGGTGCTCGCGGCGCGTCCAGAGGACGCCGCGATTCCGGTACCTCACGCAGGACGCCTGCGCAGCGGTCGCCGAACAGCACCAGCGTGGGGTGGGGCATGTCCGGCGAAGACTGCCAGACGATGCCGCACAACGTCCGCAACCGGTCGTGTAGCCACGCGCCCCACTCGCGGGTCAACGAGAAGTCCTTGTCCCGCACCAGCCAGTCGTCCTGACCGATCTTGGCGAGGTCAACGCTGCTGACCAGCCGCAGCAGCGGCAGGTCGACAGTGGTTTCGACGGCGGTGAGGACCTCACCGGTGAGCATCCCGGTGGGGAGCATCCGGGGCGCGAGCGGCGTGAAGTCCACCTCCGGTAGCACTCGCTCGCAGACCGCGGTGGCCAGGTTCTCCGATGCGTACAGCACCGGGTGCCCGGACGCGCCGACGCCGTCGAACCGACGACCCCCGAACGCGAGGTGGTGCGGCGGGTCGAACTGAACCGCGGGCATGTCGGCACCATGCACCCGCCACAGGCGCGTGCCCGCGGGAAGGACGTGTTCGGCAGGCGGACTGCTGAACTCCGCCGGTGGCTCGATCCGCGGCATCGTCAGCCCTCCACCAAGGCCAAGGCCGCGGCCATCACCAGCGTGTCCTCGGACTCCGGCAACAGCTCGACGGGCGGCCGGTTCAACCACGTGTTGCGGCTCAGCCACCAGTCGGCCACGCCCCACGGGTCCTCCCAGGCCTCCAGCACCCGGTTGACCCGCAGCACCAACTCGACCGGCGCGCCTTCGGCGTCGAACTGGAAGCTCGGCACCGCGACCGTGCCGTCCTCGCGGTCGAGCCGGATCAGGTCGGGCAGGTCGGGGTCTATCCCGCGGCGTCGGAGAACGGACGCCGATTCGCACGCGGTCGCGAGGATGCGCCGGTGTGCGGGCCACGGCTTGAGATGAGTCAACAGCAACCTGATCCTCGTGGTGGCGGCGGCCAGCACCACCTCCTCGGCCGCGCGCGGTTCGCTGAACCGCCGACCGGTCACCACCACGGGGTCGTTCTCCTCCAACTTGGCGAACAGCAGCGAGCGGATCTCGGCACGCAGTTCGGGACGTGAGTCGGGAAGGGCGTTCGCCAGTCGCTCGACCAAGTCCTGCAAAAGAGCGCGGTCACCTGCATCGAGCTCGGCGTTCACCCGATCCCATTGCTCGGCCAACGCCTCGAACATCGCCGGTTCGCTCAACAGATCTCCCGGTGAGTGGCTGGGGTCGCCGTCGATTGTGTCCTGGCAGCACCGTGCCGGAGCGGTTCTGACCGCTTCCACTCACTGACCACTTGCCGTCAAGGACTCAACCGAACGGACGCCGTCGTGCTCGGATGTCCACCGGACGCAGGGCTGTGGAGAGGTGTGGGTTGAGTTCGTCGGTCGGCTACTACTACTCAGCGGTCGATGTCGAGGTCGCCCGCGCCCGCGAGCTGCGAGGCGAACTGGCAGGACAGCGCGCGCGGTTCGATCGGGTTCGGGCTCGCGCCGCCGGGCTGTCGGTCGCCGTGCCGCGAGTCAAGGAGAACAGCTCGGGGGACAGCACGGCGCTCGCCGCGGAGGTCGAGCGGTTGCGCGCCGCCATCACCCAAGCCGAACAGCAGGTCGAGAGCGCGTGGGACGACCGGTGGCGGGACCGCCTGCGTCGCGTCGTCGCCCCCGCGGTCGCGGCCGACGACCGATCAGCCACCGATGAACTGGCCGATCAGCGAACCGAGCGCACCAGGGAACGAAACGAGCGGAACACCAGAGCTCGCCAGAGCGCGGTGGACGACGCCTGGAACCTCGTGCGCGCCGAGGGGAAGCGCTGCGCGTCCGAGGACCTCGACGGACTGGTTCGGCAGGTGACCGCCCTTTCCGAGCTTTCGAGCGTGGACGACGTCCGCTCCGGTGCGCTGCGAGTGGCGAGCGCGGTGGCGGAGTCCGTTGAACGCCGCAAGGTCGCCCGCATCGCTGAAGAGAAGCGAGAAGCTCTGCTGGCACTGGTCGCCGAAGCCCCCGAGGACGAGCGGGAGCGGTTGGCGGATGAGATCAGGAAGGCTGCCGATCCCGGAAACCTGAGCGCCGCCGTGCACCGAGCCGTGGAGCGCGCGGACGTGGCCCGGCACCGGGCCGACGTCGCAACAGCGGCCGCCAAGGCGCTCACCGCCGCCGGATGCGTGGTGGGTGCCGACTTCGCCACCGCGCTCACCGATCGCGAGGAGGCGGTGGTCGGGTTCAGCGGCAAACCACCCGGCTACGGTCTGCTGGTCCGGTTGCCCGGCGATGGTGCGAGCTTCGTCGCGGCGGTCGTGCGGTCGGACGGTGTCACGGGCGGAGCAGAGGTCGACAAGGGCGTCCAGGAGACCTTCTGCACGCGGTTGCCGATGATCCTGGAGACCATGCGCGTGGCGGGCGTGGCGGTCGAGTCGACGGCGTTCATGCGGCTGGAGCCTGGCCAGCGGCCGGTACCCGCCGTGCCCGCGGCCCGGTTGCCGTCAACGCGGAAGCGCCCGTCGACGACCACCGGGACGCATTCCACCGCCGGTCGGAGATTGCGGGAGATGCCACGTGACAGCTGACCGTCCCGCTTGGATGCGGGAACTGCACATGTCCCTCACCACGCATCCGCAGATCCTGCTCGTGGGCAATGTGCGCGACCACTACCTGCTGCCCGCCCAGAACGGCTCTGGGGCGGTGCAGCCGATGGACCTCGGTGAGGTGGTCGAACTCCTTTGCGTGGAAAGGGGGTTCGGCGCGCTCGCCACGTTCGACATCGTGCACGACCGCATGTCGGTGTGGGAGTTGGGCACGGGCTCGGCCCAGGTGCCCAAGTCGTTGCAGGACATGGCCATCACGGATGCCATGAGCGGGACCACTCGCGACGGGGACGACGAGCAGCCGGATGTTCGGATGCTGCGCAGGTTGCGGCAGGTGCTTCGTGACGTGGTCGGCCACCGGGGACCGCCCATCGGCCTGTTCTTCCCCTTCGCACACCGCCTCGGCTCCTCCAGGTCGGAATTGGCCGGCGAGGGCAAGTTGCTGATGGCCGCCGCCGAGGCGCTGTCCCACAGCGCGCGCCAAGTTCCCGGTGAGGCCGCTGTCATGCCGTTCAACACCGTCTTCTGGGTGACCGAACAACAGCAGCAGATGCCGCTCGACTTCGCGATTTCCTCGCGCACAGTCCGTGTCGTCACCGTTCCGCAAGCGTCGACCGACGAGCGTCGAGCTGCCGCGGGGCTGGCCGTGGCCACGGTGCTGCAGGCCAACGGGGTCGTCGACGCGGATTCGCGATGGGTGTCAGACGCGGTGGGCAACCTGCTGTCGGTCACCTTCGGCATGACCAACTCCGAGATTCTGGCCGTCGCCAGGGTCGCCATCGATCAACGCATCCCGGTGCAGCGCCTGGACGACGCCGCCAGGCTCTACCGGATCGGTGTGAAGGACAACCCGTGGGCCGCTTCCACGATCCGGAAGAGCATCGTCGACGGTGAGAAGCTGCTGACCGGCACTCCGGATGGTGACGGCCCGATCGGGGTGCTGGGGCAGGAGCGCGCGGTGCGCAAGGCGGTGGACATCTTCATGCGCTCCGCCGCCGGTTTGTCGGGCTCGCAGTCGTCCAGCTCGCCCAACCGTCCGCGCGGTGTGCTGTTCCTGGCCGGTCCGACCGGGGTGGGCAAGACCGAGCTGGCCAAGGGCGTCACGCGGATGATCTTCGGGTCGGACGCCGAGCCCGTGCGCTTCGACATGACCGAGTTCAGCCAGGAGCACGCCAGGGAGCGGTTGATCGGAGCACCGCCCGGATTCGTCGGCTTCGACGCCGGCGGCGAGTTGACCAACGCGATTCGTGCGACTCCCATGTGCGTGCTGCTCTTCGACGAAATCGAGAAGGCCCACCCGCGGTTGTTCGACATCTTCCTGCAGATCCTGGAGGACGGCAGGCTCACCGACGGGCGTGGCGGCACCGTCTACTTCTCGGAGTGCGTGCTGATCTTCACGTCGAACCTCGGCATGACGTCCTCGCGGACCGGCGGGCGGACCCTGACCCGGTTGACGCACAAGAGTGACCCGGACGACGTGCGCCGCGTGTTGGAACAGGCGTTCGTCGACTTCTTCGACACCAAACTCGGCAGGCCCGAGCTGCGCAACCGCCTCGGGGACTCGTTCATCGCCATGGACTTCATCCGTCCCGAGGTCGTGCCCCAGCTCCTGGACAAGGCGCTGAAGTCGGTGGTGGGCCGAGCCGCCGCCGTGCACCGGATCCGACTGGAGATCGGTACCGAAGCACGGCAGACCTTGCACGACCGGGCGCTCGAGACGCTCGATTCGGGAGGCCGCGGGGTGAACACGGCGGTGGAGACCCTGCTGATCAACCCGTTGTCACGGCTGCTGATCCTGGAACCGGCGGAACCCGGTGAAGTGTGGACGGTGGTCGCGATCAAACCCGCGGACACCCAGACGGAGATCGAGGTGTCCAGGTGCTCCGGGTGAGCCGCGCGCACTTCCCGGTGACCTCGTTGGGGCCCGGACGTCGTCTCGGGCTGTGGCTCCAGGGTTGTCCTCTCGCGTGCGCGGGCTGCATGTCGCGGGACACGTGGGCGATGGAGGGCGGTAGGGCGGTGGCGATCGGCGACCTGGTGGAGCTCTGGCGCGACGCGGTTCGCGACGGCGCGGAGGGGCTGACGATCAGCGGTGGCGAACCGCTCGTCCAATCCGGACCGCTGCTCGAGTTCCTGGAAGGTGTGCGAGAAGTCGGTGCGGGTCAGGACGTGCTGCTCTACACCGGGTTCGAGCCCGACGAGCTCGACCAGCACCAGCGCGCGGTGGTGGACCGGGTCGACGCGGTGATCACCGGTCGCTACCGCGCGGGCGAGCCGACCTCGCTCGTGTGGCGCGGTTCGGCCAACCAGCGGCTGACCCCCGTGACAGCCCTGGGCCGGGCGAGGTACGCGGCCTGCGTCGACTTGGCGGTCGAGAACCCGCCGATGCAGGTGTCGGCTGACGGCGGGCGGCTGTTCGTGATCGGAGTGCCACCCGCGGGTGCCCTGTCCCGGATGGAGAGGGCGTTGCGGGACAGGGGAATCGTCTTCGAGGGAGTGGCGTGGCGACCGTGAACTACCGGTGCGAAGTCGATCCGGAGGGGTGCGGGGTCTTCCCGGACCGGGGGTACTGCCCGAAGCACGTGCAGAAGTTGATCCCGGAACGCTCGATGTTCGTCGCTTCCCCGCCGGAGCCGGAGGTGGTCGCGCAGGCGGACACGGCGCGGCCGGAGGTGTGGCTGCGGTTGCTCGGTCGCGACATCCGCGTCCCGGAGGACGGGTTGCCGCTGGGCCGGGAGGAAGGGCCGCTGGCCGACCTGCCGGGCATGGCCGAGTTGACCCAGGTGTCGCGCACGCACGCACGGCTGTACTGGGTCGGAGCCGTGCTCTACGTGGCCGACGGCGTAAGCGACGGTGTCCCGTCGACGAACGGAACCTTCGTGGACGGGGAGAAGGTCGTGACACCGCGCAGGATCGCTCCGGGGCAGGAGTTGCGGCTCGGCTTGGACGTCTCCGTGGACATCTTGGCCGTCGACCTCGACGAGTACGGATTGCCCCGATGACACCGAGCGTGCTGGTCGTCGCCATGACCTGCACGGGGGCGGTCAGGCGGACGAACGAGGACCGCGTCGGCGTGTTCGGCTGGCTTGCGCCGGTCGGTATGGGCGCCCCGACAGGTATGCGTCGAGCCGCCACCGAGCCACTGGTCGTGGCGGTCGCCGACGGTTTGGGCGGACACGCCGCAGGTGAAGTCGCCAGCCGCCGTGCGGTGACCGCCCTGATGGACGACCCCAGGTCGCTTGTGGACGAGCGGGCGTTGCTCGGACGCTACCTCGACGTGCACACGAGTCTGCTCGCCTCCGGGCGCGATCACCCGGAGCAGCGGGGAATGGCCACCACACTGGCCTCCGTTGTCGTGCTACCGGACACCGTCCTCGTCTGCAATGTCGGCGACAGCCGGGTCTACTACGTGGAACCGGGCTACGTGGAGCAGCTGACCGTGGACGACGTGGACCCGATGGGATCCGGCGCACTGGTCCAAGTGCTCGGCGGGCTGCACGACAGCCCGGCGGAACCGAGGGTCAGCTCACTCCCGCTCACGACCGACATCCGCCTCCTGCTGTGCTCGGACGGTCTGCACGGCTCGCTGCCCACCGACGTCCTGCGGAGTTCGGTGGTGGACCAGGACCCGTACGCGGCCGTCACCGCGTTGCACGAGGCGGCCCACCGCGCCGGAGCCCCGGACAACATCTCCTTGTGCCTGGTGCACATCACGCTGCCCACTCCCGCGGAGGACGACCGTGACTGATCCGGCTAGGCCGCCGCGCCCCACAACACCTACCGTCCAGCAGGGGCGGTCCACCACTCCGACCGTGCAGCAAGGCGCCCCGTCGGTACCGCGGGGCGCCACGCCGACCCGGCAGCAGGGACGGCGTGAACCGACTGTGCAGCAGGGGGCCGGTGGGCCTCGGCCGGGGGACGGCTCCTTCCCCGCGGAACTCCTCGGCCGGTTCACCCCGGTGCGGGTGTCGGGTGAGGGGACCGAGGGAACGGTGTGGCGGTGCACGGTGGTGGAGACCGGGGCCACCGTCGCGGTCAAGGTGTACAACCACGGAATGCCGGTGGACTTCGAACTCCTGCGGCACCTCAGCGATCCCGCGTTCCGGGCGCACGTTCCCGAGATCCACGACTTCGGCACCGTCCGCACGCCCGGCGGCCGCGTCGACTGGGTGGCGATGGAACACCTCGACCAGACCGCCGCTGATCTGATCGCCACCAAGCCGAGCGCGGGTAGGGCCAAGGACTTGATAGCGGCGATCGCGGAGTGCCTGGAATTCTGGCAGCGCGTGGTCGACCGCAACCCGCTGGACTTCAAGCCGGACAACCTCATGGTGCGCGCCGGCACCGAGCTGCGAGTGGTGCTGGCAGACTTCGGCGGGGTGGTGGCGTTTTCCGCCAGCCAGCAGATGGGACCCAACTTCACGGCGGCGCGCGCTTACACGCCACCCGAGGTCCTGTGGGAGGAGAAGCGGTCGCCGTGGCCGTGGTGGTCGCTCGGCGTGATCGCCCACCAACTCGCGCTCGATCGGCTTCCGACCCCGGCGACCGGACATGACGAGCTGGGTCGCCTGGTGATGCGGCGATGGCTCGCGGTGGGCGTGCTGGACCCCTCCGAGGACGTCGACGAGCGCTGGCGCCTGCTGATCCGAGGCCTGCTGACCAAGGATCCCCATGATCGCTGGGGCTACGGGCAGGTCGTCGAGTGGCTGGACGGCGGCACACCCCCGGTCGTCCACGACGACAGGGGCGTCTCCGACGCGCCCCGGCGCAGCCCTCTGACGTTCGGGGACGGTCGGGTCTTCCACGACCCGGCGCTGTTGGCCGTGGCCATGCTCGACCAGCCCAACCCAGCGGCACGCTGGCTCGCGAGCCCGGAACGGCAGGCGTTCGACGATTGGCTCGACAAGGAGGGCTTGAAGGACCGCCTTGACAAGAACTTGCTGCGCGGGCTGGCGAACGACCCGCTGGCGCCGCACCGGTTGATCCTGGCCTTCGGAGCGGTGTTCGCGCCGAAGGTCAGGCCGCGCTGGCGTGGTCACCCGATCGACGCCGCCGGACTGGTCGAGCTCCTGCGGACCGGAACCGGATCCGCTGTGGTGCGGGAACTGGCGCAGGTGAACGGTTTCGGCATCGCGGGCGCGTACGCGTGCGCGCACGGCACATGCCGCGGCGGACGGTGCGCGATGCTCGACCGGCTGGCCAGTCGTCTGCACGACACCGTCGCGGACGCGGAACGCGTCATCGGCGGGGTGGTCACCTCCGACGGTCCGGTGGTGCTCAACTCGGGCGAGCGGGACCGGCTGCACGACCTGGCGGTGACCCTCCTCCTGGTACCGGGATCCGCCATCCGGCTGGTGCCTGAAGCGGCCGCCGGTCCGTTGGGGCACGCGAACCTGACGACGTTCGTCGGCCCGGACTGGTTCCTGTCGCTGTGCCGTCGGGCGCGTGGGACGAATCCGGACACCAGCCAGGGCCTCGCCCTGCGTGCCGCCACGGGTCTGCTCCGGGAGCGGGCGCACGGCGAGACCGCGGAGCAGCGGAGCCTGTGGCTGACCCGTTTGAAGCACGGTGGCAAGCGCGTTCTGGGCGGCATCGGGCTGGCGTTGCTGTCGTTCACCGGCATGGTCTTCCTGGCCTGGATCGGAGGTCTCGCCACCGAGGTGGACCTGGTGATCTCCGGGCAGCCGGGTGAACACGCGACAGCGGCCGCGACAGCGCTCGTCACCCAGCGCGCGATGCTCCCGGTCGCGATGGTGCTCGCGGCGCTCAGCGCTGTGTTGGGCGGGCCGCGGCGACGGTGGCAGGTGCTGGCCTGGGCGACGACCGCGGGGTGCGCGCTGGTGGTGGCCGACCTGCCGCCGTTCACGGCGATCGGCGGACCGGACGTGCTGGAGGACGCGGTCATCGCGCTCGCGGGGATCTGGGGTGACGCGGTGTGGCTCGGGTTGGTGATCTGCGCCGCGGCAACGGTTGTCGCGCTCGTGCCGGTCTACCGGCGGACGGAGTCCGGTGAGCCGTGGGTCGAACGCTCACTGGTGGGGACCGCCTCCCCGGCGCGCAGGCTCGCCGTGTTCCCCCTGCTCGCCGTGGCGCTGATGGCGGTCTCCTGGGCTTCCTGCGTGATGAGGACGCAGTTCTTCGGTCAGGTGGGCGGGGTGCCGGTGGCGGATGTCGGCGTCGTGGCCGCGTGGACGCAGTCGCAGTACGCCCTGCTCGCCGTCGTCGTGGCCGGGCTCGCGGCGATCGCCTGGCCGCGCACCGGTTGGCTGCTGGCGGTTGGTGTTCTGGGTGCCGGGGTCCTCGGCGCGGCCGTCGAACTCGTCGAACCGCTTGCCGCTGTTCGGCGGGACACGTTCGTCGAGCCGCTCGCGTGGTTCTCGGGCCTGTGGGGTCCGGGCGCGGTCTGGGCCGCGTTGCTGGTCCACCTGCCGCTCGCGGTGCTGTGCGTGCGCGGCGCGTACCGACTGGCCCGGCGGTGACTGCGACGGATCCGGTCGACGCGTTGCGGGCGCGGCTGGCCGGAGCGGGGTTCGACCGGCAACCGCAGGTGCGGATCGACCTCGTCGAGGCCTTGTTCGACCGGTACCAGGCGGGTGAGGGTGATGGCGATCGCGCTGACCTCGAAGAGGCCCGTTACCACGCGGAGTGGACGCTCGCCGTGGTGCCGCAGACCTCATCGCACTGGTTCGCCGCGCAGTTCGCCCTGCGCAACGTCTGCACCGAACTCTGGGAGCAGTCCGAGGACGGCAAGGAGGACCTCGCCCGAGCGCTGAGCGCCGCGCGGGTGCTTGTCGCGTACGAACCGGTCGAGGTCGAGGACCGGTTGAGGCTGGGGGACCTGCTGCTCAGCAGCTACGAGCTCTCGGACCGGACCGATGACGACGTGCTTGACGAATCGGTGGTCGCCCTCACCTGGGCGCTCGAGTCGGATCCCGACGAGCACGAGCACGTGGTCGCCGAGATCAGGCTGGGACAAGTCTTGGAGATGAGGGAGTGCCAGCGGTTGATGGGAGGCAACGCGACCATCGAGGTGCTCGAGAGGCCGATCGACCTGCTGACGCGGAACCTGGGCAAGTCCGGCGGCAGCGGGATGACCGACGGGATCAGGTACTCCCTCGCCCGCCTGCACACCTTCCGCTACCACGACGACGAATTCCGCCGCTCCGGCGCGGACAGCGCGGAACTGCGGCTGGCCATCGAGTACCTCGATGCCATCGAGGTCGAGGACCCCGACGTCACGGAGAACCTCGCCACCGCCCTCTACCTGCGGCATCTCGACTTCGCCGATCCGATGGACGCCGACCACGGGATCTGGCTGCTCACCACCTCCCACGACAAGACCGGGGGCATGCCCGAGAGCCATCGCGAAGTGCTCGGGAGCTTCTACCTGGAACGCGCCAAGCACGAGCCGACCGAGGACAACGTCGACGGGGCGATCAGGTTCCTGGAGGAGGCCCGCCGCGCCGGCGACAAGTCGGGCTCGGCCCTGCTGGAGGCGTATTCGTTGCGAGCGGCTCCGAACGTGGCTGACTTCACCGTGGTCGTGGATCTGCTCGACGAGCTGCTGGCGGAGGATGTGGTCGACAGCGTGCGGCAGGGCTGGCTGGACACGGTGCGCGAAGTGGCGCTGATCGAGGTCGGCCTCCGCACCGATGACCGCGCGGTCGTGGCGGCCGGAGTCGACGTGCTGCTTGCCGCGGCGCGGCACGCCAGTTCGCTCGACGAGGACCTGCCCTTCGTGCTCGGCCTGGGGGTGGCGCTGCTGATCGACTCCCGGTCGAGGGGTGGCGGCGTCCTTCCGTTCGACTCACCGTTCCGCTCGTTCATGGCCTTCGACGCCGACGCGCGCGAGAGGCTGCTCGCGTGGCTGCTCGACAACTCGCACGTCGTGCCCCGCGGAAGTCGGGGGCACGCCGAACACCTGGCGGTGGTGGGACTCCTGCTTTCCTACCGCGCGAACGACCTCGCCGATACCGGGGATCCCGGCACTGTCCAGCGCGCCAACCAGGAGGCGGTGGCGGTGCTGCGGAAGGCGAGCGCCGGACTCGACCACGACGACCCCGTGCGACTGGTTGTCGGGCAGCGCGTCGGGGTTCACCTGGTGCGGCTCTCGTCGTCGGCCGCGGACGGTGTGGAACTGCTGCGACAGGCTGCGGTGATCTTCGACGACCTGGTGAACTCGACCCGGATCGGGGAGTCTCTGCGTTCCGACTGCTTGCTCCTCTACAGCACCGCTGTCGCCCTGCTCGCCGGGTTGGGTGGCGACGTCGACCGCGGCGGGGCGGCGGAGGCGCTCCTGGTCGAGCACGCTGACGACGTCGACCAGGACCGCGTGCACCGCGCACGGTACCTGGGCGCCTTGGCGCTCCTGGAGTCGATGACCTTCGTCAAGACACGGCGCTACGAGGATCTGACCGCGTCGATCGACTACTCGCGCCGGATCCTGCACATCCTGCCCAGGACCCACCAACTGTGCTACGACGCGATGTCGTACCTGGCGTTGAACCTCGTGGACCGGTTCCGGTGCTTCGGCGATCTGCGGGACGCCGACTCGGCCCACGCCTACCTCGTCCTGCTGGTCGAATCGGTTCGGGCGGGCGTCTGCGTTCTCGACGAGCGGGACCTGGTCGAAAGCCTGCTCTACACGAGGACCATCGTCGGGCTCGACGTCACGGAGGAGTTCGAGGATTCCGACATCACGATCGCCGGGATGTCCGAGAGGTTCGAGGCGGCTGTGGCGGGCACGCCAGTCGACCCCTACACCGTCCTGGGCCTCGGTACCCAGCTGGCGGACCTGATCCTGGCGGACCTCGGCGGCCACGGCGACGGGGCGCGGCTGCAGAGGGCCAGGGAGATCACCTCGCGGACCCTCTCGCTCATGCCTCCGAACAGCAGGCTTCACCGGCTGGTGGTGATCCGGTCGCTCCCGCTGGACGCGGTGGGGGCGTGTCTGGTCGGCGACGAGGCGCTGTTTTCCGACACCGTTCGCCGGGCCGAGGAGCTGCTGGACCACCCCGAACTGCTCCCCGCCGGTGTCGGCGTCGTCCCCGTGCTGCTCACCGTGATCTGGATGACCAAGCACATGTCCCGCCCCGACCGGGACACCGCAGACCAGGTGCTGAACTGCTTCGAACGCGCTGTGGAGGAGCGGCACGTGAACGACATCCACTTCCTCCCCGCACTGGGAGCGTCGATCGCGGCCGTGTACTGGTCGGAGGGCGGGCCCGCTGAGGCCGAGCGAGCAGTCGCGATCGGATTCGAGCTGCTGACCTGCTACGCGCGGCTCGTGCTGCTGCAGACCGGCGGTGACCACGCGTTGACCCGTGTGGCCGATGCGGCCTCCCATTCGCTCCTGCTGACGCTGCGGTGCCTGTCGCTCGGCGATCACCACTCGGCGTTGCGGGCGGTGGAAGCGGGCCGAGGACTGGTGCTCAACGCGGCGTCCACCTCCGCGAACCTGAGCACGGTGCTGCGGACGGAGGGGCACGAGGTGCTGGCCGACGAGTGGGAGCGGGCGCACCAGGTGGTGGATGCTCCGGTGGAGGTGGGCGAGGACGTTGGCCTGCTGTCGGTCACCGCGGTGCTGGGCGCCTCGACCGGGCATGACGACCTGCGCCAGCGGGTCCTCACCACGCTCGACGGGACGGATGCGGGGAGGCGCCTGCATCGGACGCCGGAGGTGGGGGACGTCGCCGCAGCCCTGCGAACCACGGGCGCGGACGTCGTCGTCCACCTGATCCCGTGCCAGGGCGAGGCTTATGGGCGCGCGTTGCTTGTCTACGCCGACGAACACACCGACGAGGTCGTGTTCCCGTTGCTGCGGGACGACGACGGCACCATCGAGTGGTACCTGCGGGCGAGGCAGGAGTCCGAGGGGAAACCCGACGATGACGTCGCCCGCGCTCGTTGGGAAGAGGCGGTCGACGAGATCGCCGCGTGGGAGTGGACCGTCGCGGCCGGGCCGCTGATCGACCGGGTCGTCGCGCGGGTGGGCCGTCAACCCCACTTGGTGCTCGTGGCCTGCGGTGGTCTTGGCGTGCTGCCCTGGCACGCGGCGTCCGGACCTGGAGGCAGGCTCCTCCTCCGTGAGGCCACCGTGTCCTACGCCTCGACCGCCCAGCAGTACTGCGACGTGGCGTCCCGCGACCGCGTCCCCCTGGGGGAACGACCGGTGCTCGTGGTGAACCCGACCAACGACCTGGTCGCCTCGGACGGGGAGGTCGAGTACCTGCGCCGGTTCTACCCGGATGGTCGTTACCTCGGGCGGTCGAGCGCCGCCGTGCCCACCTCCGGACCCGGCACACCGGACGAGGTGCGCTTGGCGTCGAGGTTCGCCTCGATGCTGCACCTGTCGTGCCACGCGACGAGCGGCGCGATTCCCTCGCGGTCGTGGTTGAGGCTCGCGGAGGGGCAGAAGCTCACCGTGGAGCAGATTCTCCGGCACGTGAACGGGGACCGGTCATTGCCGGGAGGACTGGTGGTGCTCGCGGCGTGCCACAGCGACCTCACCGCGGGGGTGCACGACGAGGTGCTCACCCTGGGCGCCGCCTTTCTGGTCAACGGCGCGACGGGGGTCATCGGCTCGCGGTGGGCGGTCGACGACGTGTTCTCAAGCCTGCTGATGTGCGTCTTCCACCGGGAGATGAACGAGAACGGCCTCAGTCCGGCAGAGGCATTGCGCGCGGCTCAGCTGTGGGCCGTCGACCCGGAACGAGTCGCACCTCCCGACTTGCCGGAAGGGTTGGCGAAGCGTGCTGGAGACCCTGAACTCCGTCGCGCGCACGCTTGGGCGGGTTTCACCCATCTGGGGCGATGACGGAGTCAGAGCCACCCGCGCTTCGCGGCCGCTGTCCCCGCGGCGAAACGGGTGTGCACCCCGAGAAGGTCGTAGATGTCCTTCACGCGTCTTCGCACGGTGCTGACGCTGACCCCTGTCTGGTGGGCGATGGCGGCGTCGCTGCGGTCCATCAGCGACAGCACTTCCCGGTGCAGGGGACTCAGGCCGTCCACTTCGAGTGCGGACTGGTGCCGCACCGTCGATGGCGACGCCCAAAGCAGGTCGAACCACTCGGCGAGCAGGGCCAGCGGCGCGGGCGCTTCGACCAGCATCGCACTTGTACCGGCGCGGTCGAGCGCCACAAGGGCGACCGCGTCGTCCACGTGCACCATTTTCGCCGTGATCCGCGTTCGTGACCGCGGGGCGAAATCCCCGACATGCCCGGCGTTCTGGAGTTGTCCGGCCTGGTGGATGATCCGGTACTGCGCGGATGTGCGACCTGCGTGCTTCCGGTCCCCCGGTAGCCAACTCGACGATTCACCGTTCTCCACGACGCGCAGGTACCGGCGTGGTCCTGAGTGCAGATCGGCGGCCTTGTCCGCGATCTGGCCCGCGTCGGTGAGCACGCGCAGGCCGTCGGAGTCGGTCTGCGGACCGACCGACTCCGGGAGCAGGCTGACGAGTTGGTCCCAGCCCGCGAGCATTCGGTTGTGAGCGTCGGCCACTCGCACGTGTTCGTCGTCGAGGAGGAGCCGCAACGCGGTTGCCTCGTCGAGTGGCTTGACGACCTCACTGGTCTCGTCCCATCGCACCAAACCGCGATTCTTCAACTCCAGTGCCGCTTCTTGCGCCTCGAACTGCGCGTGTCGCATGCCACGGGCGAACCTGAGCTTGTTGTAGAGCTCCTCCGCCGCTGTGCTCACCAAACCCGCCAGCGTGGACGTGCGTTGCCGAGGCCTTGCCATCCCGCCTCCGTCGTCGCAGTGTGCACAGGCGTTCATTACACGCGATCAAGCCGACAGGAAAAAGGCGAGTCAATGGTTTGTCCACCAACTGGCCAAGGCGTTGCCACCGAATGACCGCCGCAGTCGGCGATGCGGGCGTCTGCCTGCACAAGGCCTGATGAGAGGCGTCCGTCTGCAAGGCAGGTCAGTCCTGTTCCTTTTCCTTGCGCTTCTCCCGCTGGTGGCCGAAGTAGAGGTCGCGAAGCACCGTCATCGGCCCCTCGGGCACGATCGGCTTGCCGTCGACGGTCGGGGTTCGGCCCGACTTCGGGTCGAGCGCGCCCACCACGAAGTCCTGGAACAGCGTCGTCAGGTTGTCGACGACCTTCTGGAACGGCTCCATGCCCGGAGGAGTCTTGATGTCGCCGTGGGCTTGGGCCTGGGCGGTGAACTTCTTCGCCGCCCCGAGGAACGCGTCCATCATCGCGCCGCGGATCGCATCGTGGCCTCCCTCGTCGACCGATATCTTCCCCATGATCGACACGAGGTCGGGGATCTGCCAGTCCAGCTTGCCCATCTCCGCGGCGACGGCCCTGGCGAACGGCTCCGGATCCTCGAGCCTGCCGATCACGGCGCTGACGAACGGCTCGACTCGGCGCGGATTGGCGTGGAACAGGGACGTGACGTGCTCGCGTAGTCGCGGGTGGTCGGGCAGCGCGCGGCCGAGTGTGGTCAGCGCGGTGGCAAGCCAGTCGTCGGGGAACGAACTCCCCACCAGCACCGGAATGATCCACGGGTGATCGGCCAGCGTGTCGGCGATTAGCACGGCGCCCAGGGGGGCCGGACTCAGCGCGCTGAGCTGATGGGGACCGGGGTGCAGCCGGG
Source organism: Umezawaea sp. Da 62-37 (assembly GCF_032460545.1). Taxonomy (GTDB): domain Bacteria; phylum Actinomycetota; class Actinomycetes; order Mycobacteriales; family Pseudonocardiaceae; genus Umezawaea. Next base: position 10,090,424 of record NZ_CP135965.1, read on the forward strand.
ACCAGCGCTCCACGTGCCTGCGCACGTCCATCGGCGCTTGGGCGAGGATGTCGGGCAGCCGCGTCGCCAGTGCCTCGGCTTGGTCGGCCGACGTGGGGACGCACAACGTCGCGAATGTACCGATCACCGCGAGCGCGGCGAGGTCGTCCTCCGCTCCACCCTCAGCGCTGATCCGCCTGCGCCACTGGGCGAGGTCGTACCCCCGTAGTGCTACGAGCGGGTCATCGGTGTCCTCGGGCGGTCCGAATCCGCCCTGCGCCAACGCGGTGCACAGTGCAAGCGCGTGAACCTCCAGCGTCGTGGCGTTCGTTTCGGGCGGCGAGGGGACGTCCGCGGTGACGCCGAGAGCGTCCGCGAACGCCTCGACCGCGGAGGCGAACGACGTGTGCGGTGTGAGCGGCTCCACTGTCATCGTGCCTGCCCGACCCGTTGGGCGGAACAGCGCGGCCACGCGCTCGTCGGCGTGCTCGCGCAAGGGACGCAGCCAGGCGCCGTCCGACCGGCCGAGGATCAGCAGCCTGCTCGGGGCGTCGAGCGTCGCCGTGCGAGCACTCACGGCCTCCGCCAGTGCGAGCAGTTGGTGGGAGCGCAACTCGGCGTCGTCCACGACCGCGAGCAGGGGCTTGTCGATGGCGCTGGTGCGTCGGATCTGCGCGGCCGGAGCCTCGCCATCGACCACACCCGCCAGCCATCCGGCGTTCGCCAGCCGGTGGCACAGTTCCAGCGCCAGCCGCTTCCGGCCCGACCCCGCCGCGCCCACCACGAGCCTTGTCGAGTTGGCCGCGGAGTCGGTGGCCCACGCCGTCAAGTCGGCCAGTTCCCGCTCCCGGCCCGAGAAGGGCACGACACGCTGCTCAGGCCGGAGCAGCGTGCTGGGGGAGGCGTTCGGGTCCGGCTCGGCGGGCGGCTGAACGAACAGCCTCGGCACGACCAGCGAGGGCACCAGGTTCACCAGCCGCTGGACCAGTCTCGCGGTGTCGTCGGCCCACTGCCGGTGGTTCAACCGCTCGGCCTGCAGGCTCGCGAACGCCCGGATGCTCTCCGGGAGTTCGGCGTGCCGTGGCGAGCGCGTGTCCTGCAGCAGGACGGGCACCACGGGAATGCCGTTCTCCAGCGCGTAGGCGATCTCCAAACGGACCCAGTCGCGCTCACCCTCGATCCTGGGGCGGCCGGTGCCGGGGTCTTCCTGCATCCACTCCGGACCGACGACCGCGACCAGCACGTCGGCGTCGTGGAGCGCGGCGCGGATCGTGCTGGGGTAGTGCTCACCCGCCTTCATCGACACCGCGTCCCGGAACACGAGGTCCGCGGTGAAGTTGTCGATCAACACCCCGGTGATCCCCGCCGCGACGTACGAGGTCTCGTTGACGCGGTAGTTGACGAACACGCCTGCCATTCAGCCGATCTCCGTTCGGACCGCTCAGGTTGGTGGGCCGGGGACCGCCGCCGTGGATCGACCCGGTTGGCAGATGGTAGGCGGACGATCTTGACCGTCCTCCGCAAAAGTCGGACTTCCTGTCGCGCGCGAGACCTGAGGTGCTCGCCTGATCGGACGTTAATCTCACCTTGGAAGCACCAGTGGGCGGTAGTCGCCCGCCGGTCGCACCGAGGAGACAGGAGGCTGCAAGTGGTGTTGGGCAAGTCCGGCGGCGGTGAACCGGAGGTCAGGAACGAGATCAACGGATCGCCGTCGGGACACGTCCTGCAGGCCGGGACGATCACCGGGGACGTGTACCTCAACTCCGCGGTGAAGCAGGCCCCGATCCCTCGCCAGCTGCCGCCCGCTCCGCCTTGGTTCGCCGGCAGGGAGCGCGAGTCGGCGATGATGACCGCCGCGCTCGACGACTCGGGCGGTCCGGTCACCGCGGTCGTCGGTTCCGGGGGAATCGGCAAGACCTCGCTGGCCCTGCACTGGGCTCATCGGAATCTCGACCGCTTCCCCGACGGGCAGCTCTACGTCGATCTGCGTGCCCACTCGCCGAGCGGGCGGCCGATGGAACTCGCCACGGCGGTCCGCTGCCTGCTCGACGGGCTCGGCGTCGACCACCACTCGATCCCGGCCGACTTCGACGCCCAGGTCGGGCGGTACCGCAGCCTGGTCGCGGGCAGGCGGATGCTGGTACTGCTGGACAACGTGCGGGATGCTGCGCAGGTCACCGCGCTCCTGCCCGACAACCGGATGTGCACGACCCTGGTCACCAGCCGCAACCGGCTGGACGGGCTGGTCATCTCGGTCGGCGCGCGAACGGTGCCGCTGACCGGGATGTCCGGCGCCGACGCGCATGCGTTGCTCGTACGGCGTCTGGGGGAAGCGCGGGTGGAGGCAGAGCCCGACGCCGTTACCGTCCTGGAGGAGTATTGCGCGGGTATGCCGCTCGCCCTCGCGATCGTCGCGGGCCGTGCCAGCGCGCACCCGAGCTTCCCCCTGTCCGCGCTGGCCGATGAGTTGCGGGACGCCACCACGCGCGTCGACGCGTTCGACGCGGGCGATCCCACCACCAGCCTCGCGTCCGTCCTCTCCTGGTCCTACGACGCCCTGACCCAGGAGCAGGCCAGGGCGTTCGAGCTGATCGGCCTCGCCCCGGCGCCGAACCTGTCCGTCAACCTCGGCGCGAGCCTGCTCGACCTGTCCACCACCAAGACCAGGTCCGTGCTGCGGGCGCTGGACCGGCTGTCGCTGGTGCGGGAGTACCAGCCGGACCGGTGGCGGATGCACGACCTCGTCCGCTTGTACGCCGCGAACCGGGCCGAACAGGGGGCCACGCCCGACCTCCGGGATGCCGCAGTGCGGCGGTTCGTCGACCACTACCTGCACACCGCGCTCGCCTGCGACGCCGAACTGGATGGTGGGCGCGTGCCCATCGTCCTCGACGACCCCGAGCCCGGCTGCCGCCCGGAGCCGGTCGCGGACCGCGAGTCCGCGCTGGTCTGGTTCTCCGCCGAACACGGGGGATTGCTCGCCACCCGACAACTTGCCGTGCGGCGGAACGACCACCTCGCGGTCTGGAGGTTTACGTGGGCGCTGCACACGTTCCACTGGCAGCAAGGGCACTTCCTGGAGCAGGTCGCCGGATGGCGGTCCGCCCTCGCCGCGGCTGAGCACCTGGACGACCCGGTGGCGACCGTGCTCGCGCGAAGACTGCTCGGCTCGTCGATCGCCAGGATCGGAGAGCCGGAGGAAGCTGTCGAACACCTGCTGATCGCCCTGACGATCACCGAGGGCACAGCCGACGTCGAGAACCAGGCCCACACCCATCGGGCGCTCGCCAGGGCGTGGGAACGTCTGCGCGACGACGAGAAAGCCTTGGCGCACGCCAAGTCCGCGCTCGACCTCTACTGTTCCGCGCGGGTGCCCCGCCATGAGGCTGACGCGCTCGACCTCGTGTCCCGGTACGAGACAAGGCTCGGTCGGTTCGCCGACGCGGAGGCCCACTGCTCCGACGCGCTGGTGCTGTACCGCTCGCACCGCAACGTCGACGGCGAGGCGACCACGTTGGACAGCCTCGGCTACCTCGCCCACCGCACTGGCGACGACCGCGGCGCGCTCGAGTTCTACCGGCGTGCACTCGACCTGTTCCACGGCCGCAACGCCTCGCACGAAGCGCAGACGGTCGAACGCGTCGGCGACGCGCACGCGCGGCTGGGGGAGGCGGACGCCGCGGACACAGCTTGGCGCCGTGCGCTCGCGCTGTACGACGGCCAGCAGCGCGTCGAGGACGCCGACCGGGTTCGCGCCAGGCTCGCGGACCACCCGGGGGAACGGGCATGAGCGCCATCACCGCCGCCAACTTCCCGACTCCCGACCTGGCGCTGCGCACCACCGACCCGGCCCAGTTGGCCAGGGTGCGCGCCTTCGCCGTCGAGCAGGCGTCCGCCGCCGAGGAGACGAGGGCGCGGCTCGCCACCGAGCTGCCCCGGTCGAGCACGCACGCGGCGAAGGTCGCGGTGCTGGGGGACGCGTACGCCGATCTGGTTCGATGGCGCCACCGGTTGGCGCTCCGCGCACCCGGCCGTCTCGGCCAGGGCCTCGCGCTCGACGCGTCCAGGTTCACCAAGACGATCACCGAGGGCGGTGCGAACTACGACCGCCTCGGCTACCTCGGCAGGCTGCGCGACGGTTCGGTCTGGGAGTCAGGGACGCAGACCTATCGCGGCGGCCACGACACCCCTGCCCACCGGCTGATGCTCGCCTACGGCCAAGCGGTCGTCGACCGCTTCGCCCACGAGCACAACACCGGTGACGTGCTGCGCAACACCGTCACCTTGCCCGGCGGTGACGTCGTCGTCGGCAATTCCCTGGTGCGCGGTGCCGCGGCCCGACAGGTCGCCGCCGTGCTCATGGACCGCGTCACCGTCCGCGGCCATGACACCGCCCGGTTCGAGATCGGCGGTGAACCCCTTTACGCCGTCACCGCCGCCGATGACGCCCGCAGCACCATGTACACGGCGGCAGTTGCACTGCTGGCCGCCACCGGACCCCACGACGTGCGCTCCTGGCAGGCCGCGCGTTACCTCCTCTTCCAGGCCCCGCTGACCAAGAAGGGCAGTGACGCCGTCATCCGCACCTTCCTGGTCGCTGTAGGCGCACTCCTGTTCGACCGGCCCCCGACCCTCGACCACGATGTCGACCTGCGCTGCGTCGTGCTCGGCCAGGAAGCCGCGACCACCTCACCTCTCGATCCGGTGGTGGTCACCGCTCCTTGAGGCGCCGCAAGGGGATCCCGAGTCGACCGGCCCACTCGCGCACCAGTTCGCGGTCGTCCGACCCGGCCGTGCGCCAGGCTCGGCGCAGTAGGGTGGTCGCCTCGGCCTTGCCGTCGGGGCCTGCGGAGCGCGCACCGGTGACCAGCGCGAAGACGAGGAGTTCCCCGCTTCCGGCAGCGTGCTCGTCGTGCAGGGCGGAGGCGATCGCGATCGCTTCGGCCGCCACGGTCTTCGCAGGCGCCCAGTCCTCGGTGTCGCAGTGGGCGTCGGCGACGTTGTTCAGCGCCTCAGCCAGTTCGAAGCGGGTTCGCGGGTCGTCGGTGAGCAGGTCGTGGCGGATGGCCACCGCTTCCTCGCTGTGCCGCAACGCGCCGGGGTGGTCTCCGAGGGAGCTCAGGCAGACCCCCGCGTCGAGCAGGATCCCGGCCAGCTCGGATCGGACCTCGTCGCCGTCCTCGTCGAGGGGGATCTCGCGCTGGACGGCGAGCGCGTGGGCGAACACGGAGGCCGATCGGGGGTGGTCCTCCTTGGCGTCGAGGGCGCGCGCCAGCACGTGCAACGCCCCGGCGTGCTCCCTGCGCGTCTCGGGATCGTGGTCGACCCCCATCCCGGATCGGAGCGCCACCGCGCGTCGGCCATCCCGCACCGCTTGGTCGAACCGGTCCAGGTCGAACGCGGTGGCCGACGACAGGTAGAGCGCGTGCACGAGCTTGATCCGCGTCCTGGTCCGGTCGACCCGCAAAGACCGGTCGAGCAGGTCAACCGCCTCGGCGGTCAGCAGCAGGGCCTCTTCGTCGTCGTCCAGCGCGACCAGCGCATGCGCCCAGCCGACGAGCATCTCGGCCTGGTCGGCTTCCTGATCCGGCGTCGGATCGGGGAGTTTGCGGTGGATCTCGACGCCTTCGTCGTACGCGTCGACCGCCTGGTGCCACTTGCCCAGTTCGCCGAGGCAGTTGCCGAAGTTGTGCAGCGCGTCGGCGAGCGCGATCCGGTGCACGCCCGGCAGACGATCGGCCAGGCCGCGGTAGAGCGGAACGGCTTCCTCCAGGTACTCCAGTGCTTTCTCGTGCCGCTTGAGCCTGCGCAGCAGCGCGGCGGTGTTGTTGAGCGTGTCGGCCAGACGCTCCAGGTGCGTGTCGCCGTGCGCCGCGACCAACGAACGCGCCAGCGCCACGGCCTTCTCACCGAGTGCCGCTCCCTCGGGCCACTCCCGGAGGTGCGCGTGGGTGCCTGCCAGGTTGCCCAGCGCTCGGATCAGTTCGCTGCGGTAGCGGTCCGGCTCCACGTCGTCGAGATCCTGGTAGTGGCCAACGGCTTCCTGGTTCGTGCGCAGAGCGTCCCGGAGGTCGTCGTGGCTTTCGCGGATCGAGGCCAGGGTCTCCAGCGCGGACGCCAAGGCGCCGGTGCTCTCCAGCACGTCGTGTTCGGTCCCTGCCGCCTTGAGTAGCACCCTCGCGTTCGCGACCGCTTGCGTGATCGCGCTGATCGCCTGGTCGACCTCGCCGAGTTCGTGCTGCAGGTCGGCGAGCGTGGTGAGCGCGTCCGTTCGGGTGCGCAGCAGTTCGTGGTCGTCCAGACGGGGGTCGTCGGTGGGCAGGGCCTCCGGGCCGCCGACCAGGTCCACCGCCGCGGTCGCGACGGGGACCGCGTCACGACAGAGTCCGATGCGTGAGAGGGCGTTCGCCTTCGTGGTCAACGCCCGTGCCAGGTCGTCGGCGTCGGCGAGTCCACGGGTCATCAGGGCCTCGTAGTCCCGCACGGCTTCCGCGGAGGTGACGAGCGCTTGGTCGAAGTCGCCGATCCCGGTCAACCTCACGGACAGGTCGTGCCGCAACTCCGCGACGAAGACCTCGCTCACCGGGGTGCGCCGGGATTCGATGCGCAGCAACGCCCTGGTGTGGACGACGGCGAACGCGGCCAAGGCGAGTGTGCCGTCCGGCAGGCTGTCCACGATCACCGGCGCGAGTTCGTCGCCGCTCAGCTCCGACAGGACGTCGACCAGCGGAGGGCTGTCGACCTGGGTGGCGACGACCATCGCGATCGGGATGCGCTTGGCGGGCTCGTCGGACAGCAGGTCGACGACGGCGCCGCGCACGTCGGGGTGGCGGGGGAGCGAGCGTGCCAGCACGACCACCGCGCGGGCTAGCTGGCCTTCGTCGAGGCCCGTGGACAGGTCCTTCGCGAGGTCGGGGTACTCCTCCTCGGCCAGCACCGCCGCGACGAGGTCTTCGCCCAACCTGTCCGGCCGAAGCGGGTTCAGCGCGGCAGGACCGGGGTACAGCTCGGTGAGCCACCGCAGGTAGCCGGCGACGGCGGCGCCGTCCCCGATCCCGCGCACTGCGCCGAGCACCGCCCGTGCGGTGGCGGGCCGGTCGGCACCGACGAGGGTCGAAGCGGCCACCGCCACGCGCAGCACGTCGGTGCGCGGAGCGAGGCCGTGGTCGGCCGCCGTCCTGAGCCAGTGGTTCTCCTCGTGGTGGAGCACTCTTCGGACGGGATCGTCGCGGTCGGACAGCGGACCCGGAGACCGGATGTCCAACACCGAGGCCAGTGCGGCGGCGTGGATGTCCAGCATGCGGTCGAAGCGGGCGTCGTCCAAGTCGTCCGGGGGTGTCACCGGCGAGCCGAGTTCGATGTCCAGCTTGTTCGCGAACGCCCGCGCGGCGGTGTAGAACAGCCGCTCGCGCTCCACGTCGATCGCGGTGATCGCGTCGGCTGGCACCTCGGTGAACAGGTCGGCGATCCGACTGGTCCGGTGCCGTTGCAGCGTTCGCTGCCACTGTCCCGACGACCGGGCCAGCAGCAGCACCCGCACCGCGGCCTGCCGGTCCAGCGCGGCCGCCACGAGTGTCGCGAGCTGGTGCGACTGCCCCTCCGCGTAGTCGACGACCAGGAGCAGCGGGCTTCGCACGGTGGCGACCCGGCCGATGGTGTCGGCGTCGACGTCCTCCCGGACGAACCCGGCCTGCCATCCGGATTCCTTCGCCTCGAGGACGAGTTCGGTAGCCAGTCGGGTCTTCCCGCACCCGCCGGGACCGGTGATCAGCCGCACGGCGAACGGGTTCGCCTCGGCCAGCCAGGACGTCAGGTCGGCCAAGCGCTCGTCGTCCGGGACGTAGCCGACCACGCGGTGCTCCGAGCGCAGCAGTTCGCTGGGCATCGGATCCGCGGACAGCAACTGCTCCTCGTCGAACAGGTCGGCGAGGAGCAGCTCCGGGGCGCGCTCGGCGATGGCGTCGACGAGCCGGGCGTAGTCGGCCGCCAAGGTCCGGTACTGCAGCGTGGTGGTCTGCCGCATGGTCACCGCCTCGATGTCCGCGGGCAGCGATCCGGGCTTGGGCAGCGTAGCGCCGTCCACCAGGACAGGAATGATCTCGATGCCCGCCCGCAGGGCCTCGCGGATCTCCCGCCGGACCCAGTCGGATTCCCTGTCGACCAGTCGCTTTCCGGGAGTCCCGGGATCGTCGGCCAGCCAGTTGGGGCCGACCAGCACCAGGAGCACCCGCGCTCGTGCGAGAGCGGCACGCAGCGCGGGCGGGTAGATCTCGCCGGAACTCATGGAGGTGTGGTCCATGAACACGCTGGTCGTCCCGAGCCGCCCCGCGAGGAACTGGTGCAGCGCCGCCGCGATGAGCCGCAGGTCGACCTTGCGGTAACTCATGAAGACCTCGTGCACGTGCCACCCTCCACCGATTGACCGCTGACATCGGTGTCAGTCGGGGTGTTCCGCGGTTCGCGGGATTGCGGCCGCTGGATCTCGTCCCTCCGGGCCCGGAGGTCGTGGTGCGCCGAGTGGAGTCCCGTGGTTCGGCCCGCAGATGCGGGCAGACTCGGGCACGGCTCATGTCCCCGCTCTCGTCAGGCGGTCGGACGCTCCCACGAGCGCAGCGTGGCGACGTTGCGAACGGTCACCACACCGCGCTCGGTGGTGACCAGCCCCGCGCCGCGCAGCTTCTCCAACGCCCGTGCCACGGAGGCTCGTGACAGGCCGAGCCGGTCGCCCAGCGCTGTCTGCGAGGTGATGCGCACCGAGACGTCCCGTCCGCTCGTCCGCTTGACGACGGCAGGGTGCCGCAGGAGGTGCCGCACGACCTTGGTGAGGGCGTTGTCGGCTTGGTCGCTCATCGCGCCGTGAGCTTGGCGCAGGCGTTCCGACACCATCGAGTACAGCACGCGCATGACGTGCGGATGGTCGGCGACCAGCTTGGCGAACGCCGCCTCGCCGAGCACGTACACCACGACGTCCGTCTCGGCTTGGACCGTTGCCGACCTCACCTTGTTGTCGATGAGGGCTTGGTCGCCGACGACGGCGCCCGCCGATCTGGTGGCGATGATCCGGTTGCCGTCCGGGCTCATGACCCGCACCCGGCCTTCGTGGAGCACCGCCAACCAGGTCCCCTTCGCGGACACCTTGATGAGGATCTGGCCCTTGCGGTACTTCACGACCCGCGCGGCCTTCGTGATCGCCGTCCGCGCCGCGGTGTCGAGGCGGCTCCAGAAGTCGAGCGCCAGTTGTTCGCGTGCGATCACGCCGCCCCCTTCTTCAGCGGAGAGGAATGCCGACCGCATCCCGATGTCAGGGGTGCAGGACCGGATTTCCCCATGCCAGTGCCGGCAGGTTGTTCGACAGGCCGGACGCGATCCGGGCGCCCGCCAGCAGCGGACTGCCGATCGTGTCCGGTCGGTAGGCGACGAGTTGCAGGTTGAGGCCGTCGGTGACGTCGACCCTCAACTCCTCGGGCCGCCCCTGCTTGACGATCACCTCCTTCCGCAGCGATCCGTCGACCAGGACCTGGAAGACGCCGGTCTGGCCCGCGTCCTCGGCGTTGTCCAGCACGCCGACCACGGTTTCCAGCCGTCGGTAGTGCATGCCCAGGTTGAAGCTGATCAACCCGCGCGGGCTGTTCGCGTAGGTGGTGGACCGGTAGACGACGCTGGAGCTGTAGTGCCGTCCGTTGATGTCGGCGGTGGTCAACCGCACGTCGGAGGAAGGTCGGATCGCCGGGAGCGCGGTCAGCAGGACCGCGTCCGTTGGCTTCGGCATGGCCGTGCCGGGCAGGCCCGGGACGAGCCTGCGCACCTCGTCCACGATGTGGGTGAGGCTGAGATCGGCCGTCCGGTGGTGGAACCGGAGGTACTGGCGGCCTGCCAGGGAGCCGATGCTGACGGGGAGGTCGTCGGTGTCGTCGAGTCGCCGCCGGTCGCCCACCAGCACCGGCACGATGTGCTTGCCCTTCGCCATCGCCGTTTCGATCTCGGTGCGCACCCAGTCCGCGGGAGCGTCGATCCGCCGGTTGCCCTTGTCGTCCCGGGCCAGCCAATTCGGACCGATGATCACCACCACCACCGCGCTCGCAGCCACCGCTGCCAGCAGTTCCGGCTCGAACATCGCAGCCGCGGGAATGGATCGGCTGGACCGGAACACCCGGTCCTCTCCACAGGCCCTGCTCAACTTCTGGTCGATCAGCACGGCGGTGTCCTGCGCGTCGCCCGACCGGAAGTTGATGAAGATCTTGTCGCTCACTTCGTCTCCAGCCTCGATCCCGTTGCCCGTCTCATCGTCCGGCAGCGATCACGTGGGGCGAGCCCCACACCGCGTTGCCGGACTTGCACGCCGACTTGTCCGCTGTCGTCAGCGACGTCCGGAGCGTTAGCGCGAAGGTGCCTGGCGGCAGGTCGACGGCCAGCGGTTTCGCCTCGCCGGGGTTGGCCACCAGTTCGATCACGGGGTTGATGGTGTCGTCGTTGACGAACACTTCGTACTTGACGGCCAGGGACGGGCTCGCGGTCGAGTCGGTGCCCACGGCCTTCGCCTCGAAGCGGCTGAAGTTCTTCAGCCGGAACTGCTGCACACCGCTCTGCCTGCTGCTGTTGCACTGGGCGAGGTTGAACCACAGCGACTGCGAATACTGGGTCAGCTGCACGTCGTGGTCGCCGTACTTGAACACCCAGTCGTCTTCGGGCCGCGGCAATTCGGTGAGGTAGACCGGTGCGCCTTTGGCGAGCACGCTGCCGTCGCCCGGCACACCAGCCGCCGAGCTGCCGGACGTCGGCTTGGGCGGGGCCGTGGTCGTGGTGCCGCTGCTGGTGGTGGTGGACGTGGTTGTTGTGGTCGCAGTCGTTGTCGTCTGAGGTGAAGACGTCACCGTCACCGTGGCCGGAGCGGCTTCTCCCGGAGTGACAGCCCGTGCCAGCACGACGCCGAGCCCCAGTGCTGCCACCAGTCCGAAAACGGTCAGGGCCACCCGCTTGCCGCGCGACTTTCCCACGCCACCTCCACCCGCTCCCATTGCCGAAACGAGCTGGTCGCGGAAGTCCGCGTCCTGTCCGATCGCACGGACGAGGTGCAACCGCACCGTCCCGGCTTCGACGGCGCTCTCCGGGTGGTTCTTGAACCGCTCGACGCCCCCGTCCGCATGGAGGTCGACCAGCTTCACCTCGAACAGCACGAGCAGGTTCTCCAACCCGTTGTCGTACGTCGCGGCGCTGCCCAACTGGTTCTTCCTGATGAGGTACTGCGCCACCGTCTGCACGGCGGAATTCGCCAACTCGTCGTTGTCCAACGGATGCTCCGAGGTCTCGCGTGGTGGGAGGTGGTGAGAGCCGGTCGCACTCACGTGGGGCGGAAGGTGCTCACGCACCGTGATCCGACCCGAATGTGAAGCCAGCTCATCACGCGCCAACCGGGCATCCAGTGCCCGTTCGCCTCACATGAGGCACTCACGCCGGGCGGCGCGCGTCCCTCTCACCACGAACTCCTGCGCCATGAACAGGCCGGATCGTTCTTCCCGGGCAGCATCACCCGTTCGGCGTGCAGGCATGATCAACCCGTCCGCGGCGCTGTCGGGTTGATCGGATCTCGCTCTCGGTCCGCCAGCGATGTCCGTCCAGGGCCGAGTAGAGCCGACGAGCCGGACGAACATCAGGTAGGGCAGCGTTGTGCACCTGTGTCATTGCGAGGCCGCCATCGTCCAAGAAACCACGGCAGCTGGTTCATTCCGGACCTGTTGGGGATCAGCGGAGGAACGCCGACATCAGGACGCAGGGGTGGAGCATTGCTCACGACCAGGGATAGCCGCGAAGAGCGTTGAAGTCCACATGGGATTCGGTGTGGGCGATCTGCGTGGCGGCCAGCAGGATGAGTTGGTCGACTTCCCGCCAGTCGACTGCGTCCGGCGTGCGGAGGACCAGGTTCGGCAGAGCCGCCAGCAGGCCGATGACCATGTCCGCGATCACCCGGTCGCCCAGCACCAGCCACAGCGCCTTCCGGTCCGGCGGAGCGAACACCACGGCGGTGAGCGGCGTTCCCGCGAAGGACACGACCTTGTGGTCGATGGTGCCGCCCGCCTCGGACCACTTGCCCGACACGGCGTCGAGGCTGGTGTCGAGCAGCACCACCACGTCGCCGACCGCGTCCAGGGCCGGCTTCCAGCGCGCGAGCCACTCCGTCGCCCACAGGCAGCTCCCCCCGAGGCGCAGGTGCACAGGCCCGCGATCGCCCCACTCCTCGACGAGGCGGATCACGTGCTCGGGTTCGGCGAGTTCCACGTGCCAGAGCACATCGCCACCCTCGCCGTCGTCCGCGACGGCGCGCACGGCCACCACCGGCTCAGCGGGCCGAGCGGCGAAGGTCGTGGCGGTGTCCTGGTCGAAGCGGTAGGTCTCGGAGAGCCTGTGGGCCAAGCGGACGTTGATGCTCAGCGTCGGCACGCCTCCCAGCCGTGAGGTCAGGTCCGCGACACGCACGACCTCGTCGATGTCCACGTCGCGATCGACGACGAGCAACCGGCTGTCCAGGAGGTCGTCCGCGAACTGGTAGACCACGTTCCGCAGCACGGTCTCGGAGATCACCTGGTCGTTCAGCGGGTCGGGGTCGGGGAGGAACACCGGGCCGTCCCCGCCCAGCAGGCGCAGAGGTGCGACGGCGTGCTCCAAGTCGGTCCGGTGGTCGAGCAGCGTGGCTCCTCTCGCGGTCAGGTGCTCCCCGATGACCGCGTACACATGGCTTTCCCACAGCAGCCACGCCGGTTCGAACCCGTCGTCGACCGCCGCCGCGGTCGGTCGGTCGGGCTGGTCCGCCCGCAGCGCCTCCTCTCCGAACGCGTCGCGCACGCGGGCGTCCGCGGACGCGAAGGCCGACGCCACCACGTCCGGGGCGGCGAGCAGCCTGCGCCACCGTTCATCGGGGTGGTCGGCTTCCCGCAGGTCGGCGATGGTGAACGCTTCAGGTCCGATACCCGCCAACGTCGTCAGGACCGGCGACTGCATGCAGCACCAGGCCACCGCGCCCGCCGCCAGTGCCCGCCGGTGGGGACCCCGGACAGGCCGGAGCAGCGTGTCGAACGCCCGGTTGAGCGGCTCGTAGTCCGGGTAGACGGCGAGTGCCTCGTCCACCGCGCCGTGCCGGGAGAGCACGACGTTCACGCTCATGAACGTGGCGTAGGCCTCCTGCACCGAGCGGCAGAGGTCGAGCAGCGGGACGAAGTGGTCGCTCCGCCACGCGGGAGTTCGGGCCGTCAAGTGCAGGGCAGCGCCCCACGTGGTGTTGTCGGTGAGCGTCAGGTGGTGCGCCTCGTGCATGTGCACGATCTCGTGCCGCACCCGGTCCGACCCCGACAGCCGCAGCTCGAACCGCCCTGGGTGGTAGAGCCCGGAGTCGACACCGCGGTCGCCTGACAACAGCAGTGCGGCGAGGTGGTCGGTGCTCATGAGGCCATCTCGATCCGCAGCCGCACGCCGCCCGTGACCGCGATCTCCGCGGCACCGCGCGCCGCGTCGAGGAAGTCGGCGAAGTCGAGTGGGTTGACCTGCTTCGCCAGGCGGTCGGGCACCCTGGTGGCGGTGATCCTCAGGACCACCTCCGTCGTGCCCGCCACCTCGGTGACCACCAGGTCGCCGATGGCGGGCAGCAGCCGGGCCACCCACACGATGGAGTTGTCGGCCACGTTCTCGCGCACGAGCGCGGAAGCCGCCAGGGCCCAGGTGACCGCCTCGCGGTTGGCCGCCGTTCCCAGGTCGATGCTCCACTCGTCGGCGTGCAGTTCGAGGTAGCCCTCCGGTCGGCGCGCTCCGCTGTCCCACTCCAAGCTCGACAACTTCGCGGTCGCTTCGATGAAGTCGTCTTCGCCGGGGCTGCCGACACCGTTCGCGACCCGTTCCAGGTCCGGACGGCGAACCTTTCCGTCCGGCACCTCGGCCTTCGCGAGCAACGCGTCGAACCTGTCGTCGTTCTGCTTGGTCACCCTCGCTCCTCCAACCCCGTGAACCCCACGTAGGACTCCGTGTGCAGCAGGTGGAGGGCAGCGGCGCGGGCCTCCTCCACCTCGGCGTCCGGCAGAGCGGACTCCGTGAACGCCGCGCCCAGGGAGGCGCGGATCTGGTCGAGCAGCAGGGTCGTGGTGATGCGGTCGCCCACCGCGAACCACGGGTGCCGATTCCCCTCCAGCCGCAGCACCAGCACCACCACCGCCGCGCGTGCGGGATCGTCGAGCGACAGCCTGGTCGCCCGGACCAGCGTGCCGCCCGCGCGCCATCCGGGCAGGAAGCGCTCCGCCTCCACGTCCACCAGCACGGCGTTGACACCCGGCAGTTCCGGCAGCCACGCGTCCCGCCACCTCGCGTCGGCCAGGCAGGAGGTCGTCACGCAGCACACGACCGGCCCGCGGTAGCCCCACTCGTCAGCCACCTCGTGGAGTTCGGCGATGGTGTTGACGACCCGGTGCAGGACGGCGCCGTCGGTGTCGACCAGGCGCACCACGACAACCGGGCCGTCACCCGGCGGTGGGCCGGTCCAGTCGTACTCGTCGGCCAGCGCCGCAGACTGTCGCACGTCGACGAACAGATGGGGCACCCCGTTGATCACCGTGGTGGCGGCGACCGCGGCGACCAAGCGATCGACGGGCAGCGACACCACCCGTGAGGGGATGTGCTCCCGCTCCTGCAGGTCGTGCGCCATCTGCTGGATGATGGCGGCTCTGAGCTCGTGGTCGTCGAGCGCTGGTTCGTCGAGCGCGACTCCGCGCAAGCGCAGTCCGGGCACGAGCGCCGTGACCGCGGCGGCGCCCTCCCGGTGGCCCGCGTAGTCGAGCACTGCGGTCCCGGGCAGTTCGTGCCGTACAGCGTCGTACGCCGCGATCTCCCAGGTGCGCCAGTGCTCGTCGTGCTCAGCGGCTGAGGTGACGTTCAGCCCTTCGCCCCCGATATCGGCGTCCAGGAGCGCGCGGCCGAACGTGGAGGCGGTCGCGTCGTCGGCGGTCTCGGCGACGCGGCGGGCCATCTCGGGACCACCGGCGAGCAACCGGGCCCATCGGCGGTCGGGCAGGTCCACCGCGCGCACGTCGGCGAGGCTGATCGCGTCCACGCCGCGGTCGACTGCGAACTCGAGAACCGGGGACTGCATGCACACCCTGGCGAGCGCGGTCACGACGGTCAGCTTGCGGTTCGCGCCTTGGACCCCGGCGAGCAGCGCGGTCATCCCGTCGTGCAGCGGCGCGTAGGCCGGATAGGCGTCGAGCACGCCGTGCGACGGCCCGTAGTGCGCCTCGACCGTCTTGGTGCTGGAGTAGGTCGCGAACGTCTCGTGCGTCTTGCGCGCCACGTCCAGGAAGTCGCCCAGCGGCCGGCCGGGGACACGGGCCAGGGCGTGCAGCAGAACGCCCCAAGCGGTGCCGTCGTTCAACGCGCAGTGGTGGACCTCGTGCAAGTGGACGATCGCGTCGAGCACCTCGTCCCGACCGGTCAGGCGGACGCGCGCGCCCGCTGTCGGGGTGTACCGCCCGGAGCCGACCGGGCCGTCGAACAGCAGTCGCGCGAGGTGGTCGTCAGCCATTGGTGTCCCCCTCCAGCGCTGCCAGGTTGTCGGTCACCACGGTCAGTTCGCGGTCGAACCGACCGTGGTGCCGGTGGTTCAGCGCCTCGTACCGCGAACGCGCCTCCAGCAGGTACTGGTGGGCGGACTCGGGGTCGTCATCGCGCAGGAGCCTGCCCAATGTGTTCAGGGTGCCCGCGTACGGGGCGAGGTACGCGTCGTTCCGCACGCGGGCCAAGTCGTGGCGGTGCTCCAGCGCCTCCCGAGCCGAGGCCACATCGCCGGTTGCCGCCGCCAGGTTGTCGAGGACGTCCGCCAGCAAGGACAGGTAGGTCGGCCGATCGCGCGCGACGAGCTCCCGTGCGATCGCCGCGGCTCTGCGGGCGAGTTCTCCAGCCTCGGTCGCGAGGCCACCGGAGCGCAGCCGCACCGACTGGTTGTGCAGCGCTGTGGCGTACTGCCCGTGGTACTGCGGGCCGAGGTCCCGGAATCCCGCTACGGCGAGCGCACCGGCCTCGACGGCACGGTCACCGGTGTGGAGCAACGCCAGCACTGCCCAAGCCTCAGCCGACACCGCGGGAGAGGGCGACTCCACCTGGTCCAGCGCCGCCGTCACCGCGTCGTCCTGCCGCACACCCAGGTAGGCGGCCCGCGCGGCGAACCGGAGGGCCAGGCGGGACACCAGGTCCCCGTTCGGTTCGTACCGGTGCACCTGCCAGGCGCGCTCCTCCAACCGGAGCGCGACAGGACCGAGGACCAGGCTGCGCCGGGGCAGCGCTCCGACGACCACGTCCAGGTCTTCGGTGCTCAGCTCCGCTGCGCAGTCGGCCACGGCCGCCACGAGCGCGTCGGGTTCGTCCGTCGCCGCCACGGCGACGATCGCCGCCGGTACCAGCCGGGCGGGGGCCCTCGCGACCGCGGCGCCCAGCCGCGCCGCCAGCTCGGGGTGCTGGGCAGCCGGCGCGGCGAGCCCGGTGAAGGCCCGCACCGCCTGCTCGGGGGTGACCGCGGGCAGCAGGTCCAGCAGGTCGGGGTACCGAGTCATCGTCGTGGTCACGTGTTCTTCGGTCAGGCGCCTCGACGCCATCGGGTTCAGCGCGCCGATACCGGGGTACAGCTCGCGGGCCCAATCCCCGTACCGCCGCACGACATCGGGTCCGTCGTCGGCGAAGGTCGGCAGCAGTCGCAACGTGGCGAGCGCTTCGGCGTCGTCGGACGCGCCGAACAAGCAAGCCGCGGCCACCACCTGTGCGAACCGCGCAGGATGCGCGTCGGGTAGCTGGTACACCGGGGCGGTCGCCACCCAGTACTGGCGCTCGAGTTTCAGCAGGTCGCCCACCGCGCTGCCGAGCACCTCGGCCAGCGCCGCTTCGTGCGCGTCCAGCGCGGTCGGGAAAGCAGGAGGTTCGGCCGCGGCCGCGGACACCGCGGACTCCGCGGCGAACGCGCGGTGGGCGGCGAAGAACTCGGCATGACCACCGGTCGGGGTTGGCAGCTCCATTACGGACACGTACGGCACCGGTGTTGCGCCCCACTCCGCGTCGGCCAAGTGCTCGAACCAGTCACCCACCGAACGCGCCAACGCGAGCACCGCGACCCGTCGTCCGTCCTCCGGCCGGTGGGCCGCGGCGGACAGCGCGGCCGCGAGCTGGGCGCCGCGGGTCTCCGCGCGGTCGAACACCAGCAGCGCGGGGCCGAGCGCCGTGTCCAGCCGTCGCAGGACTTCGGGCTGCATCGTCGGGGAGACAAAGCCCGCGAGCCATCCTCGTGCGGCCATCCGTTCGCACAGTTCCACCGCCGTGCGGGTCTTGCCCGCACCGCCGGTTCCCGTCAGCACCACCGGTGGTCCGGCCTGGGTGAGGCACCAGGTCTCCAGGTCCGCGACCACGCCGTCCCGCTCCTGGAAGTCCACCAGCGCGCGGTGCGGATCCAGCAGTGCGCTGGGAGGTCCCGCACGCGACGGCCGGGGACGCCGGTCGACGAGATCGAAGAAGGCCAGTTCCGGCGCGACCTGCTCGACCATGCGCGCCAGGCGGGCGAGGTCGTCGTCCACGGTGCGGCGGCGCAACCTGGTGTAGTTGCGGACCACCAGCGGGCGCAAGGGCTCGGGGAGCAGTTCCCGGCTCGGCATCTCGGTGTCGACGAGGACGGGGATGACCTCCACCCCGGCCTCGAAGGCGAGTTCGATCTCGCGGCGCACCCAGTCGTCGGGGTCTTGCAGGCGCCTGCCGCCGGAGACCGGATCCGCCCACTCGCGGTCGATCACGGCCAGCAGCACCGAGGCGTCCCGGACGCGGTGCTCCAGCTGCGGCTGGAAGTCACCAGGCCCGACGGAGCGGCTGGCGCGGAAGACCTGCTTGGACCCGAACCTGCGCGAGAGGTCGAGGTCGAGCAAGGCCGCCACCCACGCCCCGTCCTCGTTCCGGTAGTTGATGAACACACCGCCCACGCCTCGAGCCTCCACTCCACACGCCTCGTCACCGGCCCATGCGGTTGTCGAACCGGACTTCCTCGCCCGCCAGGTGTGCCAGGACCAGCCCCAGCACCTCGTCGTGCGCTTCGAGGAACGCGTGGTCGGCCACCACCTGCCCACCCGGCGGGTACAGCTCCGCCAGCGCGGCCTGGTGCACGCCCACACCGGCGTGCGAGAGCGGGCGCAGCATCAACGGCAACGCGTGGCCGTCCTGCTCGATCATCCCCACCAGGAACGGGACCACCCGGCCGAACGACTCGACGCGCAGGAAGGTGTAGTGGAACCGGCTCTTCGGCGCGTTCAGCCACAGGTCCAAGTGCTCGGTGAGCGGCAGGTCGAGCAACAGCGCGGTCCGTGCCGGCCGCCACCCTGCGGTGGCCGGGTGGTCGAGCAGGGAACACGGCACGACCGCGACCACGGGGAGTTCGCTCCCGTGGACCTCGGCGAGGTCGGTGGTTTGTCGCAACTCCACCACGTGGCGGCCGTCGTCCTCGTGGATCGTGCGGCGCACCACGCAGAGCACATCGCCCGGAGGAGGACGGCTCCCCGGCTCCCAGGCGTAGTTGTCGGTCAGCGACGTCGACCTCCTGACGGTGGCGAACAGGTGCGGGTGCTCCAGATCAGCGGCCATCAGTTCCAGGGCGGTGGAGCTGGGCTGGATGCGGGCGGGCAGGGGGTCGGCGACTGAGAACCCCTCGGTCTCGATGTTGCCCAGCACCACGGCCCGCGTCTCGGACTGGCGCAGCAGCCGACCAGGTCGGATGTCGACCGCGCCTGCGACCTCCTGGGCCGCGGACACGAGTTTCGGCGTCCACAGCAGGTGTTCGTTCACGCCGAGCGTGTCGTCCACGCCGAGCACCGAGACCGCCGCGTCGTACATCGTCTCGTTGACCAGCACCCACAGTTCTTCCAGCGCGGGGTCGAACATCTGCGCGGTGAGCGTGGTGGGCTCCAGCAGTGCGGTGAGGCGCGGGTCGTCGGGGAGGTGCGCCTGCCAGTCCGGTGGGGTGCGGCGCAACCGCCCGAACCGGAGGTCCGGCAGTTCGCGCTCCCGCAGCGCTGCCAACGAGAAGGCCTCCAAGCCCATGTCGAGCACGCGCTCGATCACCCTGGTCTGCATGCAGGCCCTCGACGCGGCGTGGGCCACGTGGAAGCGGAGGTACGGGCTGTCGAGCGCAGCGACGACGTCCGCCATCGCGTCGAAGTGCCCGCTGTAGGCGGGGTAGCTCCGCACCACCCGGTCGCGGCTCCACCCGAGCGATAGTGCGGGCAACCACGAGGCGAACGCCTCCTGCAGTCGGCTGCTCGCCCGCGTGAGCGCGCCCGCCGTTTCGCGGTGCCGCTCGTCTCCGGTGGCCGTCCACAGGGCGTGGTAGGTCCGTGCCACCGCCCCGAAGCTGGTCGAGTCCTGGAGTTGCTTGTGGTGCGACTCGTGAGCGGAGGCGAACTGCGAGCTGTTCGGATGGTCACCGGGTTGGCGCAGGTGCCAGCGGTCGTGGTCGAAGGAGCCCGAGGCGGGAGTCGAGGTCATCGTGACCGCTCTCCTCCGCCTCGAACCGTCTGGCGCAACCCATCAGAACTCATCCTGGGTGTCCTCGGCATCGTCGTCGTTGTGCAGCCCGAAGCCGTGGAAGGCGCGTGCGCAGTTCCTTAGCGCAGCGGCGGCCTGCGGCCAACGGGGCGCGATCGCCTCGGCATCGCGTTCCAGTTCCGCGGCACGTCGGTGTTCTTGGTCTCCACCGTCGAACGCACCGCGAACGGTGGTCCCCTGGTTGCCGATCACACCCAGCACGAAGCCATCGGCGAGCGCATCGCTGTCCGCCGCGTCGAGCAGATCCCGCACGACTTCCACGGGCCACAGACCGTCCTCACCTGCTGGCACCCCCGTCAGCATGGCTCCGAACACCTCGTCGCCGCGCCTCAGGAGGCGGTCGTCCTCGGACAGCAGCGTTCGTGCCCGTCGCATCCAGTCGGTGAGCCGTTCGAGGCCGAGTTCACCGTCCGGCCGCCAGCGCCAGTTCCGCAGAGCGAGGTAGGCCGGGACGCGTACAGGTGAGTGCGGCTCGCCCTTACCCGGATGGGCGATGCGGATGATCTCCACGAACGCTTCCGGATCCTTCTCGATCCTGCGGTAGAGGGCTCGCGGAGTTCGATCAGCGAACAGGGCGCTCTGGTAGATCAACTCCAGTCCCACGACCTCTGCCGAGTCGCCCACCAGGTCGGTGAGGTGGTCGAGCAGTTGACCAACGTCAAAAACCGCGTTCTGGTGGGGCTGCTCGACACTGCCGTCCGACGCGCCGCCGGTCAGCGCTCTGGTGATGAGAGCAGGAGATTGCAGGCATTGAGCGTCTGCGTCCACGTGAAGGGTCCTCGCCAGGGCACTGATCACGGACCACGGGCGACGGTGTCCCAACAACAGGTCGAAGAACCGCTCGTGGTTACCTCCCATCGGGGGCCAGTAAGGAACTTGCCGCCAGAACAATTCCGCCACCTCTCCGTCGACGACGTCGAGGAGGTTCGAGACGTCCGCGGACCGTGACAGGGCGATCAGGAACTCGGCCTGCCCCCGTGTGCTCCACGTGGTCATCGTGCTGACCAGAGGGTGCCACCAGGGCTCACCGCCCTCCCGAGCGCGTGTCTCCACCCAGCTCCGAGCGAACCCGGCCTCGTTGGCCGTACCGCCGAGGAGCAGCAGCACGTCGTCCAAGAGCAGGTCTCCGACGGCCTGCGCGGTCACCGCTCCGACCACCTCAGGCGACTCGGAGCGCCGTGCCAACTCCAGCAGGCCGGTGACGCCCGCGTCTGCCACCTCCCGCACTGCGTCGGCCCGTAGTCCGGCCAATTCACGGTCGTACGCGGCGAGGTCGTGCCAGTCGATGCCGGGCAACCGCGGGTAGGCGGCGAACAGCCAGACGTAGCGCTCGGCACGACCGTGGGGTTCGACCCGCGCCGCCACCGCCGCGAACGTCGTCACCACGTGATCCGCGACCATACCCGGGTAACTGCGCTGAAAGCGCACGAACTCGTCGAGTTCCAACCACAAACGCAGCAGTTGTTCGTCGTTCAAAGCGCCGAAGTCGGCTTCAGGCAGTTCCGCGACGATCCTGTCCCGCTGCCGGACCGGGATGTGGACGGTCAGGGGGACGAGGTCGATCCAGCGGTGCTGGCCAGCCGCCAAGGCGACCACCACCCGTTCGGCGATGCCGTCGAGCGCGGCCTCGATCTCATCCGGCGTCGGTCCTTCCACTTCCGGTGACCAGGAATCGCGAACCTCCGGCTCGTGGGTTCGCTGGTGCAGTCGCGACGGTGGCAGGGACACCAACTCCCGCAAGAGCTTCCAGCACGTCTCCGGGTACGCGCCCCACAACCCGTCGATCACGCGGAGTCGGATGTCCAACGTGGCGGACGTGCAGGCCCACCCCGGTTGGAACACCCGGCGCAGGCTGTCCAACGGCTGACTGGAGTCATTCGGCCGCACCGTGACGACCTGGTCCAGCCGAGCCAGTGCGCGAACCGCGCGCGGCAGGTGCTCAGACGACCAGCACAGGGTCTCCAACGCCCACAACAACCACACCTCCACGTCGAAGCGACCGGGACGCCTGCCACCCTGATCGAGCACGGGGGCGAGTAGTGGGTCATCTCCGGCCAGTGCCCGGTCCAAGGCGGCCAGGAACTCGGCTGGTGCGGCTTCGGCGAGCAGGGGGAGTTCCTCCGCCACCGACTGCCACGTCCCTCCGGACCTGTCGGCGTTGCAGAGGTCGAGGACCTCCCGGACGAGCTGCGACGCGTGGCTTTGACCACTCCGCCCGTCGGAAAGCCGCTCCTCGTCGTCCGCGCCCATCAGTGCTGCGGCGAGCGCGATGGCTTTTCGGAGTTCGTCCGAGTACTTCCGATCGACACCCGTGATCTTGGCGGCGAACCGCTCACCGTCCGGCAGGTCGAGGAGCGGATCGCGTTCGGTCAGGACAGCGACAGCCATCGCGTGCCAGCGCTCCAGCACCGATCCGGTGAGGAAGCTGCGGAACACGATCCACGCGGCTTCCGGATCGGCGAGTTGCCACCTGGTTCCTGACCGGTGGAGCAGGGGCGCTTCGGAAGCCGCGGTGGCCAGCGCGGACCTCTCGATCTCCTCCCAGTCTGCCTTGAGCAGGCCGGCGATGGCTTCCCGGTCCGCGAAGCGCTCCACCGTCGACCAGGAGCCGGTCAGCACCAAGCCGCTCATCGCGTCGACCGGCCACTCGGGGGCTCGCAGGCCGGGAGAGAACTTCCAGCGCAACACCGCCATGCTCCGTCGGGCCGTACCCGCTGCTTTCCGGCCCGGGCAGGCGGTAGTCCGGCCTCCACGAAGACGTCCAGCGCTTGTGCCGCAGACAGCCTCGGCAGCGTCAGCCCATCCTCGCTGGCCTTCGACGTGTGGACGTGCAGCAGGAGGAGCACGTGCAGACCTCGCGCCACCAACGCCTGGACGTCGACGTCCGAAGCGGCGACCACCACGAGGAGCGGCGAGGGCAGGTCGGCGCAGTGGGTCGCGCCCGCGTGGCTGGTGACGCGGACCGCTCGCACATCGGCATGGTGCAGGTCGAGCACCGCCGCGGCGAAGGCGCTGCCGTCGTCGTACGACGCGCAACGGAGTTGGAACAGGTCGGGAGGGGCGGCCAACCAATCGCCGAGTGCGCGGACCGCGGCATCCCGGCCGGCCACCGGCAGAGCAGGCGGCAACACCGGCCGGGTGATGCCCGACCAGCCGGCCCACCACTCGTCCAAGCCCTCCAAGCCGTCCGTCGCGCCGATGCGCAAGTCGGGTTCGAGCCGGAACAGCTCGTCCATCAGTGCCGGGAGCGAGTGGGTGATGTTCCTGTGCGTCACCTCGCAGTCCTGCCGAACCGCCACGCCCCTGATGTCCTCGGGCAGGTCGTCCGGGGACAGCCTGGACGCACCGTTGAACCTGACCACGACGACCCGTGCGCCCTTGGCCAGCGCCGAGCGCACCTCGTGGCGAACCCAGTCGTCGGACTTGTCGATGCGCCTGCTTCCGTCGACCCCGCGCGCGAACCAGTTCGGACCGACGACCACCAGCATGACCCGGCACTGATCGATCGCTCGCTGCAGCTCTGGTGGGAAGACGTCACCAGGCCCGATCGACCTGCTGGACCGGAAGACGGCCAGATTGCCGAAGCGCTGTCGTGCGTGCTGGTCGAGGGAGTCGGCGACGAATTCGCCATCGCCACCACGAAAACTGATGAAAATGCACACCCGAGCGGACCTCATGATGGTCGCGATCTTATCCGACCGCAGAAATGCGGAATATGTTGGACCTTGATTTCGACCTGCGTGAGCGAGTCGGAGATTGCAGTGGTCGGCGGCTTCCTGAAAGTCGATTTGTGCCGTGCCCTGCACGTCGTCACATGGGCTTGAGCGAGTTGCGCCGGCCGGGGTTGGCGATCACCGCAGGGCGGGACGCATCACTTGACATCGGTTGGCATCCTGGTCGCCCTGTCCTGTCCGAGCACGACACATCGGAGGTCGACGTCCTGCGCCAGGACCGGTGCCCGCCCCAGCGTCACCGCACCCACCGCCACCAGGAACGTCCTGGTCACCGCGTCACTGCCCTTCTTGGTGATCGGTGCTTGGTAGAGCAGGTACCTGGCCGCTTGCCAGGTTTCGAGATCCTCGGGCTCCCCGGCCGCGAGCAAGTCCACGGCTTCGGCGAACATCCTGGCGCGGGCGGCTCGGCTCGCCGACACCACGTAAATCGGATCGCCGCCGGTTTCCACGTTGTCCGCGTGGCCCTGCCTGCGCACGATGCGCGCAATGAGTTCATTTGCGATCCGCATCGCGGCCTGGCCCCGCACAAGGCTGTTGCCCGGCAGTACCTCACCGCCCGGTAGAATCACCGGGTTGCGCAGCACGTCGTCGTCAGCCGCGAACCGGGCGGTGGCCTCCCTGCCGTATTCCAACATTGTCTCGTGCGCGGGTGTGCTGCGGCCGCCGCGGAACGTGCGCGTGCTCTCGTCCCACACCGGGTTGGCTCGCAGACGGCCGATGTAGCCGATGCGGTCGTAGTTCGCGCCGTGCTCGTCGATGGTCATGCGAAACCGATCCGCTTCCTGCGGGATGCCGATGCCGAGCCTCCCCGGAGCTCTTGAAGCAAGATCGCAACGCCAGTCGACCAGGTCCCGGTGGGCCGCGCGCAGCTGTGCCACCCGTGTGTCGCGGTCCCGCCAGCCGGTGGTGAGCCTGACCCGCATCGCCTCCGCGGCCACGGCCTGCACGCTGGCGAACGCGCGTGCTCGTGTCAGTTCTGCTTCGTCGGCGGACCGCAAGGCCAGATGCGGCGTGGGAAAGCTGGCAGGACCGATCACGTGCCCCCCAAGCTGTCGAGTCGCCGTTGTACACGATCGGCCTCTCCGACGAGGTGCTGGGCGCGGAACAGCACAAGCGCCCGCTCCCACACCGCTCGCGCATCGACGACATGACCTCGCTCGGAGTGCAGTTCGGCGAGTCGGTCGAGGGTGTTGGCCTCGTGGTAGCTGTTGCGGTTCCTGAGCAGGACGAGCGCCTGCTCGTAGTGCTCGACGGCGTCGGTCTGCCGTCCACTGCGGTGGGCGATGTAGCCGAGGCTGTCCAACGCGGTCGCCTCGCCGTCGTGGTCTTCCAGCCGTCTGTACAGCTCCAGCGCTTCGGTCCCGTGCCGTCTGGCGTCGTTGAATCGTTCGAGCTTCGCCTCGTACCAGCAGACGAGGTCCAGGGCGTCCGCTTCCCAGTGGCGTTGACGGGTCTCCCGGTAGAGGTCCAGAGCGGCTTCGGCTTGTTCCAGTGCTTGTCCGTAGTTGCCGATTCGCTCGTGCGCCCTGGCGAGCGCCCGGTGCGCGTCACCGCGTCCAGCCGGATTTTCCTGCTCGGTGAACATCGTCAGCGCCTGCACGAGGTGGCGGAACGCGTCTTCCAGGTTCCCGGTGCGGGCGTTGGCGGCGCCGAGCAGCCTGTGTGCGATAGCTGTCCACCGCGCGTCGCCGAGCTTTTCCGCGGCAGTGAGCGCCAGTTGCCAGCCGGCGGCTTGGTCGTGGATGCGGGCTCGGCGCCAGCGGTACGAGTGCATCGCCCAACTCAGCTGCCATACATGGGCGTGCCAGCCGTGTTCGTTCGCCATCTGTTGCGTGGCTATCAAGCACTGGTGTTCAAGGTCGAACCAGGCCAACGCGGCCTCGTAGTCGTTGAACACGAGGGGATGGCTGCCGGGGATCGGAGGGTTGGTTCGCAGCGGCAACCGGTTGCGGTCGAGTTCGTGATCGCCTGAAAACGCGGTGTGCAGGTAGTGTTCGACCAGCCGTGCTGCCGACTCGCCGGCATCCCGAGCCTGGTTGGCGGCGTGCAGTCGCACAAGGTCATGCACCTGCCACCTTCCGGGAAGGTGCTCGTCAGCGAGGGAAGCTCGTTCCAGTTCGCGCATCCGTGCTCGTACCTCGCCAGGTGTGGCGTCAACGAGCGCTGTCAGCGCGGCAATCCCGAAGTCCGGTAACGCTGTCAGTCCGATGAGCTCCAGTACTTCACGTGCGTCGGAACTGAGCGAGTCGTATGAAGAGGACAACACAGCGGTAAGTGTCGCCCCTTGCTCGCCTGTGTCCAGAGCCTCGATCCGCGTCGAAGCGTCCCGCAACTCGGCCGCCACCGCGGCGAGTGGGAACGATGTGCGAGTGGCCAGCCGTCCGGCCACCACCGCAAGTGCGAGCGGCAGTCCGCCGCAGTAGCCGATCAGTTCCGCCAGAGCTGTGGTTTCCCGCCTCACCCTGGCAGCACCGATCCGGTGCATGATCAGGTTGACCGCGTCGGACCTGGCCATGGTGGCCACCACCATCCGGTGTACGCCCGTGGTGGAATGGAGTCCGTCGAGGCGGTCACGACTGGTGATCAGCATCGTGTTGGGGCCGCTTCCCGGCAACAGCGGTGTTACCTGGGTGCTGTCCGTGGCGTTGTCGAGCACGATCAGCACACGCAGTCCTGCCAGAAGGCTGCGGTACCGACCGAGTTGGGCTTCGAAGCTCGCAGGCAGAGTGCTGTGGTCCGAGTCCAGTCCGCTGAGCAGTGCCCTCAACCCGTCGGCGACGTGCTGGCCACGCAGGTTGACGAAGAGTTGACCGTCGGGGAATCGGTCGACGTTGAGATGGGCCCAGTGCAGCACGATACTCGTCTTGCCCACTCCTCCAGTGCCGACCGCAGCTACGTGATGTCCCGCGTCCACGGCGGCGGTGAGGGCGTTGAGCTCGCCGCTCCTGCCGGTGAACCAGCGGTTCGCGAGTGGCATCTGACGAGGCACGACCGCCTGAGCCGGCGTGGAATGCAGATGGACATCGCCTGCGATCGTTCCCGCTTGCACCAGGTGGTCGACGCGATGCGCTGTGACCTGGTTGTCGACCTTTCTGTGCGGCGGGTTCGTCGTCATGGAGCCAATCCCTGCGCGTAGTCCATGTGGATGTTATCGACGCGATGCGACCGGTCTTCAGCGTCCAGACAGTGGAACGTGCGGGCATGGTGTTGTCACCATGAGTGAGCGTGACCTGCTGCCATCTTCATGAACTACTGGGGCCACGAGGGACGGGAGGTGGCGACGGCGTTGGCCGACCGGCTCGATGCTTGCTACGGCGCGGACCGGTTTTCGTGGCGTGGGCGGTCATACTGGGAACGCGATTTCGGTGAGCACTGCTCGCAGCCATCGACTCCTGTGCTGCGATGCTGGTGCTGGTCAACCCTCTTCTTGCGGTCGCGCCGTACTTGCCGTTGGCGTCCCGAACGGGCTGCGCCAGTTGGGTGACGTGCTGGATCCGATGCTGCCTGCCGGGCTGCCGCTCGCCAGGCACACGGCTGAAGCCAGGCCTCCGTGGGTTCCTCGCAGGTCTACCCGCAGTCCTCCAGGTCCGTGCCGATGCGGATGACGGCATCGCGTTCATCGGGGGTGTGGCGGTCGAATCCGACGCTGATCGCTGTGCACGTGACCAACGCTCACGAGTCCGCGTTGTACGCGCGGCCGAAGATGCCACTGCTGATCGTCGTCCACTCCGAAGTGGCCGACGTCAAGACGTTTGCGGGCAATGGGCATCACGTGGTGCTGGTGGACTTGAGCCGTCGGCACCAGGTGCAACCATCACGTTGCCGCGGTTGTCGCTGACTGAGACCGCGAAGGTCTTCGAGGACGCTGGTGAGTCGCCGCGGCGCGCGCGAACTCGCAAGGGCGGCGTGGCGAAGTCCGGTCTCCCCGCGCAGGTGCCGGACGGTGTGATGCTGGTCAGCGACAACCTCCCCGATGGCGACCTCACATGCTCTGGTAACCCTGCTCGCATGACGGCCGGGACAATGGCACGGCGACTTCGTAAAGCGGCCGACAGCATCGACGCCCCGGACGTGGTGTTCGTCTTTTCGACCACCCCGAACGCACACTGGTCGTCTCCGGTTTCGCGGCGAACCCACCGGTGAGCGTAGGAGTCTGCACTACGAGATCGGGACCGCGTCGAAGGCCGCCACCAGCCTCCTGCTGGCCGATTCCGTCCACAAAGGATCTTTGCCGTACAGCGCACCGACGCGGCTCTGCCTCCCGGTCTCCGAGAGGGCCGCAGCGGCCACGTCGATCACGGTGGGCCAACTGTGCACGCACACCTCCGACCCCACCCTGCCCCGCATCAGCGATCTCTCCTGGCAAGTGCTGGCCGGAAGCGCCGCGAACTCGTTCGCCGACTACTCCGAGGGCGGTTGCTCGAAGCCTTCCGGCATCGACCACACCGCACGGCAGGCGCGCGGTACCGCTACTCCAACTTCGGTGTCGCCGTACTCAGGCACGCCCTCGCTCACCGCGTTGACCAACGAGTCACACCCGTTGGTGGAATCAACACGCCGCGAGACGCTTTGATGATCGACAGATCGAGCTGCTACAACACCCGGCCCGCCACGCCTATGCGCAACAGGCTGCCGCGGTGCGGGTTTGGTCCGACGAGCAGTGCCCGGCGATGGACACAGTCGTGGGAGGGGGTGGTGCACGTGCATAGAACGGGACCGCAGCACCGGAGTTGAACTGGAGGGCTTGCTGAGATGAGGATCGCGGGACCGGGAGAATTTGTTGGCGTGCGAGGATTCGGCGGGCTGGCAAGCCCTTTCCGAAAGGCAGGGGCAGCATCGTTCGGAGGTATGCCGTTCCGTCGAGTGCTCAATGGTCGCCGGGATCCTTCCCGTCGGTGGTCGTCGGGGTCGCGTTCACCGGGTCGGCCAGTCTCAGCAGGGTCGAAGCCGTGGTCCTGGCGTGGGTGAACGCGGCCTGGTCGCCGGTCGAGGTGTGCCAGGCGGTCGCGCCCTCGTAGAGGACGGCGAGTTGGTGTCCCAGTTGTTCTGGCCCGGTCAGGTCCGCCTCGGTCGCCGCTTGCACGATCAGTCGCAGCACGTGCTGCTTGTGCGCGCTGACCAGCCGTCGAACCGGGCTTTCGCCGTCGGCGACCTCGACGGCCGCGTTGTGGAACGGGCAACCGCGGGCTGGTGAACCCGCCTGCGGATCGGCGAAGAGCCCGAGCAGTCGGGTGAGCGGCGGCTGGTCGGGATCGTGCAGGGCGGCCTCGTTGGGTAGCGACCTCTTGGTGTCCCACCGCTCCAGGTAGGCCGCCACGACGTCGTCCTTGCTCGCGAAGTGCTGGTACAGGGTTCGCGTCGAGACGTGCGCGGCATCCGTCAACTGCTTGATCCCGGTCGCGTTGATGCCCTGCTCGTAGAAGAGCGCGGCGGCGGCGGTCAGGATCCGCTCGCGGGCGCCCCGTCCTCCCGTCGTGCCGCTCGCCGACTCGGTCATGGCCGAAGTATAGCGATCGTTTTACTTTTTCGAATATCGAGGCTACGGTCGCCGATGAAAGTACAACGATCGTTTTACGGGAGGATCTGTGACCGAGACGTTCACCGACCAGCAGGTGCTGACGCCGCTGCTCGGCAAGACCGCGCTGGTCACCGGGGGCGGGCGGGGGATCGGGGCGGCCGTGAGCCGTCGCCTGGCCCGTGCCGGTGCGCGGGTCGTGGTGGTCGGGCGAGACGCCGAAGTGCTCAAGCGGCTGGTGGACGAGCTGCCCCACGACGCCGTCGCGATCACCGCCGACCTGTCCGCACCGGAAGCGCCCGGCCGGGTGCTGGGCCAGGCGATCGCCGCCGTCGGCCGACTCGACATCCTCGTGAACAACGCGGGCACCGGGCATGTCGGGGCCAGCGACGAGGCCAGCACAGCCGAGGTCGACGCGATCCTGAACCTGAACGTGCGCGCCGCGGTGGTCCTCCAAGGGCGGGCGGCCGAGCACATGGCGAGTTTCGGCGGCGGTGCCGTCGTGGCGCTCTCGTCCGCCCTGGCAGGCCTCGGCAACAGCGGCACCGCACTCGCCGCGGCCAGCAAGGGCGCGCTGGACTCGTACGGCAGGGCGCTGGCCGCCGAGTGGGGAGGTCGCGGCGTCCGGGTCAACGTGGTCCGGCCCGCGGTGACGCGGTCCGACATGTCCGCCGTCATCGTGGACGACGAGAAGCTGCTGGCCCACTACGTGGAACAGGTTCCGCTCGGCCGGGTCGGCGAGGCGGAGGAGATCGCCGAGGCGGTGCTGTTCCTCACCTCGCCGCAGAGTTCCTACCTCACGGGGCAGGTCATCGACGTCGACGGCGGCTGGACGACGACGAAGCCCTCCATCGTCGGGGCCGTGGCGTGATCCTCGTGACCGGTGCGACCGGGCAGCTCGGCGGTGCGACCGTTGAATTCCTGCTTGACCGGGTGCCCGCGAAGGAGGTCGCGGTGCTCGTCCGCGACCCGGCTCCCGCGAGCCACCTGGCCGCCCGCGGCGTCGACGTCCGGGTCGGCGACTACCACGATCGGCCATCCCTGGAGAAGGCGTTCGCCGGGGTCGACAAGCTCCTGCTCATCTCCGCCCCGCCGTTCGGCGACGTCATCACCCAACACCTCAACGCGGTCGCGGCGGCGGTGCGAGCCGGCGTGCGGCACGTCCACTACACCGCGACGCGTCGTCGAGCGGACAGCCCGGCCAGGATCAGTCAGGTCACGGAGTGGGACGAGCGCACCGTGGCCGCACTGCGCGAGTCCGGTTCGGCCGTCACGGTCCTGCGCTACCCGCTCTTCCTCGACGCCCTGCCGTCGATGCTGGGCTCCGGTGCCCTCACCACCGGGCTGCGGGTCCCGGCGGGGCAATCGGAGGCAGCTCTCGCCACCCGCCGCGACCTCGCCGAAGCCAATGCCGCGGTGCTGGCCGGAACCGGGCACGAAGGTCGTTCCTACGACCTCGGAGGGAGCGAGGCGGTCACGATGGCCGAGGTGGCGGCCATCGTGACCGCCGCCAGTGGCGGAGAGGTGGGCTACCAGGACGTGAGCGTGCGGGAGTACGTCGCCGAGCGCACGGGCGAAGGGCTGCCCGAGCCGGTGGCGCAGTTCCTGGCCGAGTGGTTCACCTCGCTGGCCGCAGGCGACTTCGCCGGGACGTCAGGCGACCTGGAAAGGCTGATCGGGCGCAAACCCCAGACGGTGCCGGAATTCCTCGTGCCCCTTTGCGCGCCGGCCTGAGCGCGACGGGCGGCGGCGAGGTCACCTCTGCCTTCTTGTCTGCCGGGACGTAGAGGACTCGCGAGAACTCAGTGGTGGGGTGTTCTTCCATGTCTTCCTCGTGGTGCAGGAAGACATGGAAGAACAGCAGCGTGCCGTTCACCGGCAGGCCAAGTCCATCGGCCCGCGGAAGGGCCGCGCAGTCGACGGAGCCGATGAACGGCAACGGATCGCCCGGTTACGCCACGCCCACCGGTAGCCGAGCAAGCCAGGGGCGGAGACGACGGGCCCGAGTGGGGTCACGAGCCGGGGTCAGGTGCGGATGGTCGTGCTGTCCAGGTAGGTGAGGACCGCGCGGATGCGGCGGTTCTCGTCGCGGCTGGCCTCGAGGCCCAGTTTGGCGAAGATGTTGCCGATGTGGTTCTCCACCGCGCCCTGGGTCACCGCCAGTTTCTTCGCGAGGGCGGCGTTCGACAGTCCCTGGGCCATCAGGCCGAGGACCTCGGTCTCGCGGGCGGTCAGGCCTCCCAACGGGTCGCGGTTGCGGGAGAGCATCTGGGCCACCACGTCCGGGTCGATCGCCGAGCCGCCGCCCGCCACCCGGCGGACCGCTTCGAGGAAGTCGGCCACGTCAGCGACGCGTTCCTTCAGCAGGTAGCCGACGCCGGAGGTGCTCTCGGCGAACAGGTCGACGGCGTAGCTGCCCTCCACGTACTGCGACACCACCAGCACGGGCAGGCCGGGGATCTCCTTGCGGGCCGCCAGCGCCGCGCGCAGTCCCTCGTCGGTGAACGTCGGGGGCATCCGGACGTCGGTGATGACCAGGTCCGGTCGGTGCTCGCGCACGGCGACGAGCAGGTCGACGCCGTTGTCCACGGCGGCGACCGTCTCGATGCCGACGTCGGCGAGCAGGCTCTGCACCCCGGCCCGCAGCAGGACGGAGTCTTCGGCGATGACCACGCGCATCTTCGTGCTCCCAGGGAGTTTCACCAGCGGACGGGCAAGTCGGCGCGGACGACCGTCGGCCCGCCCAGCGGGCTGACCACGGTGAGCACGCCGTCGATGGTGGCGGCCCGGTCGGCGAGCCCGGCGAGGCCGCCGCCGGGGCGCACGGAGGCGCCACCGCGGCCGTTGTCGATGATCTCGACGACCACGGTCTCGTCGTCGCGCGTCACGCGCACCGACGCGCGGTCGCCGCCCGAGTGCTTGGTGATGTTGGCGAGCGTCTCGCTGACGATGAAGTACGTCGTGGTCTCGACGGGGGCGGGCGGGCGCGGTTCGACGGTCACCTCGATGTCCACCGGGATCGGCATCCGGGTGGTGAGCGAGGACAGCGCCGCGTCCAGGCCGCGGTCCTGCAGCACCGGCGGGTAGATCCCGCGGGCGAGGTCGCGTAGTTCGGACATCGCGAGCTTGGCGTCGGTGTGCGCGGCGCCGATCAGTTCGCGCACGGCGGACGGGTCGTCGGAGTCGAGTTTCAGCTGCGCCCGGCCAAGGCTCATCGCGACGGACACCAGGCGTTGTTGCGCCCCGTCGTGCAGGTCGCGCTCGATGCGCTTGCGCTCGGCCTCGACCGCGTCGACGCCGCGGGCGCGCGAGTCCGTCAGCTGCCGGGTGCGGGCCTCCAGCAGCGCCGTCCGGTTCGGCCCCAGCATCGACAGCGTCAGCGTGGCGTGCAGGGCGCCGATGTGCGGCGCCACGAAGATGCCGAACGGCGGCACGGCGATCGAGATGACCCCTGCGACGAACTCCACGACGCCCAGCGGGAAGGCGAGCAGCGTGAAGGCCAGCTCGCGCCACGTGGTCTGGTCCACCAACCTGGCCTGCCACGTCTCCAGCAGTCCGGGGCCGTACCGCAGCGTTCGCGGCGCCGGAACGTCGACGTCGAGCATGACGCGGACCCAGCCGCGTTCCAGGTCGGCGAAGCCGCGGACGAGGGAGGTGGCGACGATCAGGATCGGGATGCCGATCCACAGCATGATGGTGGAGATGCCGACCAGCGTCGTGACGAGCACGAGCACGAACGCCACGAGCCGGATCGGCAGGCTCGCGATGAGGAAGCCGATGGTGCGCAGCACCCTCGGCCGCCCGATCACCGGCATCGGGCGATCCGTTCCAGTTCCGGCACGAGGTCGTCCAGCGTCGGCCTGGCCAGCATCTCGTCCCGCGCCTCCAGCGCGCAGGTGCGGAACGACGGTTCCGTCAGCAGCTGTTCGAGTCCACTCCGGACGGACATGGGCGTCATGTCGTCGAGGTCGATCAGCAGGCCGTTGCCGCGTTCCACCTGCGCGACGGCGGAGATCCGTTCGCTCCACGTGGTGCCGGGGATCACCAGCTGCGGAACGGCGTTGACGACCGCGTTGCCGATCGTCGCGCCGCCGCCCTGGTGCACGATGGCCGAGCAGCCTGCCAGGAGCTCGTTCATCGGCACGAAGTCCACCGCTCGCAGGTTGTCCGGGACCTTCGGCACCGACGCGAGCTGGGTGGCGTCGAGCGTCGCGACCACCTCGACGTCGAGGTCCGCGAGACCGTCGAGCAGGTCGGCCACCGACGTCTCCTCGACGCCGAGCGTCTGCCGGTTGGAGAT
Source organism: Umezawaea sp. Da 62-37 (assembly GCF_032460545.1). GTDB lineage: Bacteria > Actinomycetota > Actinomycetes > Mycobacteriales > Pseudonocardiaceae > Umezawaea. The sequence continues at coordinate 10,123,548 of NZ_CP135965.1, forward strand.
GCCCAGGGTCAGCATCACGCGCGGGCGCGACGGCTGTTCGAGCACCCAGCGCGGGATCGCCATCGGCTTGTTCTGCGGCACGAAGCGCGCGGACAGGTAGTCCACGTCGACGCCGTCGTAGCGCAGGTAGGACGGGTGGCAGTCGATGGTCTTCACGCCGTACCGCAGGGACTCGTCGTACTCGGCGCCGAAGCGGCCCACCGCGGCGGACATCCACTCGACGAACGGGTCCGCGCTGGTGTCCTCGGGGTGGTTCGCGCGCAGATCCCGGTACTGGGCGCCGATCCGCGCGGTCTGGTCGGCCGCGTACATCATCCGCAGGTGCGGGACGCCGATGGCCTGCGCGACGATCGGGGCGGCGTAGAGCAGCGGATCCCACAGGACGAGGTCGGGTCGCCACTGCCGGGCGAACCGCACGAGCTCGTCGAGCAGCGGGTCCGGCGTGGTCCACCGGAACACGTCCACCCAGTGGCGGTAGACGGTGCGGACGTAGTCCTCCGTGTAGCGCTCGGGCCTGCTCTCCGAAAGCCGGTGCTCGCCGCGCATGGCGTTGTCGCCGTCCACGTCGAGCTGCCGGTGGTGCCCGACGTCGAGGTCGTCGCCGAACCACATCGAGTCGAGCCCGGTCTCGAGGAACGGCTGGACCTCGCGCGGGTTGCGCTGGCCGACGAACCGCACCTCGTGCCCGGCCGCGGCCAACGCCCAGCCGACCGGAGCCATGCTGTAGACGTGCGTCCTCGTCGGGAACACCATCATCATGACGCGCATCGACGCACTCTCCGAGCTCGGGGGAGAAACACTGCTGCTGGGTCAGAAGGTTAGAGCGGGCGCGCCGTCCGGCCGACCCCGCAAAGCGCTGATAGGGGTGGGAACCCCTGTCCTGGCAAGGAATCCTTCCGCGGCGCACGTCCCTGCGGTAGGGAGGTCGAGCACGCTTTGGAACGGCTTTAGACGCCCCTTAGGGGGTGGTGACGACATGCCCGCTGCCGATAGACATGAACGTGATGCCGGCTGTGCGCGCCGGGTCAGGGAGACGAACGAGGTGATGAACGTGGCCGCAGCACCCACCGCGAAGGGCTGGGTCCCCTTCGGCGAGCACCGCACCTGGTACCGGGTCACCGGTGACGTCGGCGGCGAGCTGCCCGCTGTCGTCGTGGTGCACGGCGGGCCGGGGAGCACGCACGACTACCTGCTGAACCTCTGCTCGCTCGCCGAGCACGGGTGGCCGGTCGTGCACTACGACCAGCTGGGCAGCGGCGGTTCGACACGGCTGCCGGACAGGGGCGCGGACTTCTGGACGCCCGAGCTGTTCGGCGACGAGCTGGACAACCTGGTGCGCAGACTCGGTGTCGAGGACAACTACGTCCTGTTCGGACAGTCCTGGGGCGGTCTCGTCGTCGCGCGGCACGCCGCGCAGCGCCCGGACGGCCTGCGCGGACTGGTGATCGCCAACTCGCCGGCGTCGTACCCGTTGTGGCGCCGGGAGATGGACGTGCTGCGCGCCCAGCTCCCGCCCGGTGTCGACGACGACCTGAGAGCGCACGAAGCCGCGGGCACCACCGACTCGCCGGAGTACTTCAGGCAGATGCGCGTGTTCTACAACCGGCACGTCTGCCGCCTGCGGCCGTGGCCCGCCGACTACGTGGCCTCGTTCATGGAGATGGCGGACGACAACACCGTCTACGCGGCGATGAACGGACCGAGCGAGTTCACGGTCACCGGCACGCTCAAGGACTACTCGGTGGTCGACCTCCTCGAAGACATCGAGGTGCCGACGCTGCTCATCTCGGGACGCCACGACGAGGCCACGCCCGTCACGGTCCAGCCGTACTTCGACCAGATCCACGACGTCCGCTGGGAGGTCTTCGAGGACTCCAGCCACGTCCCGCACCTCGAGGAGCCCGAACGGTTCCACGAAGTCCTGCTGGGTTTCCTGCAGGACGTCCAGCCCACCGCCCCGGCTTTCCGGGGCGCAGAAAGAGAGGTCTCCAGCCATGGATGAGAACACCCGGTTGGGATCGGCGGTCGTCTTCCCCGGGATGAGCCCCTGTCGTTTCGCCGACTTCGGCAAGTTCCTGCTCATCAACCCCTTCGCCCGCAAGCTGCTCGCGGAGGCCAACGACCGGCTCGGCTACTCGCTGGTCGACCGCTTCCGCGAGACCGAGGGCGACTACTCCCAGTACGCCCAGGTCGGGTTCATGCTCTCCTGCGTCGCACTGGCCGAGTGGGCCGAGCAGGAACAGGAGATGAGCCCCGACTACTGCGCCGGACCGAGCTTCGGCGAGAAGCCCGCCAGCGTGTACGCCGGGTCCCTCACCTTCCCGGACGCGGTGTGGATGACCGCGGAGCTCGCCCGCTGCCTCACCGAGTTCTTCGCGACCGAGTACACCGACGTGGTGACGCACTCGTTCGTCCGCACGCCGCAGGAGAAGCTCACCGACGCGCTGTCCGAGTTGGAGGGCCGGGGCGAGTGGTTCGACATCTCGTGCTACATCGATCACGACTTCTACATGGTCTCCCTGCGCGAGCGGAACCTCGACTGGCTCAAGAAGGCGGTGCGGGGCATGGGCGGGATGTCCCTCTACACGATGCGGCCGCCGTTGCACTCGCGAGCGTTCGGCGCGCTGCGCCGCAAGGCGGAGGACGAGGTGATCGGCGACCTGAACTTCCACGACCCGCTCCTGCCGATCGTCGCCGACCAGGACGGCGCGGTCCTGACCACCGGCGAGCAGGTGCGCACGATGCTGCTCGACAGCATCGTGAAGCCGCTCCGCTGGCCGGACGTCGTGTCGACGCTGGAGCGGCTGGGGGTGGGCAAGCTCTGGATCGCCGGGCCGGACACGCTGTTCGGGCGCGTCCGCGTGACCACGAGTCGGTTCGAAGTGGTCACGGTGAACCCGCGCATGGCCCTGCAGCCCCGTCGCCGGGGCGCAGGACCGTCGCGCGTCAGCTAGTCGGCTGCAGCTCGGCCAGCGTGCTCCACAGCTTGCCGGGGTTCTCGAACGTCTCCAGGTTCAGGGCGTCGTCCTCGAACCGCACGTTGTAGTTCTGCTCCAGCACGGAGAGCAGTTCCACGGTGGCGAGCGAGTCGAGCCCGTACTCCCGGAGCGAGGTCTGGGCGGTCAGCGCCTCCTCCGCGGGCAGGAACGGGAGGAAGGAGCGAAGCGTCTCGTCGAAAGTGTTGTCCCACATGGCTACTCCGGATCGCTAGTTGGATCTACCGAGAGGAAACCGACCGCCCGGTTCGTTTTGAACCCTACCTCGCGTCACCATCCCGGATCGACGCATCGACACCCCTAATCTCACGCGGAGGACGACGATGGACACGGGTCTCACCAGCGGGCTGCACACGCGATTCCTGCGCGGCCTCGAACTTTCCGACGGCGGTGTGGCCGTCCACGTGGGTGACCAGGCGCTCACCTACACCCGGCTGCACGAACTGGCGCTGCTCTGGGGAGGCGCGCTGGCCCAGGCCGGGGCCCGCACAGTAGGGGTGCTGGCGGACAAGGGCGTCACCGCGTACGCCGGAATCCTGGCCGCCCTGTACGCCGGCGCCGCGGTCGTGCCGCTGCGACCGGACTTCCCGGCGGCGCGAACCGGTCAGATGGTCGAGGCCGCGGGGGTCGACGCGATCGTCGCCGACGCCCGCGGCCTCGCCCTGCTGCCGGAGGTGCTCGGCGGGCGGCAGCTCACCGTGCTCGCGCCGGACTGCGGCGACCACCCGGCGGTGCTGCGGCCCACGGCCTCGCAAACCCTGGTGGCACCGCTGCCGACGCGGCCGGAGGACACCGCCTACGTGCTGTTCACCTCCGGCTCCACCGGGCGTCCCAAGGGCGTGCGGATCGGGCACGCGTCGACCGACCACTACTTCGGCCTGCTCGACGCGCGGTACGACTTCACGCCGGACGACGTGTTCTCGCAGACGTTCGACCTGAACTTCGACTGCGCGATGTTCGACCTGTTCTGCGCGTGGGGCGCCGGGGCGCCCGCGGTCGTGCTGCCGCGCCGGGCGTACCGGGACCTGCCGGAGTTCGCGGCCGAGCTCGGGCTCACCGTGTGGTTCTCCACGCCGAGCGCCATCGACCTCGTCCGCCGCACCGGTGGCCTGGCCCCCGGCGCGCTGCCGGGGCTGCGGTGGAGCTTCTTCGCGGGGGAGGCGCTGACCGTCCGCGACACGGCCGACTGGCGTGCCGCGGCGGGGTCGTCGGTCGTGGAGAACCTGTACGGCCCCACCGAGCTGACCATCACCGTGGCGGGCTACCGCTGGCACGACCTGGAAACGCCGCGCGTCGCCGTGAACGGCGTGGTGCCGATCGGCGAGGTGCACGCGGGTCACGACCACCTGCTGCTGGGGCCGGGCGACGTCCCGGACGCCGAGGAGGGCGAGCTCTGCATCGCGGGACCGCAGATGACCCCCGGCTACCTCGACCCCGCCGACGAGCACGGCCGGTTCCTGGACCGCGACGGCAAGCGCTTCTACCGCACGGGCGACCGGGTTCGCAGGCTCGCCGGCGACGACCTCGCCTACCTCGGTCGGCTGGATTCCCAGGTGCAGGTGCTCGGCTGGCGCATCGAGCTGACCGAGGTCGAGCACGCGCTGCGCGACTGCGGGGTCCAGGACGCGGTGGTGCTGGGCGTCCCGGGGAGCGCGGGCATCGAGTTGTTCGTGTTCTACACCGGCGGGGAACGCCCGGTCATCGAGATGGTCCGCGCTCTGCGGGAGTTGTTGCCGGAGGGCGTGATCCCGCGGCACTACCGGCACGTCGACGACTTCCCGCTGAACTCCAATCGCAAGATCGACCGCAAGGCACTGGCCGTCCGCGCCGCCTACCTGCTGGCCCCCACCCCTGTCGGCTGAGCACAGGGGGAGGTGCGCAGACCCCTATGGACAGCCTCGGGGCGTTCACGCCGGGACCACCGGGAGCGGGTGCTGGGCGGGCGGTCCCGAGCCGCGGTACGGCGTTCCACGCCCCGCTCAGGACCCCGCGCCCGTTGCCGTCCACGTGCCGAACACCCTGATCAGGGGGTCGGGGCGGAAGTCCTGGAGGCAGCAGGCCACGACCGCGGCCCCACCCCCCACCGGCGGGTTAGGGGGCCACTAGGGGTGTGGGGCCGCCGCGGGGCGCGGTTAGTTTTCGAAGCGTCGCTGGAGCGCTTTTCGCGCCGACACGGTGATCCTTCGAGCCCATACGGAGTGGCAGTCGTGAACGATTCCCTGATCCATTCTCTGCTCGACGCCGCGGCGGCCGACGCGGCCGGGGCGTCGGCGGTCCGCGACCGCGCCGGTGTGTGGACCTACGCCGAACTCAAGGCGTGGAGCCACGCCGTGGCCGCGGTGCTCGCCCGGCGCGGCGTCCAGCCCGGTGACCGGGTGGTCGTGCAGCTGCCCACCAACCGCGAGCTGGTCGCGCTGTTCTACGGCACTTCGCGCCGCGGCGCGGTGTTCGTGCCGATCAACCCGGCCATGAAGCGGTTCCAGTTCGACTCCGTGGTGGCCAACGCCGACCCGGCGCTGGTGATCACGGCCGACGAGTTCGGTCCACTGTGGAGAGAGGTCGGGGAGACCCTGCACTCCCGCGCTCCCGTGGACGAGGTCCAGGTCCACGAGGACGACGTGGCCGTGCTCGTCTACACCTCCGGCAGCACCGCCGAGCCGAAGGGCGTGATCGGCCCGCACCGCCAGGTCACCTTCGCCACCCGCGCGATCCAGGAGGTACTCGGCTACCGCGGCGACGACGTGGTGTTCTGCCGGTTCCCGATGTCCTGGGACTACGGCCTCTACAAGGTGCTGATGACCACGGTCGGCCGCAGCGAGATCGTGCTCGCCGACGCCGAATCGGACCTGCGGCTGCTGCACCGGATGCGCGAGGTCGGCGCCACCGTCGTGCCGATCGTCCCGTCGCTCGCCACCATGATCGCCACGCTCGCCGAGCGCGACGTCGAGCCGCCCGCGCCGGTGCGCCTGTTCACCAACACCGGCGCGGCCCTGCCCGACGCCACGATAGCCAAGCTGCGCCAGGCCTTCCCCGGCGCCAAGGTCGTCCGCCAGTTCGGCCAGACCGAGTGCAAGCGGATCACGATCATGCCGCCGGACCAGGACACCGAGCGCCCCGGCTCGTCGGGACTGGCGCTGCCGGGCACCTCCGTGCTGATCCTGGACGCCGACGGCGGCGAACTGCCCGCCGGGGAGATCGGCGAGATCGTCGCCGCGGGCCCGCACGTGATGCCGGGCTACTGGCGCGCGCCCGAGATCTCCGCCCGCACCTTCCGCCGCGACGGGGCGACCGGTGAGCCGCGCCTGCACACCGGCGACTACGGCCGCCTCGACGCCGACGGCTACCTCTACTTCGAGGGCAGGCGCGACGACATGTTCAAGCGCAAGGGCGTCCGGATGTCCACGCTGGAGATCGAGGCCGCCGCGATGGACATCCCCGGCGTCCGCTCGGCGGGCGCGATCCCGCCGAGCGGGAAGCGGGACCTCGCCATCTGCGTCGAGACCGACCTGCCGCCCACGACAGTGCTGCGGGAGCTGTCCAAGCGGCTGGAGCCGCAGAAGGTCCCGTCCCTGTGCCACGTCGTCGCCGAGTTCCCGCTGACGGCGCACGGCAAGAACGCCACGAAGGAACTCGCGCTGCTGGTGGAGGGAAGCCGCAAATGAGCAAGTACGACGATCTCGCCGAGAAGTTCGGCACACCCGCCTACGTCTACGACCTCGAGGTGGTCGCCGAGTCGCGCGACCAGCTGTTCGACATGCTGCCCGAGGGCTTCCACGTGTTCTACGCGCTGAAGTCCAACCCCCATCCCGAGATCGGCCGTGAGCTGCGGAACGGCGGCTGCCGCGCGGAGATCAGCTCCACCGGCGAGCTGGCCAACGCGCTGACCGCGGGGTTCGACCCGGCCGGGATCCTCTACACCGGTCCCGGCAAGACGAACGCCGAACTGGAGCTGGCGATCGCTGCGGGCGTCCGGCTGTTCTCCGTCGAGTCGATCACCGACCTGCGGCACGTCGGCGCCGCCGCCGAGAAGCACGAGGTGACGGCGTCCTGCCTGCTGCGGATCAACACCACCGCCAGCAGCGGCGGCACCGGCATCCGGATGATGGGCCGCGCCTCGCAGTTCGGCATCGACGCCGAGACGCTGCCCGCGCTCATGCCCGCGCTCAAGTCGGTGCCCGGCACCCGCGTGGTCGGCGCGCACTTCTTCACCATGAGCAACGCCCAGGACGAGGGCAGCCTCCTCGGGGAGTACGAGTTCGTGCTCCGCACGGCCGCGCAGCTGCGCCGGGAAGTCGGGCTGCCACTGGAGGTGCTGGACATCGGCGGCGGGTTCTCCTCGCCGTACGCGGTGCCCGGCCCGCGCACCGGCTACCCGAACCTCCGGACGGGCCTGGAGGACCTGCTCGACCTGCACCTGCCCGAGTGGCGCGACGGCGGGATCGAGCTGGCCTGCGAGTCCGGTCGGTACCTGTCCGGCAGCAGCGGTTCGCTGCTGGCGGGCGTGGTCAACGTCAAGGAGGGCCGCGGCAGCCGGTTCGTCATCCTCGACGCCGGGATCAACGTCCTCGGCGGGCTGTCCGGAATCGGCAGGTTGCTGCCCGCGGCGGTCGGCATCGAGGAAGCAGGTGGCGAGGTGGGCAGCCTCGTCGGTCCGCTGTGCACTCCCGGCGACTCCCTCGCCAAGGCGACCGAGCTGCCCGAACTGGCTCCCGGCGACATCGTCACCGTGCCCAACGTCGGCGCCTACGGCGTCACCGCGAGCCTGATCAGCTTCCTCGGCCGCCCCGCGCCGACGGAGGTCGTGGTGCGCGGCGACGAGATCGTGTCGGTGTCGCGCCTGGACTACCAGCGGGCTTACGAGGTGTCGCCATGACGGAGGAACTGCGGACCTACGGTCGCGAGGTCGTCACCGAGCCGCGCCGGCCGCTGGTGATCGTCAGCAGCATGGCATCGGACTCGCACACCTGGAACCTGGTCTACCTCGAGCTGCTCGTCGGTGAACTCGGCTTCGACGTGGTGAACCTCGGCGCGTGCGTGCCCGACGAGCTGCTGGAGTCGGAGTGCCTGAGCCGCCGCCCGGCGATGCTCGTGCTGAGCAGCGTCAACGGCCACGGCTACCAGGACGGCCTGCGCGTGGCCCGGCGGCTGCGGTCCTTCCCCGAACTGCGCGCGCTGCCGGTGGTGATCGGCGGCAAGCTCGGTGTCGGCGGGGCGCTGACCCCGGAGGAGACCACGCAGCTGCTGCTCGCCGGGGTCGACGCGGTGTTCGACGACCAGCAGAGTTCGACGTCGTTCCGCCGGTTCGCCGCGTCGCTGTCCGCGGGCGTGGCCCAGGTGGAGGGGGCGGGGGCGTGAGCTTCGAGGAGTTCGTCGCTCGCAAGCACGCCGCGGGCGAGCTGGTGGTGCAGCCGCGCATGGGTTTCGCCGACCCGGTCGCCATGCGCGCCGGGCTGGTCGCGACGAAGAACGCGGACGCCACGACCGTCGGCACCCTCACGCTCGACAGCTACACCCGCGTCCGCGACACCGATTCCGTGGCGCACGCGCTGCGCAACGGGATCGCCCTCAACGGCTACCCGATCGTCAACCACCCGCCCGAGGTCACGCGCGGGATGCTCGACGGCCTGGAAGGACCGGACTTCCCGGTGCAGGTCCGCCACGGCTCGGCGCGGCCCGCGGACATCTTCCGCGCCATGATCAGCGCGGGCCTGCACGCCACCGAGGGCGGCCCGGTGTCCTACTGCCTGCCCTACAGCCGCACCCCGCTCGACGAGTCCGTGCACAACTGGGAGCACTGCTGCGACCTGCTGCTGGAAGCCGACCACCCCGGCGGGCGGCCGCACCTGGAGACGTTCGGCGGCTGCATGATGGGCCAGCTCTGCCCGCCGAGCGAGCTGGTGGCGCTGTCCGTGCTGGAGGCGTTGTTCTTCTACCGCAAGGGGCTGCGCAGCATCTCGGTGAGCTACGCGCAGCAGACGAACATGGCGCAGGACCAGGAGGCGGTCTCCGCGCTGCGCGCGCTGTGCGCCGAGCTGCTGCCCGAAGCCACCTGGCACGTCGTGATCTACGCCTACATGGGCATGTTCCCGCGGACCCCCGGTGGCGCGCGCGGCCTGCTCGGTAGGGCGGCCGAGCTGGCGGTGACCACCGGCTCGGAACGGCTGATCGTCAAGACCACCGCCGAGGCGCACCGGATCCCGACCGTCGTCGAGAACATCGCGGCGCTGGAACACGCGGGCGCGACGGCGAGGTCGGTCACCGGGAAGGTCGCCGTGGACAGCGACAACCAGGTCTACCGCGAGGCGTTCGCGCTCGTCTCCGCCGTGCTGAACAGCCACGCCGACCTGGGCCGCGCGATCGTGATCGCGTTCAAGCGCGGCCTGCTCGACATCCCGTACTGCCTGCACCCGGACAACGCCGGACTGGCGCGCAGCTACCTCGACCCGGCGGGCAGGCTCTGCTGGTCGGAGCTCGGGTCGCTGCCGCTGCGCGGCGTGGTGGAGAGCCGCCACGCCGACGGGATCACCTCGTCGACGCTGATGTCGGCACTGTCCACCGTGCAGAGAACCTACGACGCCGAAGCACTGGAGCGACCGATGACCGCGATTGGGGGCGAGTCGTGATGAGTTCACGCCGGACAGTCCGCGCGTACCCGTTCGACATGCACGAGATCTCCGTTTCCGAGCAGTACCAGGCCTTGCAGCGCGACGAGCCGATGAGCCGGGTGCAGATGCCCTTCGGCGAACCGGCTTGGCTGGCCACGAAGTACGCCGACGTCAAGGTGGTGACGACCGACCAGCGGTTCAGCCGGGAACTCGCGCAGGGCCTCGACCAGCCGCGGATGCGCCGTCAGCAGATGGGCGACGGCATCATGGGGATGGACCCGCCGGACCACTCCCGGCTGCGCCGCCTGGTGGGCAAGGCGTTCACCGCCCGTCGCCTGGAGCAGATGCGCGAGGGCGTGCGGGACCTGGTGAACCGCCTGCTCGACGACATGGTGGCGCACGGCGACAGCGCGGACCTCGTCGAGGACCTCGCGCGGCCCCTGCCGGTGACCGTGATCTGCGACCTGCTCGGTGTGCCGCGGGAGGACCACAAGATCTTCAGCGAGTGGACGCAGGCGCTCGTCAGCGACGCCACGGCGAAGGGCGACGTGCTCGACGTCTACGGCGACCAGCTCGACGACTACGTCGCGGGACTGGTGGCGCAGCGGCGCGAGGAGCCGACCGACGACCTGCTCGGCGCGCTCGTCTACGCCCGCGACGCAGGGGACAAGCTGACCGAGAACGAGCTGATCTCGATCGCGGGCGCCGGACTGCTCACCGGCGGGGTGGAGACGGTGTCCACGGCGCTGCCCAGCTTCGTCTTCACGTTGCTCACGCACCCCGAGCTGCTGGCGCGGTTGCGGGCCGATCCGGACCTGATGCCGACGGCGATCGAGGAACTCCTGCGGTACGTGCCGATCAACACCGCGGCGATGTTCGCGCGCTACGCGACCGAGGACGTCCGCTTCGGCGACGTCGTGGTGCGCGCGGGCGATCCGGTGCTGCCCGCGCTGCACGCGGCCAACCGCGACCCGGAGGTGTTCGCCGACCCGGAGCGCATCGACCTGGCGCGCAGCCCCAACCCGCACCTGGCGTTCGGGCACGGACCGCACCACTGCATCGGCGCGCAGCTGGCCCGGCTGGAACTGCAGGAGGCGCTCAAGGCGATTCTCGCACGGTTCCCGGAGATGCGGTTCGCCGACGGGCGCGAGGGCGTGAAGTGGGAGTACGGCGTGATCGTGCGCGGGCCCTCGCTGCTGCGCGTCACGTGGTGAGAAGTCCCTCCCCCTAACCGTTTTTGAGGGGATCCGGCCGCGACACGGGCCGACCTACGATCGATCGAAACGACCATGAGTGCTGGCTCGCTACAGCGGTGGAGTGCGGAATGCGTGAGTTTGAGACCGAAACGAATCGGGTGACCGGGTTCGCGGAACGGCTGACCGAACTGCCATCCGCCGACCGCGCGGCATTCCTGGCGGACGTCGTCCACGACGCCACGCGAGCCGCGCTGCGGGCGGCGCTACCGGACGTCAAGGCGGTGCTGGACCCGGAGAAGGCGTTCTCCGACCTCGGGTTCGACTCCCTGGCGGCGGTGGAGCTGCACGCGCGGCTCACCGACGCCACCGGTCTCGACCTGCCGGTCACCCTGGCCTTCGACCACCCGACCCCGGTCGCCGTCGCGGAGTTCCTGCACACCGCGGTGTTCGGCGCCGAGACCGTCCACAGCGGACCGGTCGCGACCGGCGCGGTGGACGAGCCGGTGGCCATCGTCGGCATCGGCTGCCGCTACCCCGGCGGCGCCGCCTCGCCGGAGGAGCTGTGGCGGCTCGTGGCCGAGGAGGTGCACACCATCACCGGCTTCCCGACCGACCGCGGCTGGGACCTCGACGGCCTCTACGACCCGGACCCGGACCGCCCCGGCAGCAGCTACGTCACCTCCGGCGGCTTCCTGCCCGACGCAGGGGAGTTCGACGCCGACTTCTTCGGCATCGCCCCGCGCGAGGCGTCCGCGATGGACCCGCAGCAGCGACTGGTGCTGGAGACGGCCTGGGAGGCCCTGGAGCACGCCAAGATCGACCCGACCACGTTGCGCGGCACGCCGACGGGCGTGTTCATCGGCGCCGAGGCCCAGGAGTACGGCCCGCGCCTGCACGAGGCCCCGGACGGCCTCGACGGCTACCTGCTCACCGGCAACGCCCCCAGCGTCGTCTCCGGCCGCGTGTCCTACGCGCTCGGCCTCGAAGGCCCGACGCTGACCGTCGACACCGCGTGCTCCGGCTCGCTCGTCGCGCTCCACCTCGCGGTCCAGGCCCTGCGCCGCGGCGAGACCCCGCTCGCGCTCGCGGGAGGCGTCGCCGTGATGGGCTCCCCCGGCACCTTCACCGCGTTCAGCCGCCAGCGCGGACTCGCGCAGGACGGCCGCTGCAAGGCCTTCGCCGCCGCCGCCGACGGCACCGGGTTCGCCGAGGGAGTCGGTGTCCTGGTGCTGGAACGGCTTTCCGACGCCGTCGCGAACGGGCACACCGTGCTCGCCGTCGTGCGCGGCACGGCCATCAACTCCGACGGCGCCTCCAACGGCCTCACCGCCCCCAACGGCCCGTCGCAGCAGCGCGTGATCCACCGGGCGCTCGCCGACGCCCGCCTCCGACCGTCCGATGTGGACGTCGTGGAGGCGCACGGCACCGGAACCCGGCTGGGCGACCCCATCGAGGCGCAGGCACTGCTCGCCACCTACGGCCAGGACCGCGGGACGCCGCTGCTGCTCGGCTCGATCAAGTCCAACATCGGCCACACCCAGGCCGCGGCCGGGGTGGCGGGCGTGATCAAGATGGTCGAGGCGATCCGCCGCGGCCACGTGCCGAAGACCCTGCACGTCGACGCGCCGACACCGAACGTCGACTGGACCGCGGGCGCCGTCGAGCTGGTGACCGAGGCCCGCGAATGGCCCGCGGTCGAACGCCCGCGCCGGGCCGCTGTCTCGTCGTTCGGCGTCAGCGGCACCAACGCCCACGTCATCATCGAGCAGGCGCCCGCCGTCGCGGACGACGACACCGCCACCGAGCCGATCCCGGTCGTGCCGCTCGTCGTCTCGGCCCGCAGCGGAGAAGCGCTGCGCGCGCAGGCCACCAAGCTGCTGTCCACAGTGGAGAGCGGGGACCTCACCGAGGTCGGCTTCTCGCTGGCGGGCACGCGCGCCGCGCACGACCACCGCGCCGTGGTCGTCGCCGACAGCACCGATGCCGCCCTCCGCGGCCTGCGCGCGCTCGCGGCGGGGGAGCACGACGCCGCCGTGGTCACCGGCACCCGCACGCCGGGCAAGCTCGCGATGCTGTTCACCGGCCAGGGCTCGCAGCGACTCGCCATGGGCAGGGAGCTCTACCTGGCCCACCCCGTGTTCGCCGAGGTCTTCGACGAGGCCGTCGACCACCTCGACGTGCAGATGGAGCGCCCGCTGCGCGACGTCATCTTCGGCGACGACGCCGAGGAGCTGAACAGCACCGAGTACGCGCAGTGCGCGCTGTTCGCGATCGAGGTCGCGCTCGCGCGGCTGCTCGAGTCCTGGGGCGTCAAGCCGGACGTCCTGCTCGGCCACTCGATCGGCGAGCTCGCCGCCGCGCACATCGCGGGCGTCTGGACGCTGCCCGACGCCTGCATGATCGTCGCCGCGCGCGGCCGCCTGATGCAGGCGCTGCCCGAAGGCGGTGCGATGGTCGCCATCGCCGCGACCGAGAGCGAAGTACTGCCGCTGCTCAACGACGCCGTGAGCCTCGCCGCCGTCAACGGCCCGGCCTCGGTGGTGATCTCCGGTGAGCGCGACGCGGTCGAGGCCGTCGTCTCGGTGTTCCGGATGCAGGACCGCAAGACGAGCGAGCTGCGGGTGTCCCACGCGTTCCACTCGCAGCTGATGGAGCCGATGCTCGCCGACTTCCGGGAGGTGCTGGAGGTCGTCGAGTTCTCGGCGCCGACGATCCCGGTCGTCTCCAACGTCACCGGCCGCCTCGCGACTCCCGAGGAGCTGTCCTCGCCCGGCTACTGGCTCTGGCACGTGCGGCAACCGGTCCGGTTCGCCGACGGCGTCGCGGCACTCGCCGCGGCCGGGGTCACCACCGCGATCGAGGTCGGGCCGGACGCCGTCCTCTCGGCCATGGCCGCCACCGGTCCGCACGCCGCGGACATCGCCTTCACCGCCGCCCAGCGCCGCGGCCACCCGGAGGTCCCGGCGCTCGCCGTCGCGCTCGGACGGCTGCACACCAGGGGCGTCCGGGTCGACTGGACCGCGTTCTTCGGCCCGTCACGCGTGGTCGACCTGCCCACGTACGCGTTCCAGCGCAAGCACTTCTGGCTCATCGCGCAGTCGGGCCACGGCGACGCGGCCGACCTCGGCCAGCTCGCCTCCGGCCACCCGCTGCTGGCCGCCGAGATCGGCATGGCCGACCACGACGGCCTGGTCCTGACCGGCCGGATCGGCCTGCGGACCCACCCGTGGCTCGCCGACCACACCATCGCGGGCACGGCTCTGCTGCCCGGCACCGCGTTCGTCGAGATGGCCCTGCACGCCGCCGAGCAGTCGGGCTGCGACGTCGTCGCCGAGCTGACCCTTCAGGCGCCGCTGCCCGTGCCGGAGAGCGGCGGGGTCGCGGTGCAGGCCGTGGTCGGCCCGACCGTGGACGGCCGCCGCGCCATCGAGTTCTACTCGCGCTCCGAGCAGGACGTCACCTGGACCCGCCACGCCGTCGGCGTGCTGGCCGAATCCCCGGCCGAGGAGCCCGCCCCGATCACCGAGTGGCCGCCGTCCGGCGCCGAGGTGGTCGCCACGAGCGAGCTGTACGAAGAGCTGGCGGCACAGGGTTACGGCTACGGGCCGCTGTTCCGCGGCCTGCGCACGGCGTGGAAGCGCGACGACGTCGTGTTCGCGGAGGTCGCGCTGCCCGCCGCGGAGCGCGACCTCGCGTTCGGCATCCACCCCGCGCTGCTCGACGCCGTGCTGCACGCCACCGACTTCGCGCCGGGCGAGGCGCGGGAAGCCGACGAGATCCGCCTGCCGTTCGCGTGGACCGGGGTGCGGCTGCACGCCTCCGGGGCCACCGAGGTGCGGGTGCGGATCACCTCGCCCGCCACCGGCGGCGTCTCGATCGAGGTCACCGACGCGGCGGGGACGCCGGTGCTGTCGGTGGAGTCGTTCCGCTCCCGCCCGGTCCGCGTCGCCGACCTCGGCTCGCGGCCGCAGGACCTGCTGCACACCGTCGAGTGGACGCCGGTGGCGGCCTCCGACGCGCGGTACTCGGTGGCCGAGGTCGACTCGCTCACCGAGCTGGACGAGGTTCCGGAGGTGGTCGTCGTGCGGGTTCCGGGCGGTGCCCACCGCCTGGACCGCTCCCGGATCCCCGCCGCTTCCAAGCGGACGGCGCACCGCGTCCTCTCCCTCCTCCAGGAGTGGCTCCGTGACGAGCGGTACGCGTCGGCCAGGCTCGTGGTGCAGACCCGCGGCGCGCTCGCGGACTCCGCGGTGCGCGGACTGGTGCGCTCGGCGCAGGCCGAGCACCCCGGCCGGATCGTGCTCGTCGAGGGTGAGTCCTCGACGACTTCACTGGCCACCGCGCTCGCGTCCGACGAGCCGGAACTCCGGATCGACGGCGACCGGGTGCGGGCGGCGCGGCTCGTCCGCCTGCTCGCCGACGCCGACGGGCCGGCGTGGCGCCCGGACGGCACCGTGCTGATCACCGGCGGCACCGGCGGTCTCGGCGCGAAGGTCGCGCGCCACCTGGTCACGACCCACGGCGTCCGGCACCTCCTGCTGCTCAGCCGCCGCGGGATGGACACGCCGGGCGCGGCCTACCTGGTCGCGGAGCTGACCGACCTCGGCGCGACCGTGCGCGTCCTGTCCTGCGACGTCACGAAGAAGCGATCGCTCGCCGCCGCGCTGAGGAAGATCCCGGCCGAGCACCCGCTGTCCGCCGTCGTCCACACCGCGGGTGTGCTCGACGACGCGCTGATCGGGTCGCTCACCGAGGCCCGGCTCGACGACGTCCTCGCGCCGAAGCTCGACGCGGCCTGGGCGCTGCACGAGCTGACCGCTGACGCCGACCTGGCGGCGTTCGTCCTGTTCGCCTCCGCGGCGGGCCTGGTCGACGGTGTGGGCCAAGCGAACTACGCGGCGGGCAACACCTTCCTCGACGCGCTGGCCGAGCACCGCCATGACCTCGGTCTGCCCGCGACGTCGCTGGCCTGGGGCCTGTGGTCGCCGGACGACGGCGAAGCGCTCGGCATGGGCGCCACCCTCTCCAAAGCGGACCTCAACCGGATCGCCCGGCTGGGCCTGGTCCCGCTGACCGTCGCCGAGAGCCTCGCCGCGATGGACGCCGCGCTCGCCACCGGTGAGCCCGCCATCGTGCCGACCCGCGTCGACCGCGTCGCGCTGAGGGCACGGGAGGACATCCCGGCGCTGCTGCGCGGACTGGCCCCGGCGAGCCGCAGGCGCGTCGCCACCGCGATCTCCGGGGAGCTCACGCCGGAGCGGCAGTTCGCCGAGCGGTTCGCCCCGCTGTCCGAGGCCGACCGCGACCGCGCGGTGCTCGACCTGGTGCGGACCCACGTCGCGGCCGTGCTCGGCCACGACAGCGCGGGCGCGATCAGCCCGTCCCGCCCGTTCGGCGAGATCGGCTTCGACTCGCTGGCCGCGGTGGAGCTGCGCAACGTGCTCGACTCCGTCACCGGCATGCGGCTGCCCGCCACGCTGGTGTTCGACCACCCGACCCCGCGAGCGCTGGCCGAGCACATCGTCACGCGCCTCGCGGGCCTGGCACCGGCCAAGCCGATCGCGCCGGTGAGCGTGATCGACCCGGAGGAGCCGATCGCGATCGTCGGCATCGCCTGCCGCTACCCCGGTGGGGTGCAGACGCCGGAAGACCTGTGGCGGCTCGTCGCGGAGGGTGGGGAGGCGCTCACGCCGTTCCCGACCGATCGCGGCTGGAACGTCGACGCGCTCTACGACCCCGAGCCCGGCAAGCCCGGCCACAGCTACGTCAAGCACGGCGCGTTCCTGCACGACGCCGCCGAGTTCGACGCCGAGTTCTTCGAGATCAGCCCGCGGGAAGCGACGGCGATGGACCCCCAGCAGCGGCTGCTGCTGGAGGTGTCCTGGGAGGCGTTCGAGCGGGCCGGGATCGACCCGGTCTCCTTGCGCGGCAGCGCGACCGGCGTGTTCGCCGGGGTCATGTACCACGACTGGGGCACCCGCCTCGGCACGGTTCCCGACGACATCGCGGGCTACCTCGGCAACGGCAGCCTCGCCAGCGTCGTCTCCGGCCGCGTGTCCTACGCGCTCGGCCTGGAGGGCCCGACGGTCACCATCGACACGGCGTGCTCCTCGTCGCTGGTCGCCCTGCACTGGGCGGTGCAGGCGCTGCGCCGGGGCGAGTGCACGCTCGCGCTGGCCGGTGGCGTCACGGTGATGTCCACCTCGGACACCTTCGTCGACTTCAGCCGCCAGCGCGGGCTCTCCGCCGACGGCCGCTGCCGCTCGTTCGCCGACGCGGCCGACGGCACGGGCTGGGGCGAGGGCGCGGGAATGCTGCTCGTCGAGCGGCTCTCGGACGCCCGCCGCAACGGCCACCCGGTGCTCGCGCTGCTGCGCGGTTCCGCGGTCAACCACGACGGCGCGTCGAACGGCCTCACCGCCCCGAACGGCCCCTCCCAGCAGCGGGTGATCGCGAAGGCGCTGGCCGACGCGGGTCTCACGGCCTCCGAGGTCGACGCCGTGGAGGGCCACGGCACCGGCACCCGGCTGGGCGACCCGATCGAGGCGCAGGCCCTGCTCGCCACCTACGGCCAGGACCGCGCCGGGGACCAGCCGCTGTGGCTGGGCTCGATCAAGTCCAACATCGGCCACACCCAGGCGGCCGCGGGTGTCGCGGGCATCATCAAGATGGTCATGGCGCTGCGGAACGAGCAGCTGCCGCGGACCCTGCACGTCGACCAGCCGTCCACCGTCGTCGACTGGGAGACCGGCGCGGTGCGGCTGCTCACCGAGTCGCGCGACTGGTCGGAGAACGGCCGTCCGCGCCGGGCCGCGATCTCGTCATTCGGCATCAGCGGCACCAACGCCCACGTGATCATCGAGCAGGCCCCGGTCGACGCCGAGGTCGAGCGGCCCGACGAGCCGAACCGGGGCGCTGTCGTCCCGGTGGCGCTCTCCGGCCGCACCCCGGCCGCGGTGCGCGCCCAGGCCGCCCGGCTCCGGGCGTACGTCGCCGACCACGAGGACGTCACCGTCACCGAGCTGGCGCGCTCCCTGGTCTCGACCAGGTCGGCGCTGGAGCACCGCGCGGTCGTCGTCGCCGGGACCGTCGCCGAACTGGCCGACGGCCTGGACGCGCTGGCCACCGGCGAGACCGGCGCCGACGTCGTCACGGGCAGCGCGGGCGAGGGCAAGCTGGCGTTCCTGTTCTCCGGCCAGGGCGCGCAGCGGGTCGGCATGGGACAGGCGCTGCACGGGGCCTTCCCCGCGTTCGCGACGGCCTTCGACGCCGCCTGCGCCGCGATCGACCCGCACCTGGACGTGCCGCTGCGCGACGTCGTGTTCGGCACGACCGCGCTGGCCGACCGCGGCCTGCTCGACCAGACGCGCTACACCCAGACCGGGCTGTTCGCCGTGGAGGTGGCGCTCTTCCGCCTCGCCGAGTCGTGGGGGATCGTCCCCGACGCGCTGGCGGGCCACTCGATCGGCGAACTGGCCGCCGCGCACGTCGCCGGGGTGCTGTCGCTCGACGACGCCGCCGCCCTCGTGGCGGCGCGCGGCAGGCTGATGGGCTCGCTGAGCGACCCGCCGGGCGCGATGGTCTCGCTCGCCACCACCGAGGAGGCCGCGCGGGAACTGCTGCGCGGGCACGAGGACGAGGCGAGCGTCGCCGCCGTCAACGGACCCGCCTCCGTCGTCGTCTCGGGTGTCGCCGAGGTCGTCGCGCGCGTCGAGCGCGAAGCGGTGGCCGGTGGCGTGCGGACGCGACGGCTGCGGGTGAGCCACGCGTTCCACTCGCCGCTGATGACCCCGATGCTCGACGACTTCCGCGAAGTCGCCGCGGGCCTGACCTACTCCGCGCCGCGGATCCCGATCGTCTCCACCGTCACCGGCCGGGTGGCGACCGACGAGGAGCTGTGCTCGCCGGAGTACTGGGTGACCCACGTCCGCGAGGCGGTGCGCTTCGGCGACGCGCTGACGGCACTGGCGTCGTCCGGGGTGCGGACGTTCCTCGAGCTGGGGCCGGACAGCGTGCTGACGGCGCTCGGCCCGCAGAGCGTGCTGGAACCCGACGCCGCTTTCGTGCCGTTCGGCCGCCGTGACCGGGACGAGGTCCGCACGGCGCTGGCCGCGGTCGGTCGACTCCACGTCGTCGGCGCGGCGAAGCTGGGCCGCCTGCTCGGCGACGGCCCGATCCGGCTCGACCTGCCGACCTACGCCTTCCAGCACAAGCGCTTCTGGCTCGACGCGACGCCGTCCGGCGACGTGACGGCGGTCGGGCAGCAGCCCCTTCCCCACCCGATGCTGGGCGCGGTCGTGTCGCTGTCCGGTTCGGACACCACGGTGCTCACCGGCAGGCTTTCCGCCGGATCGGTGCCGTGGCTGGCCGACCACGTCGTGAAGGGCGCGATCCTGGTGCCCGGCACCGGGTTCGTCGAACTCGCCATCACCGCGGGCGACCAGGTGGGTCACCCGACGGTGGAGGAGCTGACGATCGAGGCTCCGCTCATCCTCCCGCCGGACGGCGCGGTCGCGTTGCAGGTGGTGGTCGGCCCGGCCGACGGCTACCAGCGCCCGGTCACCGTGTTCTCCCGGCCCATCGGGGGCGCGGTCGACGGCGAGTGGACCCGGCACGCCCTCGGCACGCTGTCGGCGGCGCCGCGCCGCGAGCCCACCGGGCTCGTGGAGTGGCCGCCGTCCGGCGCGATCCCCATCGTGGTCGAGGGCGCCTACGAGCTGCTCAACGACCGCGGTTACGGCTACGGCCCCAGCTTCCAGGGGCTCAAGGCCGCCTGGCGGCGGGGCAACGAGGTGTTCGCCGAGGTCGCGCTGCCCGAACCGGCGGCGTCGACGGCGGGCTCGTACGGGCTGCACCCGGCGTTGCTCGACATCGCGATGCACGCCGACCTCCTCGGCGACCCGGACGGCGCGACCCTGCTGCCGTTCGTCTGGAACGGTGTGGCGCTGCACGCCGTCGGCGCCTCGGTGCTGCGGGTGCGCATCGAGCGGCTGAACGGTGACGAGGTGTCGGCGATCGAGGTCGCCGACGGCGAAGGACGTCCGGTCGCGACCATCGACTCGCTGGTCTCGCGTCCGGTGCGCCGCGAACTCTCCGCGTCGCCCGCCGAGGTGGACGGCTCCCTGCTGAAGATCGCGTGGCAGCCGGTCTCCGTGCCGCGGGCCGACGACGACGTGGTCGCGGTCGGCCTCGATTCGGGCGGCGGGGTCGCCCCCTACGCCGGGTTCGCCGACCTCGTCGGCGCGATGGACCGCGGCGAGCCGGTGCCGGGGCTGGTCGCGCTGACCGTGCCCGGCGCCGCGGGTGACGTCCCGACCGCGGCCAGGGCGAACACCTCCTGGCTGCTCGCCGAGATCCAGGCGTGGCTGGCCGAGCCCCGGTTCGCGACCACGAAGCTGGCGGTCGTGACGCGGGACGCCACCCCCGCCGGGAAGTCCACCGTGGACGTCACCCAGGGCCTGCTGTGGGGCCTGACCCGCGGTGCCCAGGCCGAGCACCCCGGCCGGGTGTTCCTCATCGACGCCGACGCGGGCACGACGACCGGGACCCTGGCGGCCGTCGTCGCCTCCGGCGAGCCGGAAGCGGCGGTCCGCGAGGGCGCGGTCCTGGTGCCCCGGTACGTCAAGGCGGAGTCCGGCGACACCTCGCCGTGGCACGCCGGTGGCACGGTGCTGATCACCGGCGGCACCGGCGGGCTCGGTAGCCTGCTGGCCCGCTACCTGGTCGCCGAGCACGGCGTGACGGACCTGGTGCTGACCAGCCGCCGCGGGCTCGACGCGCCGGACGCGCGTCAGCTGGCCGAAGACCTGGCCGACCTGGGCGCGAACGTGACCGTCGCCGCGTGCGACGTCGCCGACCGCGCCGCGGTGGCCGAGCTGGTCGGCACGATCCGGAACCTGACCGCGGTGGTCCACGCGGCGGGCACGGCGGACAGCGGGGTCTTCGCCTCCCTGACCGCCGAGCAGGTCGACAAGGTGCTGCGGGCCAAGGTGGACGCCGCCTGGCACCTGCACGAGCTGACCACCGACCTGGCGGCGTTCGTGATGTTCTCCTCGGCGGGCGGCCAGGTCCTGACCGCCGGTCAGGCGAACTACGCCGCCGCCAACGCCTTCCTCGACGGCCTCGCCGAGCACCGCAGGGCCGCGGGCCTCGCGGCGACGGCGCTGGCCTGGGGCCTGTGGGCGGAGAACACCGGACTCGGCGGGGACCTGGTCGAAGCCGACCTGGCCCGGATGGCCCGGCTCGGTCTGCCCGCGGTCTCCGTCGAACAGGGGCTGGCCCTGTTCGACGCCGCGGTGACCGCCGAGGAGGCCGTGATCGCCCCGCTGCGGGTGGACGTCGCGGCGCTGCGGGCCCGTACCGACGAGCTCCCGGCGCTGTTGCGCGGGTTCGTCCCGGCGAAGGCGCGCCGGGTCGCCAAGGCCGCGAAGGCGGTCGACAACGCACTGGCCGCGGAACTGGCCGGAGCGGCCGACAACGAGCGCGACCGCGTGCTGCTGGACATCGTCCGCACCCAGGTGGCCATCGTGCTCGGCTACGCCGACAAGTCCGAGGTGGACGGCACCCGCGCGTTCAAGGAACTCGGCTTCGACTCGCTGGCCGCGGTCGAGCTGCGCAACCTGCTCGGCGCCGCGACCGGGCTGACGCTGCCCGCGACGCTGATCTTCGACCACCCGACGGCCAAGGCGGTGGCCGACTTCGTCAAGGGCAAGTTGCTCGGCGCCGTCGCGAAGGTCCCCGCCACCACGACCCGGACCGGCGCCTCGATGCAGGAGCCGATCGCCATCGTCGGCATGGCCTGCCGCTACCCCGGTGGCGTCCGGTCGCCGGAGGACCTGTGGCGGCTGCTGGTCGACGAGGTCGACGCGGTGTCGGAGTTCCCGGCCAACCGCGGCTGGGACGTCGAGGGCATCTACGACCCGGAGCGCGGCAAGCGGGGCAAGACCTACGCCCGCGAAGGCGGCTTCCTGCACGACGGCATCGAGTTCGACCCGGCGTTCTTCGGCATCGGCCCGCGCGAGGCGCTGGCCATGGACCCGCAGCAGCGGCTCCTGCTGGAGGCCGCGTGGGAGGCCATCGAGCGGGCGGGCATCGACCCGACCGCGCTGCGCGGCAGCATGACCGGCGTCTTCACCGGCGCGATGTACGACGACTACGGCAGCCGCGTCCCCGGCGCGCCCGCCGACGTCGCCGCCTACCTCCCCAACGGCAGCTCGGGCGCGGTCGTCTCCGGCCGCATCTCCTACCTGCTGGGGTTGGAGGGCCCGAGCATGACGGTCGACACCGCGTGCTCGTCCTCGCTGGTGACGCTGCACCTCGCGGTGCAGGCGCTGCGGGCGGGGGAGTGCGGGCTGGCGCTCGCGGGCGGTGTCACGCTGCTCTCGCAGCCGGACCTGTTCGTCGACTCCAGCCGCCAGGGCGTGCTCTCGCCCAGCGGCCGGTCGAAGTCCTTCTCCGCCGCGTCCGACGGCGTCGGCTGGGCGGAGGGCGCGGGCCTGCTCCTGCTGGAGCGCCTGTCCGACGCGCAGCGCAACGGGCACGAGGTGCTCGCGGTGGTCCGCTCCAGCGCCGTCAACCAGGACGGCGCGTCGAACGGGCTCACCGCGCCGAACGGGCCGTCGCAGGAGCGCGTGATCCACGCGGCACTCGCGGCGGGCGGGCTCAAGCCGTCCGACGTGGACGCCGTCGAGGCGCACGGCTCGGGCACGAAGCTGGGTGACCCGATCGAGGCGCAGGCGCTGCTGGCCACCTACGGCCAGGACCGCGAGCGGCCGCTGTACCTGGGCTCGGTGAAGTCCAACATCGGTCACGCGCAGGCGTCCGGCGGTGCGGCGGGCGTCATCAAGATCGTGCAGGCGCTGCGGCACAACATGCTGCCGAAGACGCTGCACGTCGACGCGCCGTCCCCGGTCGTCGACTGGACCACGGGCGACATCGAGCTGCTGACCGAGGCCCGGCCGTGGCTGCCGAACGGCCGTCCGCGCCGTGCGGGTGTCTCGTCCTTCGGCATCAGCGGCACCAACGCGCACATCATCATCGAGGAGGCCCCACCGTCCACTGCGGAACCGGCACGCCGGACCGCTCCGCCGTTGCCGGTGATCCCGCTGGCGATCGCCGGGACGACGGCCGCGGCGCTCGCCGACCAGGCGGGCAGGCTGGCGGAGCAGCTGCGGGCGAACCCGGAGCTCGACCTCGTCGACGTCGGCTACTCGCTGGCCACCGGCCGGGCCGCGCTCGACCACCGCTCGGTGGTCCTGGCGACCGGCCGCGACGCCGCGCTGAAGGCTCTCGACGGCCTCGCCACCGGCGGAACCCCGGCGGGCACGGTGACCGGCACGACCAGCGCGGCCGACCTGACCGCGTTCCTGTTCACCGGGCAGGGCGCCCAGCAGCCGGGCATGGGCCGCGCGCTCTACGAGGCCTTCCCGGTCTTCGCGGGCGCCTTCGACGAGGCCTGCGGGCTGTTCGACACCGAAGTCCCGCTCAAGCAGGTCATCTGGGCGGAGAAGGGCTCCGCGGACGGCGAGCTGCTGAACCGGACCGCCTACACGCAGTGCGCCCTGTTCGCGATCGAGGTCGCGCTCTACCGCCTGGTGGAGTCGTGGGGCACCACGCCGGACTACGTCGCCGGGCACTCGATCGGCGAGCTGGCCGCGGCGCACGTCGCCGGGGTGTTCTCGCTGGCCGACGCCTGCGCGCTGGTCGCCGCCCGCGGCCGCCTCATGCAGGCACTCCCCGCGGGAGGGGCGATGGCCGCCATCGCGGCCACCGAGGACGAGGTGCGCGCGGTGCTGCCGCCCGACGTGGACGTCGCCGCGGTCAACGGCCCGCGCTCGGTGGTCATCTCCGGTCCTGAGGCCGCCGTGCTGGCGGCGGTGGCGGTCTTCGAAGGGAAGGGCAGGCGGACGAAGCAGCTGGTCGTCTCGCACGCCTTCCACTCCGCGCTGGTGGAGCCGATGCTGGCCGAGTTCGCCGCGGTGGCGGAGAAGCTGGTGTACCGGGCTCCGGGCATCCCGGTCGTCTCCAACGTGACCGGCCGGATCGCCACGGCCGAGCAGCTGTGCTCGCCGCGGTACTGGGTGGACCACGTCCGGGAGGCCGTCCGCTTCGCCGACGGCGTCGGCACACTGCTCTCGGCCGGGGTGACCCGGTTCGTCGAGCTGGGCCCGGACGCGGTGCTGACCGGCATGGTCCGCGAGTGCGACACCTCGGCCGCCGACCGCCCCGACCGCGTCGTGGGCGTTCCCGCGATGCGCCGGGGCCGGGACGAGGTGCCGACCCTGTTCACCGCGGTGGCCACGCTGTACTCGCGGGGCGCGAAGCCCGACTGGCGCGCCCTGTTCGCCGGTCGTGGAGCGGCCAGGGTGGACCTGCCGACCTACGCCTTCCAGAACAAGGACTACTGGCTCGACGCCACGAAGCCCGCGGGCGACGTCGGCTCGCTCGGCGCCAAGTCCGCCGCGCACCCGCTGCTGGGCGCGCTGGTGGACCTGCCCGACGGCGGCGCGGTGCTCACCGGGCGGCTCGCGGTGGACCGGCAGACCTGGCTGGCCGACCACGTGGTGATGGGCCGGACCATGCTGCCGGGCACCGCGTACGTCGAACTGGCCCTGCACGCGGGCGACCAGGTCGGCTGCGACGTGCTCGAGGAGCTCACCCAGCAGGCCCCGCTGCTGTTGCCGGAGGAGGGCGGCGTCGACATCCGCGTGGTCGTCGGCGTTCCCGACGCGAGTGGTCGCCGTGAGCTGTCGGTGCACTCCCGCACCGACGACGGCTGGACCCGGCACGCGGCCGGAACACTGGCCACCGGGGCTCGGCCCGAGGAGTTCGACCTCTCGGTCTGGCCGCCCGCGGGCGCCGAAGCCGTCGACCTCGGCGGGCTGTACGACGACCTGTCCGGGCTCGGCTTCGGCTACGGCCCGACGTTCCGGAACCTGCGCGCGGTGTGGCTGCGCGACGGCGAGGTGTTCGCCGAGGTGGCGCTGCCCGAGGGCACCGCGACGAGCGGGTTCGGGCTCCACCCCGGCCTCCTCGACTCGGCGCTGGGCGCCACGGACTTTCTGGTCCCCGGCGGTCCGAAGGCGCTCGAGGAGACCACGATCCCGTTCGCCTGGAACCAGGTCTCGCTGCACGCCTCCGGCGCGACGACGCTGCGGGTGCGGGTCCGCGGGAGCGGCGGCGGTTCGTCGCTCGCGCTGGCGGACGCCACGGGTGCCCCGGTCGCCTGGATCGAGTCGCTGGTCACGCGGCCGGTCTCCGAGGGCCAACTGGGCGCGAAGGTGCCCGACTCGCTCTACCGGGTCGACTGGCAGCCCGCGACCGGCGTCCGACTCGTCAAGGACCTCGCGAACTGGGCGGTGCTCGGCTCCGACGACCTCGGCCTCGGCGTCCCGGTCTCGGCGGAACTCACGGCCGCCGACGTCCTCGTTCTGCCGATCAGCTCGGGCGAGGGCGACGTGCCCGCACGGGTGCACGCGACGGTGCAGGGAACGCTGGTGCTGATGCAGAACTGGCTGGAACGGTTCTCCGACGGCAAGCTCCTGGTGGTCACCCGCAACGCGGTGTCCACCCCGGAGGGGCCGGACCTCGCACAGGCCCCGGTCTGGGGCCTGGTGAGGGCAGCGCAGGCCGAGAACCCCGGCCGGGTGCAGGTGGTCGACATCGACGACTCGGCCGAGTCGGTGCGGGCGCTGCCCGCGCTGGTGGCGTCCGGTGAGCCGGAGGCGATCGTCCGCGACGGCGAGGTCCGCGTGCCGCGGCTGGCGAAGGTGACCTCCGCGGGCGACCCGGTCGAGTGGGACCCGGACGGCACGGTGCTGATCACCGGCGGCGCCGGTCTGCTCGGTGGCTTGCTGGCCCGGCACCTCGTGGCACGGGGCGCGCGCAACCTGGTGTTGACCAGCCGCAAGGGCTTGGACGCGCCGGGAGCGAAGGAACTGGCCGACGAGCTGGCCGAACGGGGAGCCGCGGTGACCGTCGCGACCTGCGACGTGACCGACCGGGACGACCTGGCCGGGCTGATCGGTTCGATCGGCGATCTCACCGCCGTGGTGCACGCCGCCGGGCAGATGGACAGCGCCGTGCTGAGCGCGCTCACGCCGGCGCAGGTCGAGAACGTCCTGCGCCCCAAGGTGGACGCGGCCTGGCACCTGCACGAGCTGACCGCGGATCGCGACCTGGCCGCGTTCGTCCTGTACTCCTCGGCGGGCGGCATGCTGCTCGCCGCCGGGCAGGCGAACTACGCCGCGGGCAACGTGTTCCTCGACGCGCTGGCGGAACACCGCGTGGCGAACGGGCTTCCGGCGGTCTCGCTGGCCTGGGGCCCGTGGAAGGGCACCGGTGGCGAGGTCGACCAGGCCCACATCGCCCGGTCCGGCGTCTCGGAACTGCCGGTGGCCGACGGGCTCGCGCTCTTCGACGCGGCGCTCGCGGTCGGGGAACCCGTTCTGGTGCCGGTGAAACTGGCCGGGCTGCGCGACGCCGACCGCGTCGCACCGCTCCTGCGGGGCCTGGTCACGGCCGCGCCACGTCGGGTCGCCGCGACGGGCGGGCCGGTGGCCGCACCGGAGGCGGGGCTCGCCGACCGGCTGCTCGGGATGTCCGCGGACGAACGCGAGTCCACGTTGGTGGCGCTGGTGTGCGGGCACGCGGCGGCCGTCCTCGGCTACGACGACGCTTCGGCGGTCGGCGTCGAGAAGGGCTTCACCGACCTGGGCATCGACTCGCTGGCCGCGCTCGAACTGCGCAACAAGCTCGGTGCCGTGAGCGGGCTGCGCCTGCCCGCGACGCTGATCTTCGACTACCCGAGCCCGCTCCCGCTGGCCCGGCACCTGCTCGCCGAGCTGCTGCCCGACGTCGGCGAGCCCACCGGGGAAGTGGCCGAGGCCAACGGAACCGACGAGGTCGCGGCCATCGCCGCGATGGACCTGGCCGACCTGGTCCGATCCGCGATGACCGGCACCCAGACCGACGAACGAGGTGAATCCCAGTGAACCAGGCGCCGTCCACCGACCAGATCGTCGCCGCGCTGCGTCAGTCCATGATGGACAACGAGCGGCTCAAGGCGGACAACCA
Source organism: Umezawaea sp. Da 62-37 (assembly GCF_032460545.1). Lineage (GTDB taxonomy): Bacteria > Actinomycetota > Actinomycetes > Mycobacteriales > Pseudonocardiaceae > Umezawaea. The sequence continues at coordinate 10,150,419 of NZ_CP135965.1, forward strand.
CAAGCTCACCGCGGCGATGAACGAGCCGATCGCGATCATCGGCATGGGCTGCCGCTACCCCGGTGGCGTCAGCAGTCCCGAGCAGTTGTGGGAGCTGGTGGCGGGCGGGGTGGACGCGATCGGGGAGTTCCCCGAGGACCGCGGCTGGGACACCGGGGCGATCTTCGACCCGGCGGGCCGCCCCGGCACGACCTACTCGAACGAGGGCGGCTTCCTCCACGGGGCCCCCGACTTCGAACCGGAGTTCTTCGGGATCTCGCCCCGCGAGGCGGTCACGCTCGACCCGCAGCAGCGCGTGCTGCTGGAGACGGCCTGGGAGGCCGTGGAACGCGCCGGGATCGTGCCCTCGACGTTGCGGGGCAGCAAGACCGGCGTGTTCGCGGGGGTCATGTACCACGACTACGGCACCGGCAGCAGCGACGGCAGCCTGGTCTCCGGCCGGGTCTCCTACACCCTCGGGCTCGAAGGCCCGTCGGTGTCGATCGACACCGCCTGCTCGTCGTCGCTGGTCGCCCTGCACTGGGCGGCCCAGTCGCTGCGGCGCGGCGAGTGCTCGCTGGCGCTCGCCGGCGGGGTGACCGTGATGGTGACGCCGGACATGTTCGTGTACTTCAGCGAGCAGCACGGACTCTCCTCCGACGGGCGCTGCAAGGCGTTCGGCGGCGACGCCGACGGTGTCGGCTGTTCCGAGGGCGCCGGGATGGTGCTGCTGGAACGGCTTTCGGACGCCCGGCGCAACGGGCACCACGTCCTGGCGGTGCTGCGCGGCAGCGCGGTGAACTCCGACGGCGCCTCCAGCGGCATCACGGTGCCGAACGGTCCCGCGCAGCAGCGGGTCATCCGCGCGGCGCTCGACGACGCGGGGCTCTCGCTGTCCGATGTGGACCTGGTCGAGGCGCACGGCACCGGCACGAAGCTGGGCGACCCGATCGAGGCGCAGGCGCTCATCGCCACCTACGGCAAGGTCGCCACGCCGGACCGGCCGCTGCACATCGGCTCGTTCAAGTCGAACGTCGGCCACACCCAGGCCGCGGCCGGGGTCGGCGGGGTGATCAAGGTGGTGGAGGCGCTGCGCCGCGGTGTCCTGCCCCGGACGCTGCACGCCGAGTCGCCGTCGCCCCACGTCGAATGGCCGGACACGGTGTCCCTGCTCAGCGGGGAACGGCCGTGGCCCGAGACCGGGAGGCCGCGGCGGGCCGGGGTGTCGTCGTTCGGCATCAGCGGGACCAACGCGCACGTGATCGTCGAGCAGGGCGACCCGGTTCGCGAGTCCGCGCCGGACTCCGGCCCGGTCACCTGGCTCCTGTCGGCCCACAGCCCGGAGGCGTTGCGAGCGCAGGCCGCCGGTCTCGCCTCGTTCGTGGTCGACCAGTCCGCTGTGGACATCGGGTTCTCGCTCGCGACGACCAGGACGCTCGCCGAGCACCGCGCGGGTGTCGTGGCGGCCGACCGCGAAGGCGCGGTGCGGGCGCTCGGCGCCTACGCCGCGGGCCGGGACGCGCCGGGTGTGGTCGACGGTGTCGCGGCGCCCGGACGGACGGCGTTCCTGTTCACCGGCCAGGGTTCGCAACGGCCGGGGATGGGGCTGGAACTCGCCGCGGCGTTCCCCGCGTTCGCTTCGGCGCTCGACGAGGTGGCCGCCGAACTCGACCGGCACCTGGACGTGCCGCTGCGCTCACTGCTCGCCGACGCCGACGGGCTGGACCGGACCGGGGGCGCGCAACCGGCGTTGTTCGCCGTCGAGGTAGCGGTGTTCCGGCTGTTGGAGACCTGGGGCGTGCGGCCCGACCACGTGCTGGGCCACTCGATCGGTGAGCTGGCCGCCGCGCACGTCGCCGGGGTGCTCTCGCTCCAGGACGCCTGCACGCTGGTGGCCGCGCGGGCAAGGCTGATGCAGGCGCTGCCGCCCGGCGGTGCGATGGTCGCCGTGGCGGCGACCGAGGAAGAGGTCGTGCCGTTGCTGACCGACGGCGTGTCGATCGCGGCCGTCAACGGCCCGGCGTCCGTGGTGCTGTCCGGCACCGCGGACGCGGTGCTCGCCGTGGCCTCGAAGTTCGGGAAGACGTCCCGGCTGCGGGTCTCGCACGCGTTCCACTCGGCGCTGATGGCGCCGATGCTGGCGGACTTCGCCGCTGTGGCGAGGAATCTGACCTACTCCGCGCCGACGATCCCGATCGTGTCGACGGTGTCGGCGGACGCGGACCCGGCCACGCCGGAGTACTGGGTGGGGCAGGTGGCCGAGTCCGTCCGGTTCGCCGACGGGATCCGGACCCTGCTCGACTCGGGGGTCACGACGTTCGTCGAGGTCGGGCCGAGCGCGGTGCTGACCGCGATGGGCCAGGGCTGCCTCGGCGCGGAGGACCGGGCGACGTTCATCCCGGTGCTGCGCAAGGACCGGCCCGAGGGCGAGTCGGCGGCCTTCGCGGTGGCCTCGCTGTTCGTCACCGGGTCCACAGTGGACCACAAGGCGTTCCAGGCCGGTGGCGGGCCGGTCGAGTTGCCGACCTACCCGTTCCAGCGCAAGCGCTACTGGCTGGAGAACCCCACGGGTACCCGCGTCCGCGGGGTCGCCGAGGTGGGGCAGCGCGACCTGGAGCACCCGCTGCTGGGCGCCGTCGTCGTCGCGGCCGACTCCGGCGGGGTGGTGCTGACCGGGCGGCTTTCGCTGCGGACGCAGCCGTGGCTCGCGGACCACGTCGTCCAGGGCTCGGCGCTGTTCCCCGGCACGGCGTTCGTCGAGTTGGCGATCCGCGCGGGCGACGAGACCGGCTGCGGACGGCTCGACGAGCTGACCCTGGCCGCACCGCTGATCCTGCCCGATCAGGGCTCCGTGCGACTGCAGGTCGTCGTCGGACCCGAGAACGGTGGACAGCGCTCCCTGGCGATCTACTCGCAGGACGAGGACGCGCAGGCCGAGGACGCGTCGGACTGGGTGCGGCACGGCAGCGGCTGGCTGTCCGCCGCGCCGGTCGCGTCGGCCGCGCCGGTGGCCGCGTCCGAGTGGCCGCCCGAGGGAGCGGTCGAGATCGTCGTGGCCTCCCGCTACGACCAGCTCGCCGCGCAGGGCTTCGACTACGGGCCGGTGTTCACCGGGCTGCGCCGCGTGTGGCAGGTGGGCGACCGGCTGGCCGCCGAAGTGGCGCTGCCCGAGCACGCGAACGCCTCGGCGTTCGGCCTGCACCCGGCGCTGCTCGACGCCGCCCTGCACACGATCGGCCTCGCCGGGCCGACCGCGGACGAGCCGGTGCTGCCGTTCGCGTGGTCGGGGGTGTCGCTGCACGCCGCCGGGGCGTCGAACCTGCGGGTGCTGATCTCCTCGGACGTCGCGAACACCGTTTCGCTGAGCGCGACGGACACCGCCGGTGTGCCGGTGCTCAGCGTGGAATCGCTTTCGCTGAGGCCGATCGCGGACGACGCGTTCGGCTCCACGCGGTCGGCGGTGGACGACTCGCTCTTCCGCGTCGAATGGCTGCCGTGGACCGGCGACGCCGTGCCCGGCGTCTCGTCCGCGGTGCTCGGTCCGGCCGCCTTCGGGTTGCCGGGCGACTCCTACCCGGACCTCCCGGCGCTGGTTTCCGCGGGCGTGGTCCCGGATGTGGTGTTCGCACCGTTCACCGCGCCGTCGACGGCGTCGCCGCAAGCCGCGCGGGAGGCGACCCACCGGTTGCTGGCACTGGCGCAGGACTGGGTGGCGGAGGAGGCATTGACCTCGTCGCGGTTGGTCGTCGTCGCCTCCGGGGCCATCGCGACGCGGCCCGAGGAGGGCGTCGACGACCTGACGCACGCCGCGCTGTGGGGCGTGATCCGGACGGCGCAACTGGAGTACCCGGACCGGTTCATGGTCGTCGACGTCGCGGGCGCCGACGGCGGCGGACTGCCGCTGGACGCGGTGCTCGGGGCGATGTACGCCGACGAGCCGGGTGTCGCCGTGCGGGACGGCGCGGTGCTGGTGCACCGGCTGGCGAAGTTCGTGCCCGTTCCGGGTTCGGCGGACCTGGACCCCGCCGGAACCGTGCTGGTCACCGGCGGCACCGGAGTGCTGGGACAGCTGATCGCGCGGCACCTGGTGACCGACCACGGCGTCCGGCACCTGCTGCTCACGAGCCGTCGCGGCATCGCGGCCCCCGGGGCCGCCGAACTCGTGGAATCCCTTACCTCGCTGGGCGCCACCGTCTCGCTGGAGGCCTGCGATCTGGCGGACCGGGACGCGGCGGCCGCGCTGCTGGCCGGAATCCCGGCCGAGCACCCGCTGACGGCCGTCGTGCACACGGCGGGCGTCGTCGACGACGGCGTGCTGCTCGCGCTGACACCGGAGCGGATGGACGCGGTGCTGCGGCCGAAGGTGGACGCGGCGTGGAACCTGCACTCGCTGACGGCGTCGCTGGACCTCGCCGCGTTCGTCCTGTACTCCTCCGCGGGAGGCACCCTCGGCGCGGCGGGGCAGGCGAACTACTCGGCGGCGAACGTCTTCCTCGACGCGCTGGCGCACCACCGGGCGTCGCTCGGGCAGCACGCGGTGTCGCTGGCGTGGGGCCTGTGGTCCGACGGCGGGATGTCGGGCGAACTCGCCGACACCGACCTGATCCGGATGGCGCGTTCCGGGGTGTTCGGCCTGTCCTTCGCCGACGGGCTGGAGCTGTTCGACGCCACGTTCGGCACCGCGCAGCCGTCGCTGGTGCCGGTGCGGCTGGACATGTCCGGACTGCGGACCGACGCGCACGGCGTCCCGGCGATGCTGCGGGGCCTGGTGCGCGGTACCACCCGGCGTCGCGCCGAGGCCGTCGACGACTCGTGGTCGCGGATCGTCGCCCTGTCCGCCGCGGAACGCGACCGCGCCCTGCTCGACATGGTGTGCGGCGCGGCGGCGGTGGTGCTCGGGCACGAGCGGCGTGACGCGATCGACCCGCGGAAGGGCTTCATCGAGCTCGGCTTGGACTCGCTGACGGCGATCGAGCTGCGGAACCGGCTGGAGTCGCTGACCGGGCGGCGGTTGCCCGCGACGCTGATCTTCGACCACCCGTCCGCGGCCGGGTTGGCGGCGTTCCTCGGTGCCGACCTGGCCGATCCGCCGTCCGCGGTGGACGTCCAGCTGACCGGCCTGGAAGCCGAGTTGCGCTCGTTGGACGACGCTTCGCGGTCGGTGGTCGTCGACAGGCTGAAGGCACTGGTGGCCTCGTTCTCCCCGGCCGACCGGGAAGTCGAGGACGCGGGCGCGGACGAGCTGTTCGCCCTGCTGGACGCGGAACTGGAGTCGCAGGGCTGAGCTTCCCGGCTTCCTCCCCCAGGGCCGGGACGGGGACCGCTTCCGCCGACGGCGTCGGAAGCGGTCCCTTTTCGTTTCGTCCGATCGCCGCGGGCGGGTGGACCTGGAACGGGCACGACGAACGCACCCGGACCGCGCGCGGTCCGGGTGCGTTCGTCGTCGGTGGTCCTGGGGATGAGTGGCCGGTGGGGGCTCGCGGATCGCCGCACGGCGGGGCGCTCGACGCGAGCGGGGTGTGCGGACCACGGCCTGGGCGCGGAATTCCCAAGCCGTTCGACGCCTCCGCTGATCAGACCTCGGTGAGCAGCCCCAGCGAGCACAGCGAGCCCGCCAGCATGAGCATGTCGTAGCGGGTGTCCTCGAGGTCGGTCTCCCACAGCGCGGACAGGACGGCGCTGGCGTGGTCGATGTCGCCGTTGTGCTGCTTGAGCGCGATCCACATGGCCGCGGCGGCGGGCTCGCACTCGACCTGGCGGTTCGTGGCGCGGCAGCTCAACCGGAGATGCCCGTTGGGGAGCATCCGCTGCGTGACACCGGGAACGGTCTGGATGGCCATCATGACTACCTCCGGGAGCGAGTTGCTTTCCTTGATGTGCTCAGTTTCCCGCACCGGGACCCTCCGGGCCATGGGGACGGCACCTGAACGCGGACTGGGGTTTACCCACCCCCGACGCGTCCGGATTCGGGGGTTGCGCCGACGCCCCACTCGTGCAGGCGGGCGGCGACGCTGGTCAACACGCCGTCGAGCTGGGAGTTGAGGTAGAAGTGGCCACCGGGGAACACCTCCACGACGCAGCCGCCGTCGGTGTGCGAGCGCCAGGCGTCCGCCTCGGCGAGGTCGGTGACGGGGTCGGCGTCGCCCACCAGCACGTGGATCGGGCACTCCAGCTCGCGCCCAGGGCGGTGCCGGTAGGTCTCGACGGCGGTGTAGTCGCCGCGGATCGCGGGCAGCACCATGCGCAGCAGTTCGTCGTCGCCCAGCACGGCGCTGTCGGTGCCGCTGAGCTCCCTGATGGCGGCGATCAGGCCGTCGTCGTCGCGCCGGTGGACGTACTCGATCCGCTGCGCGGACGGCGCCCGGCAGGCGGAGGCGAACAGGCCCAGCGGTCGCGTGCCCCGCGCTTCGAGCCTGCGGGCCACCTCGTAGCCCAGCGTGGCGCCCATGCTGTGGCCGAACAGCGCCACCGGCCGGTCGAACCACGGGCCGAGGTCGTCGACGATCGCGTCGGCCATGGCGTCGACGTCGTCGAGGCAGCGTTCGCCGCGCCGGTCCTGGCGGCCGGGGTACTGGACGGCGACGACGTCGGCGTCCAGTCCGGTGTCCGAGGCCGCGCGCGAGAACGGGAAGTAGGCGGTCGCCGACCCGCCGGCGTGCGGCAGGCACACCAGTCGCACGGCGGCGTCGCGGGTCGTGTGGAAGTGCCGGATCCACCGGCTCGATCTTTCGTTCACGGCAGTCACAGTTCACGGAGTCTTCGGGGCTTTCCCCGCTGCGGCAACCCCTAGTGGGGTGTGGCGAATTCACTTGGACGGGTGACTTTAGGTTGCGGTTGGCCCCGCTTAGGGACTTGCTGCAACTGTCGGCAGCGCAGGAAGACAACCACCTGCTTCGAGGAGTTCGCGATGGGCGTGATCTGGGGGCAGAACCGCCGGGACAACCCTCAGGGGGCCTTGGCTTTTCTGGAGGGCCTGCTGATCGAATGCGATGCCGGGATGGGGGAGGCGGTACTGGTCGGCGGGGGACCGGCCAGCGGGAAGACGCACCTGCAGCACCAGGTCGTGATGCGTGCCAAGGAGTTGGGCATCCTGACGCTCACGGCCACCGGTGCCGCCGACGAGCGGAACGTGGACGGCGGGGTGATCGACCAGCTGCTGGCGAACCCCCTGCTGTCGCCCGCGCTGTCCGAGGCGCTGCTCGTCGACGACGTCGACGAGCGGATCGCCGGGCTGTGCAGCGCGGTGCACCGGCTGGCCCGCGAACGCGCGGTGCTGGTGGCCGTCGACGACCTCCACCACGTGGACGAGACCTCGGCGCGGCTGCTGCTGCGCCTGCAGCGGCGCGCGTCTTCCGCGGCGCTCCTGCTGATCCTGAACCACGCCGACGATTCCTACGCGGGGCTGCCGTTCACCTCGCAGCCGCACCGGCACGTGGAGCTGACCCCGTTGTCGGTCAAGGCGATCGCGGAGCTGGTGCGCGCGGAGGGGGACGGGCTGCCCGAGCGGATCCACGAGCTGAGCGCCGGAAACCCCTTGCTGGTCAACGCGTTGATAGACGCCCACCGCGGCAGTGTGGACGCGAACTCGGCGTACTCCGAGGCGGTGCAGCGGCTGCTGCACTGCTACGGCTCGCCGCTGCGCGAGGTGGCGACCGCCATCGCGGTGCTGGACAGCGACGTCACCACCGACGCGCTGGCCATCGTCGCCGGTGTAGACCTGCTGGACGCCGAGGCGTCCGCCGGGCTGCTCGCCGACACGGGACTGGTCGCGGGCGTCCGGTTCCGGCCGTCGACGGCGGCCGCGGTGGTGGGCGGGCTGCGCGGGCCCGAGAAGGTCCGGCTGCACGCGCGGGCCGCCGAGGTGAAGCACGCGCACGGGTTGCCGCCCGTCGACGTCGCCCGGCACCTGGTCGCGGCGGGCGAGGCGGAGGCCGCGTGGGCGCTGCCGGTGCTGGTCGCCGCGGCGGAGCAGGTGATGCTCGACGACGACATCGACTTCGCCACCCGGTGCCTGAAGCTCGCCGCCTCGATCTCGACGGCGCGGTGGGAGCAGCAGACGATCTCCCAACTGCTCGCCAAGATCACCTGGCGGGTCAACCCGGCCGCCGCCGCGCCGCACCTGAAGTCGTTGCGCGAAGCGGGATCGCTGGACCAGTCCGACCGGATCGGGCTGGCGCGGCAGTCGTTGTGGCTCGGTGACCGGGACACCTTCGAGCGCGCGTTCACCGCGCTCGAACACGACGTCGAACCGCTCGACCCGCACACCGCGGCGGAACTCACCCTCGCTGGCTACTGGCACCACGGCGTCTCGGCGGCGACGGTCCAGACGGGCGATCCTTGGCTGCGCACGGCGAACTCGTTGGCCGCGGTGTGGCGCACGGGCGCCACCAAGACCACTTCGGCGTGCGCGGAAAGGATCCTGCAGAACTGCAGGCTCTCGGACACCTCCCTGGAAGCGCTTGCCACGGCGATCCTCGCACTGGCCTACGACGACAAGGCCGATCGCGCGGAGGGCTGGCGCGCCTCGCTCAGCGAGGAGGCCGAGTACCGGGGCGCGATCACGTGGAAGGCGATGCTCGACGCGATCGGCGCGAGCCTGCTGCTGCGCCGGGGCGACGTCGTGGGCGCCGTGATCCTCGCGAGCCGGACGCTGAACCTGCTGGACGCGCCGAACTGGGGCGTCGCGATCTGCTACCCGCTCGCCACGCTGGTGTCCGCGCACACCGCGGCCGGGGCGTTCAAGGAAGCGGCGGCGGTGCTGCGGCACCCGCTGCCGGAAGCGGCGTTGACGACCCTGGGGGGCGTCCGGTACCTGCGGGCGCGCGGCCACTTCCACCTGGCGACCAACCGCGGGCTCGCGGCCGTGAGCGATCTCCAGCAGTGCAGGCGGATCCTGCGCGAGCGGGACCTGGACCTGCCGACCATCGCGCCGTGGCGGACCGACCTCGCTGAGGCGAACCTCGGGCTGGGCAACGCGCCGCTCGCCGTCGAACTGGCCAACCAGCAGCTCGCCTGCGCGAGCCCGGCCGACGCCTACTCGCGCGGGTCCGCTCTGCGGGTGCTGGCGCTCGCGGGCGACCCGGCGGATCGGCTGAGCCTGCTGAACCGGTCGGCGGACGCCTTCAAGTCGTCCGGCGACCGACTGGAGCTGGCGAAGACGGCGCAGGCGATCAACCAGCTGGGCCAGCGCGTGGAACGCGCCCCGAGCCCGGTGCGGCCTGCGCAGGTGCTGCGCCAGGTGCGGCAGGTCTCCCGGTCGGTCGTCGCCCAGCCCGTCGCGCGCCCGGAACCTGCTTCGTCGTCCGTGCTGAGCTACGCGGAGCTGAGGGTGGTCGAACTGGCGGTGGACGGCTGCACCAACCGGCAGATCGCGGAAACGCTGTACATCACGGTGAGCACGGTGGAACAGCACCTGACTCGCGTGTACCGCAAGCTCGGCGTCGCGGGCCGCGCCGCGCTGGCGGGCGAGTTCGCCGACATCGAGGCAGGCAGTGAAGGGAGATCTGTCCGTGCTGCTCAATGAACTGGAGCTTCGGGTCGCCGAACTCGCCGCGCACTCCACGGGGGTCGAGGCGATCGCGGCGGCGCTGGGCCTCCTGCCGGACGAGGCCGCCCGGCACCTGGAGGCGGTCTACCGCAAACTCGGCCCGCCACGGGGGTAGCGCGCCGGTGGGACGTGCGTCGATGATCTCGGGAAGTGGAAGGCCTCCGGGGTCGGCGTGGATCGCGAGATCCGCACCGGCCCCGGAGGCCTTTGTGCCCCACCGCGGCGCTCTGGCGACCGCGCCCCTCGGCGGCGGGTCAGGAGCCGCCCCGGTCCGCGACGACCGCTTCGATGATGTCGTCCAGCGTGCGGGTCGGAGCGAAGCCGATCTGCTCGAACGCGCGGGTGCAGTCGGGAATGCGGCGGTGCATGTCCTCGTAGCCGTCGCCGTAGGCCTCCTCGTACGGCACCTTCGCGATGGTGCTCGACGAACCCGTCGCGGAGATCACCCGCTCGGCGAGCTGGGCGATGGTCGTCTGCTCGGTGCTGCCGAGGTTGAAGACCTTGCCGTAGGCGGTCTCGTCGGACAGCAGCGCCACCAGCGCGGGCACGACGTCGTGGACGTGGCAGAAGCAGCGCGTCTGCTGGCCGTCGCCGAACACCGTGATCGGCTCGCCCGCCAGCGCCTGCGTGACGAAGCGCGGGATGACCATGCCGTAGCGACCGGTCTGGCGGGGGCCGACCGTGTTGAACGGCCGGACGATCACCGTGCGCAGGCCGTGCTCGACCGCGTACAGGTAGGCGAACGTCTCGTCCAGCGCCTTGGCCTCGGCGTAGGACCACCGGTTCTTCAGCGGCGAGCCGATGATCCGGTCGGCCTCCTCGGTGAGGCCGTTGGCGGTGTTCTTGCCGTAGATCTCGCTGGTGGACGCCACCAGGATCGGCACGTCGTGCCGCAGCGCGGCGTCCAGCAGGTTCTCCGTGCCGTGCAGGTTGGTGCGAAGGCTTTCCAGCGTCTTGTCGAGGATGGTGAAGACGCCGACCGCGGCCGCGAGGTGGAAGACCGCCTCGACGCCCGCCATGCACGATTCGACCGCCGCCGGATCGGTCACCGAGCCGCGCACGAAGCGGAAGCCGGGGTTGTCCCGGTAGTCGGCGAGGTTGTCGAGCGTGCCGGTGCTGAGGTTGTCGAGCGCGACGACCTCGTGGCCGCGCTCCAGCAGGTGCCCGGTCAGGTGGGAGCCGATGAACCCGGCGCCGCCGGTGATCAGATAACGCACGTCGGAAGTCCTCTCAGTTCGTGAACAGCGCGGGGTTGAAGCGGTAGGTGGCGTCGATGACGATCGCGCACCGCGAGAGCCAGTCGTAGTTGTGGCCGGGCTGGACGGTGTGGATCAGCGCGACGTCCCAGTCGCCGCCGTTCGGCTCGACGACGCTGTCCAGCGAGCCGCCCTTGACGCGGATGTTCGGCACCAGCGGGTCGCAGTAGTCGACCTTCGCGCCCTTCACCGCCAGCAGGTCGATGATGTCCAGGGCGGACGAGGACCGGACGTCCTGGACGCCGGGCTTGTACGTCACGCCGACCACCAGCACGCGGGCGCCCGCCATGCCCTTCCCGTTGCGGGACAGCGTGTTCACCACTCGCTCGACGACCTGCTTCGGTCGCTCCGCGATGGCGTGCATGGCCTGGGTGACGAGCGGCGCGTTGCTCCGCGTCGCGCGGAGCTGCCAGAGCAGGTAGTGCGGGTCGCACGGGATGCAGTGGCCGCCGACGCCGGGACCGGGGTGGAAGGCCATGAAGCCGTAGGGCTTGCTCGCCGCCGCCTCGATCACCTCGATGGGGTCGATCGAGAAGCCCTCGCTGATCTCCGCGAACTCGTTGGCCAGCGCGATGTTCACCGCGCGGAAGGTGTTCTCGTACAACTTGGTCAGTTCGGCCACCTCCGCCGAGCTGACGCAGTAGACCTGCGGGGTCAGCAGGTTGATCACGCGCTGCGCCATCGCGGTGCAGGTCGGGGTCACACCGCCCAGGACGCGCGGGGTCTCCTGCTGCGTGTGCTTGGAGTTGCCGGGGTCGATGCGCTCGGGGCTGGACGCGATGAAGATGTCGCGGCCGACCTTGAACCCCTTGGCGGTCAACGGCTTCACCAGCATCCGGCCGGCGGTGCCGACGTAGCTGGTGGAGGTGAGGATCAGCGTCTGGCCCGCACGGGCGTGTTCGACCAGCGCCCCGCAGGCGCTCTCCAGCGGGCCGAGGTCGGGCATCAGGTACTCGTCCAGCCCGGTCGGCACGCACACCAGCACCGCGTCGGCCTCGGCCATCCGCGCCGAGTCCGCGGTGAGCTGGAAGTCCTCCTGGTGCACGGCCTTCTCCAGTCGGCGGTGGTCGGCCTCGATCAGGTCGACCTCCCCGGAGCGGATCGCGTCCAGGCGGTTCTGCGACAGGTCTATGCCGATCACCTGGACGCCGCTCTCGTGCAGTCCGAGCGCGGTCGGGAGGCCGACGTAACCCATCCCGATGACCGCGACGGACGTCAACTCGTTCAGCTGGGCCAGGATCTCGTATTCAGCGACAGTACTGGTCATTCCGTTCACCCGTCTCTAGGTGCGGCAGGAAGTGGTCTGGGGCGAGGTCAGTGCACGATCCGGACGATCTCGAACGCTTCGGCGAGGCCGGCGGAGATCTGCGAACCGCGGTATTCGGCCAGGGCTCGGACACCCCGTTCGCTGCGCGGGTTGGGCCAGGGCTCGAGTTCCTTGCCGTACGCGCGCAGCGCTTCGATCTTGCGCTCGACGTGCGACTCGTCGAGGCGCTGCCAGCAGTTAGGGCGGAAGGTGACCGGCAGCCCGGACGCCTCGCCCACGTCGGTGGCCGAGCGGATCTCGAAGGTCCGCACCTCCAGCACGCTGCCCTTGCCGGGCCTGCCCGCCACCCGTGCGGCCCGGCTGACCAGCGCGTGGTCGGTGCTCAGGTCGCACATGCTCGTGGTGAGGATCGTGTCGGGCTCGAAGTCCCGGACCTCGTTCTCCACGACCCGGTTGAGCTCGAGGTGGCCGATGGTGTCGAGGCGGTTGTCCCCGAACTCGTTGATCCGCACCCGTTCGATGCCCAGCGTCTTCGCGGCCAGCTCGATCGCGTCGGTGCGGTTGACGACCCCGGCGCCGTTCGGCGACCGCGAGCCGTCGTCGTTGGTCAGGACGCAGAGCGAGATCACCACGCCCTCGTCGGCGAGCCGGGCGATGGTGCCGCCCGCGCCCAGCGTCTCGTCGTCGCCGTGGGCTCCCACGACCAGCAGCTTGTGCATTTTCCTACGCATACCGGATCCCCAGCCTTAGTCCTGTGGGTGGGCCATTTCCCGAACCGGCCGTCGCCGATCGAGGTGGCGAGCGCGGCATCACGAGCCGGGAGGTCTGCCGAAAACCTGTCATCCGCGGATCGGCTCCGACAACCCCTAAAGACCGTCTAAAGCGGACCTTGGTCGGGGTGCGAACCCGGTGCGTGGGGGCGGTGGCGACCGCACGGGCAGGCCATGGCGTCGTTGTGGAGCGAGACCTCGCTGTTAATCCACCATTGGACGTTTAGGGGTCGGGAAGCCGTTCCCGTCCACGAGCGGCCGCGGCTCGTCCGACCGCGCCGCACCCCGTGGACGACTTGTCGAAGGTTAGGGGCGCAATCCCGTCGCCCGGATCTTAGGGGTGGGTGGGCCCGCGGCGCGCTCGTATCGTCACGTGCATTGCTGTGGGGGCACGAGATCCCCCTTTCCAGTGCAGGCGACGTGGAAGGAAAGAGGACTCGTGGGCAACTCCGAGGACAAGCTGGTCGGTGCGCTCCGTGCCTCCCTCAAGGAGAGCGAACGGCTGCGGGAGAAGAACCGGCGGCTGACCGAAGCCGCGCGAGAGCCGATCGCGATCATCGGCATGGCCTGCCGGTTCCCCGGTGGAGCCACGACCCCCGAGGAGTTCTGGCGGCTGCTGGACGGGGGAGTCGACGCGATCGGGGAGTTCCCCGGCAACCGCGGCTGGGACCTGGAGCGGCTCTACGACTCGACCGGTGAACGTCCGGGGTCGAGCTACGTCAGGGAAGGCGGTTTCCTCCACGACGCCTTGGACTTCGACGCCGACCTGTTCGGCATCAGCCCGCGCGAGGCACTGCTCATGGACCCGCAGCAACGGCTCCTGCTGGAAACGTCGTGGGAGGCCTTCGAGCGCGCGGGTATCGCGCCGCACTCGGTGAAGGGCAGCGCCACCGGCGTGTTCGCCGGGACGATGTACCACAACTACCAGGGCAGCTACGGGTCCTCCGGGGTCATCTCCGGCAGGCTCGCCTACACCTTCGGCCTGGAAGGGCCCGCGGTCACCGTCGACACCGCGTGCTCCTCCTCGCTGGTCGCGCTGCACATGGCGGTGCAGGCGCTGCGCGGCGGCGAGTGCTCGCTCGCGCTCGCGGGCGGTGTCTCGGTGATGTCGACGCCGCGCACGTTCGTCGAGTTCAGCCTCGACGGCACGCTCTCCCGCAGCGCCCGCTGCCGCCCGTTCGCCGACTCCGCCGACGGCACCGGCTGGTCGGAGGGCTGCGGGATGCTGCTGGTGGAAAGGCTTTCAGACGCCCGCCGCAACGGCCACCCCGTGCTCGCGGTCGTCCGCGGCACCGCGATCAACCAGGACGGCGCGTCCAACGGCATGACCGCGCCCAACGGCCCCGCCCAGCAGCGCGTGATCCGCCAGGCGCTCGCCAACGCCCGTCTCACCCCCGACGAGGTCGACGTCGTCGAGGCGCACGGCACCGCGACCAAGCTCGGCGACCCGATCGAGGCGCACGCGCTGCTCGCGACCTACGGCCAGGGCCGGGCCGAGAACTCCCCGCTGTGGCTGGGTTCGGTCAAGTCCAACGTCGGCCACACCCAGGCCGCGTCCGGGATCGCCGGGGTGCTGAAGATCGTGCTGTCGCTGAACAACGGCGTGATGCCGCGGACGCTGCACGTCGACCAGCCGACCCGGCAGGTCGACTGGGGCGTCGGGCAGGTCGAGCTGCTCACCGAGCGGCGGACGTGGGAGCGCAACGGCCACCCGCGGCGCGGCGCGGTCTCGTGCTTCGGCCTGAGCGGCACCAACGCGCACGTCATCCTCGAAGAGGCCCCGGAACCCGACGCCGCCGGAGGAACACCGCGTGACACCGCCGCGGTCCCGTTCGTGCTGTCCGGCCGGACGCCGCAGGCGTTGCGGGCGCAGGCCGCGCGGTTGGCCGACCACCTCGCCGAAAACCCCCTGGAGCCGCTCGACGTCGCCCGCACGCTGGCCGCCGGGCGGACGCACCTCGACCACCGCGCGGCCGTCGTGGGGCGCGACCGCACCGAACTGCTCGCCGCGCTGCGCGGGTTCGCGGACGGCGAGCCGGGCGCGCTGACCGGCCTCGCCCGCGGCGAGACGAGCACCGCGTTCCTGTTCTCCGGCCAGGGTTCCCAGCGTTCCGGCATGGGCCGGGAGTTGGCCGCCGCGTACCCGCGCTTCGCCCAGGCGTACGCCGACGCCTGCGCCGAGTTGGACAAGCACCTGGACCGCCCGATCCTCGAGGTGATCCACGACGACGAGGAAGCCCTGTCCCGGACCGGGAACACGCAAGCGGCCCTGTTCGCCTTCGAGGTCGCGCTGTTCCGGCTCGTCGAGTCGTGGGGCCTGGTCCCCGACGCGGTGTGCGGCCACTCCATCGGCGAACTGGCGGCGGCGCACTGCGCGGGCGTGTTCTCCCTCGCCGACGCCGCCGAGCTGGTCGCCGCCCGCGGCCGCCTGATGCAGGCGCTGCCCGCCGGGGGCGCGATGGTCGCCGTCGAGGGCACGGCCGACGAGGTCGCCGCCCACGACCCGCGGGGAACGGTCGACATCGCCGCCGTCAACGGTCCGCGCTCCGTGGTCCTCTCCGGTGACGAGGCCTCCGTGCTCGCGGTGGCCGCGAAGTTCACCGACGCCGGACGGCGCACGACCCGGCTGCGGGTCTCGCACGCCTTCCACTCGCGCCTGATGGAGCCGATGATCGCGGAGTTCCGCGCCGTGGCCCGGTCCATCACCTACTCGCGGCCCGAACTGACCGTCGTCTCCGGTGTCACCGGCGGGGAGGTCGGCGCCGAGCTGACCGACCCCGAGCACTGGGTGCGCAACGTCCGGCAGCCGGTCCGGTTCGCCGACGCCGTGCGCGCGCTGGCCGACCAGGGCGTCAACCGGTTCCTGGAGCTGGGCCCGGACGCGCCGCTGACCGCCGCGGTCCCGCAGTCCGTCGACGGCACCGCGGTCGTCGTGGCGGCACAGCGCCGGGACGTCCCGGAGGACGTCGCGCTCGCCACCGCGCTCGCGGCCCTGCACGTGCGGGGGGTGGTGCCGGACTGGTCCGCGCACTTCGCCGCCCGCGGCGCGAACCGGGTGGACCTGCCGACCTACGCCTTCCAGCACCAGCGGTTCTGGCTGGAGTTGTCGTCGGAGTCCGGTGACCTCACCGCCATCGGCCTCGACCCGGTCGACCACCCGCTGCTCGGCGCGGCCACCCTGCTGGCCGACGCCGACGGGGTGGTGCTGTCCGGCCGGATCTCCGCCACCACCCACCCGTGGCTGAACGACCACGTGATCGGCGGCGCGGTCCTGCTGCCCGGCACCGCTTTCGTCGAACTCGCCGTCCGGGCGGGCGACGAGGTGGGCTGCGGCCGCGTCCGGGACCTGACGCTGCACGCCCCGCTGGTGCTCCCGGCGAAGGGCGCCGCCCGCATCCAGGTGCGCGTCGGCACGCCCGCCGCCGACGGGTCCCGCCCGATCAGCGTCCACTCGCGACCGGACGACCTCACCGCCACGGGTGGCTGGGCCCGGCACGCGGACGGCACGCTCGCGCCCGCCACGGCCGGTGTCGCGTTCGACCTCGGCGCCTGGCCGCCCGCCGGTGCCGAGGTGGTCGACATCGACGGCATGTACGAGGTGCTGGCCGAGCACGGCATGGCTTACGGTCCGATGTTCCAGGGCCTGCGCGCGGTCTGGCGCTCGGGTGACGACGTCTACGCCGAGGTCGCCCTGCCCGAGCAGGACAGGCTCGGCGCCGAGGCGTTCGGCCTGCACCCCGCGGTCTTCGACGCGACCCTGCACGCCATCGGGCTCAGCGGCGCCGCGGGGGAGGGCACCGTGCTGCCGTACTCCTGGTCCGACGTCGAACTGCTGGCCGCAGGCGCGTCCTCGCTGCGGGTGCACCTCCGCCCGATCGGGGAGCAGGCCGTCGAGCTGCGGCTGGCCGACTCGACGGGGGCGCCGGTCGCCAGGGTCGGCTCGCTGGCACTGCGCCGGATCAGCGAGGAGCAGCTCGCCGCTGCCCGCGCGGTTCCCGGCGGCACCGACTCCCTCTACCGGATCGACTGGGTCCCGGCCACGCTGCCGGACGTCACCGGGACTCCCGACCTCGTCGTGCACGAGGTCGCACCGGGAACGGACGCGATCGCGGCGAGGCAGGCCGTCCACAGCGCGCTGTCCGCGGTGCGGTCCTGGCTCTCCGAAGCCGGGTCCGGCCACCTGCTCGTCGTGACCCGCGACGACCTGGCCGGGGCCGCCGTGGCCGGGCTCGTCCGCTCCGCCGCGGTCGAGAACCCCGGCCGGATCATCCTCGTCGAGGGCGCCGCGACGCCCGCGCAACTCGCCGCGATCTCCGCCGCCGACGAGTCCTCGGTCCGCATCACCGCCGGCGGGGTGTCCGTGCCGCGGCTGGTCAAGGCGGTACCGGAACCCGCCGAGGCGCCCGACTGGGGCACCGTGCTGATCTCGGGTGGCACCGGCGCGCTGGGCAAGCTCATCGCCAAGCACCTCGTGCGGCAGCACGGCGTCAAGGACCTCGTGATCGCGAGTCGCCGTGGACCCAAGGCCGACGGCGCCGCCGAACTCGTGGCCGAACTGGCGGAACTGGGCGCGAAGGCGACCGTCGTGGCCGTCGACCTCGCCAACCGGGCGAAGGTCAAGGCGCTGCTGAAGAAGCACCCGGTGAACGCGGTCGTCCACGCGGCCGGTGTGCTCGACGACGGTGTCCTCACCTCGATGACGCCCGAGCGCGTCGACGCCGTCTTCGACCCGAAGGCACTGGCGGCCTGGCACCTGCACGAGCTGGCGGGCGACCTCACCGCGTTCGTCGCGTTCTCCTCGGCAGCAGGTGTGCTTGGTGCTCCGGGCCAGGCGAACTACGCCGCCGCCAACGCGTTCCTGGACGCCCTCACCGCGGTGCGCCGCGCCGAGGGCAAGCCCGCGCACTCGCTGGCGTGGGGCATGTGGGAGTCGACGGCGGGCATGGCCGGGGAAACCCACGGCAAGCGCGGCCTCGGCGCCTTCGGCGTGGAAGAGGGCCTGGCGCTGTTCGACACCGCGGTCGGCGCGGCGGGCGACGTGTACGTCCCGATCAAGCTCGACCTGCCCGCGTGGCGCACCGCCGACGGCGTTCCCGACCTGCTGCGCGGCCTCGTCCCCGCGGCGCGGCGCACGGTGTCCGACCGCGAGGGCGGCGTGGACTCGTTGCTGGGCAGACTGGTCCGGCTGCCCGCGGACAAGCGCCTCGACCACCTGCGCGACCTGGTGGTCCAGCACGCGGCCGCGGTGCTCGGCCACGGTTCGTCCGACCTGCTCGACGTCGACCGCGCGTTCAAGGACCTCGGGTTCGACTCCCTGACTGCGGTCGAGCTGCGCAACGCGCTCAACGAGGCCACCGGCCTGAGCCTGACCGCGACGCTCGTCTTCGACCACCCGACCGCGGGTGACCTCGCGGCGCACCTGCACGAGTCGCTGCTGGGCGAGATCGGCGACGCGGGGGAGCCCGAGGAGGTCTTCGCGACCGCGGGCGCCGACGAGCCGATCGCGATCGTCGGCATGGCCTGCCGGTTCCCCGGAGGCGTCGGCACCCCGGACGACCTGTGGCGGCTGGTCGCCGAGGGCGGCGACGGGATCGGGGACTTCCCCGAGGACCGCGCCTGGGACATGGACCACTGGCTGCCGCAGGTCGCGCCGGACGGCGGCACGCCGCAGGGCGGGTTCGTCCGCGACGCCACCGATTTCGACGCCGCGTTCTTCGGCATCAGCCCCAACGAGGCCGTGATGATGGATCCCCAGCAGCGGATCCTGCTCGAGTCCTCCTGGACGGCTCTGCAGAGCGCCGGGGTGGACCCGTTGTCGCTCAAGGGGAGCACCACCGGCGTGTTCGTCGGCGTGATGCAGACCGACTACGACCCCGGTGACGCGCTCGCGCAGGGCGGCGGCATCTACCGCGGTTCGGGCGCGCTGAGCAGCGTGGTCTCCGGCCGCGTCGCCTACGTGTTCGGCCTCGAGGGCCCGGCGGTGTCGGTGGACACGGCGTGCTCATCCTCACTGGTCGCGCTGCACCAGGCCGGGCAGGCGCTGCGGAGCGGGGACTGCTCGCTGGCGCTGGTCGCCGGGGTGTCCGCGCTCGTCTCGCCCGCGCCGTTCGCGCAGTTCGTGGACGGCGCGGTGGCCCGCGACGGCCGTTGCAAGCCCTACTCGGCCGCGGCCGACGGCTTCGGCTGGGGCGAGGGCGTCGGCGTCCTGGTGGTGGAGCGGCTTTCCGACGCGCGCCGCCACGGCCACGACGTGCTGGCGGTCGTCAAGTCCAGCGCCATCAACGCCGATGGCGCGTCCAACGGCCTCACCGCGCCGAGCGGGTCCGCCCAGGAGCGGCTGATCCGCCGGGCACTGGCCACCGCCGGCCTGGAACCGTCCGAAGTGGACGCCGTCGAGGGCCACGGGTCCAGCACCCCGCTGGGCGACCGGATCGAGACGTCGGCGCTGCTGGCCACCTACGGCAAGGAGCGGTCCGTCGACCAGCCGCTGTGGCTCGGGTCGGTGAAGTCCAACATCGGCCACACCCAGGCCGCGGCCGGCATCGCGGGAGTGATCAAGATGGTGCAGGCGATGCGCCACGGCGTGCTGCCCGCCACGCTGCACGTCACCGAGCCGACCGCCGACGTGGACTGGGCGGCGGGCACGGTCCGGCTGCTCGACCGGGCGCGGCCGTGGCCCGAGGTCGCGCGTCCGCGCCGGGCGGCGGTGTCGGCGTTCGGCTACAGCGGCACCAACGCGCACGTGATCCTGGAGCAGGCGCCGGTCGTCGAGGTCCCGACGAGCGAGCCGGTCGAGGACCGCGGCGGCGTGCTGCCGCCGCTCGTGCTCTCGGCCAGGACCGCCGCCGCCCTGCCGGACCAGGCACGTGCCCTGCTCGCGCACCTGGACGGCGAACAGGACCTGCTGGACGTCGCCTACTCGCTGGCGAGGCACCGCCCGCTGTTCGGCCACCGGGCCGCGATCGTCGGAGCCGACCTCGACGAGGTGCGCGCCGCGCTGTCCACTTTGGAGGGTGCGGACACGGGACGCGCGCGTTCGGTTGGCACCACGGCGTTCCTGCTCCCCGGCGAGGAGGCTCGGCGGCCGGGGATGGGCGCCGGGCTTCACGCCGACTTCCCGGTCTTCGCCAGGGAGTTCGACCGCGTGGCGAACGGGTTCGACGACCACCTCGGCCGCTCGCTGCGCGAGGTGATGTTCGCCGAGGCCGGGTCGGTCACCGCGCAGCTGCTCGACCGGACCGAGTTCGGCCAGGCCGCGGTGTTCACCACCGGGGTCGCGCTGGCCCGCCTGCTGGAAGGGTGGGGCCAGCGGCCCGACGTGCTGGTGGGTCACTCCGTCGGCGAGATCGCCGCCGCGCACCTGGCCGGGGTGCTGTCCCTGGAGGACGCCGTGGAACTGGTCGCCCACCGCGGCCAGCTGATGGCCGAGGTGCCCGCCGGTGAGGCGCTCGACGACGACCTGCTGGACGAGCTGGCCGACATCGCGAAGGGGCTCACCTACGGCGAACCGCGCGTTCCCGTCATGTCCACCGTGACCGGTGGCCCGGCCGATCTCCGCGACCCGGCGCACTGGGTGGCCCACTGCCGCGGGACCGGGCGGTTGGCGGACGCCGTCCGGGCGACCGGGGCGACGCGGCTCGTGGACCTGGGCACGGGCGTCGAGCACGAGGACGACGCCGTCCTCGTGCGGGTGCGGCCCGAGACGCGCTCCGTGCTGCTGGCCGCCGGCCGGTTGCACGTGCTGGGCGCGGGGATCGACGTGACGCGCATGTTCGCCGGTCGCACGGCGAAGATCGTGCCGCTGCCGGACTACGCCTTCCACCGCACCCGCTACTGGCCCGCGGTCGACATGGAGGCCCGCCATGCCGTCGGCGACCACGAACTGCCCTCCCCGCGGTCCGCGGTCACCGAGGAGACCGCGCCGGTTCCCCTTGAGCTGACCGGGGAGGGGCTGCTGCGGTTCGTCCTCGCGGAAGCGGCGGGCCTGCTCGGCTACGCCGACGCGGACCAGATCGACCCGGAGGCGCACTTCCTGGAGTTCGGCTTCGACTCGCTGACGGCCGTGAAGCTGCGGAACCGGATCGCGAGCGCGGCCGGGGTCGCGCTGGGCGCCTCGGTGGTGTTCGAGCACCGGACCCCGACAGGGCTGGCGGCGCACCTGCTGGGCCTGCTGACCGGCACGGCTCCGGCCGCGCCCGCCGGGGACCCGGTGAAGGAGCTGTTCTTCGAGGCGGTCCGCGGTGGCCGGGTCGAGGGCGGCATCGCGCTGCTGAGCGCGGCGGCGGACCTGCGGCCGAAGTTCGGCGGTCTGGCCGACCTCGGCGCGGCACCGCGTCCGCTGGCGCTGGCCGACGGTCCGGACGGCCCGCGACTGCTGGCCGTGCCGCCACCCGCGGCGATGGGCGGGGAGTACCAGTACGCGAAGCTCGCGGCCCGGTTCCGCGGCAAGCGCGGGCTCTCCGCGCTGCCGATGCCGGGATTCCACGCGGGCGAGCGGCTGCCCGCAGACCTCGACGCGCTGCTGGAGGTGCTGGAGGAGAGCGTCCGGCTGGGTGCGGGCGACGCGCCGTTCGCGTTGCTCGGCTACTCCTCCGGCGGCGTGCTGGCCTACGCGCTGGCGGCGCGGCTGGAGAAGTCCGGCCTCGCCCCGGCGGCCGTCGTGCTGCTGGACAGCTACGAGATGGACGGCGGCGGCGACGCGACCGCGGGCACGGTGGCGGACATGGCGACGGGCATGCTCGAACGCGAGGAGCAGTACGGCCCGTTCGACCGCGACAAGCTGACCGCGATGGCGTGCTACCTCGGTCTGCTGGAGTCGGCCGTGCTGGGCGAGGTGGCCGCGACGACGGTGCTGGTCCAGCCCGAACACCGCTTCACCACCGGATCTTCTCCCAGTGGCGCGGGCGAGGACCCGTCGACGTGGCGCACGACCTGGCACCGGGCCGACGCGGTCATCACGGTGCCGGGTGACCACTTCAGCCTCGTCGACACCGACGCCGAGACCACGGCGAAGGCCGTGGACACCTGGCTCGGCGCACTTTCCTGATCCCCTCCGCCAGGGCGGCGACCCCGACTTCCCTACGGGGCGCCGCCCTTCCGGCTCGCGCGTCGGGTGCGGGAGGCGGCGAGGAGCCCCGCGATGCCGTCCAGGACCAGGTCCAGGCCGAAGTCCACCGAACTGGCCGGGGGGTAGTCGCCCTGGGCGGCGAGGGTGGCCAACCGGGTGTAGTCGCTCTCGGCCAGACGCGGTCGGAGGAACGAGCGGACATCGGTGGCCCGCGAGGGGAAGTCGGCCGAGTCCGGGTCGGAGGCCGCCCGGAGGCGTTCGGCCGTGGCGCGGGTGAAGTCCTCCACCAGCAGGACGCAGCCGATCGCGTCCACACCGGACAGTCCGGTCGTCGGCATGGCCGCCAGCAGCAGTTCGGTCCAGCGCAGGCGGTGCGGGGTGACCGCGCTGCCGCGGAACGGGAGGTCCAGCAGCCAGGGGCGGGCGCGGTAGCGCTCCAGCGCGGCGTGCGCCCAGGCCCGCGCGGTGGTCCGCCAGTCCGCGCCGCCCAGTGGTGGCGGTGGGCCGAAACCCGTGTCCGCCAACAGGACCAGCAGTTCGTCCTTCGAGCCGACGTAGCGGTACAACGCGTTGGTGGTCAGGCCGAGCGAAGCGGCGATGTTGGGCAGCGACGCCGCGGCCAGGCCGTCGGCGTCGGCGAGTTCGACGGCGGCGGCCACGATCTGGGGCACGCTGTGGGAGGGCTTGGGACCGCGGCGGGGCCTCGGCGCGGCAACCCACGCCGGGGCCAGCCCTGGCGGCAGGTCCGGACGTCCGTCCGGCTCGGGTTCGGTCGGCATCTATCGCTCCGCGGTCTGATTCGGTAAACTGTGCAAGTCTTGCACTGATCAGAGCTGGGGGCGAGTCGATGTGAGCGAGAACAATCGGTTCGGGTTGGGCCCTGTCACCGAACTGGACCGGAAGTTGGCGGCCACCGAGGTCGAGCACGCCCGAGCGACCGGCGAGTACGACAGCGAGGAGGCCGCCCGGCGGCTCGCCCGCGTCCGGCTCGCCACCACGCACACCGCGCTGCGCGTCGCGGTCAGGGGTCGGGGTGAGGGGATGGTCCCGCCGGTGCTCCACGTGGCGCCGCAGGTCGCGGGTGCGCTGTGGGTGTTCCTCAGCGTCGCCAACTTCGTCGTCTGGCTGCTCATCGGGTTGATCGACGGGCAGTGGAACCCGCTCTGGCTGATCTGCGTGGTGCTCGGCAGCGGGGTGCTGGTGGCGGGCGTGTGGGCTGCCCGCGACCGGGTCCGCAGGCTGCGGATCGCCGCCGACGGCGCCGCCTGAGTAGGGGTGGCTTCCCCGTCCGTCGGCATTGCGATAAACTGTGTCGGCCATGCACTATTAATCTCGTCGACTCCGCCGAAGTCGAAAAGGGGGGCGTCATGTCGGAGAACGCAGAAGAGACCCGGTTATCGGGTAGTCCAGCCCGACGGGTCGTGACGATCATCTGGATGGTCGTCAGCGGCGTCCAGTTCGTGATCTGGCTGCTCATGAGCCTGATCAGCTCGTCCTTCAAGGCGCCGTTCTGGCTGTGGACGATCGTCATCGGCGGGGTCGCCCTGCTGGTGTGGTCGTACCTCGACCCGGCGCGGCGTGCCGGCAAGGGATCGGAGTGAACGACGTGCCCACGATGACTTCCGTCGAGTCGCCGGTCCGGTTGGACTCGGTGCACAAGACCTATGGTTCCGGCGAGAACGCCGTGGAGGCGCTCGCGGGGGTCACCGTCGACTTCCCGGCGGGCACCTTCACCGCGGTGATGGGTCCGTCGGGCTCCGGCAAGAGCACGCTGCTGCACTGCGCGGCGGGCCTGGACGAGCCGACCTCCGGTCGCGTCACCCTGGTGGGGACCGACCTGAAGGGCAAGAGCGAGACCAAGCTGACCGAGCTGCGCCGCGAGCACGTCGCGTTCGTCTTCCAGTCCTTCAACCTGATGCCCGCGCTGAACGTCGAGCAGAACGTCGTCCTGCCGACGCTGCTGGCGGGCCGCGAGCCGGATCAGGCCTGGGTGAACCAGGTGATCGCGCGCGTCGGGCTGTCCGAGCGGGTGAACCACCGCCCCGGTGAGCTGTCCGGCGGCCAGCAGCAGCGCGTCGCCATCGCCCGCGCGATCGCCTGCCGACCCTCGGTGATCTTCGCCGACGAACCGACCGGCGCGCTCGACACGACCACCGCGCTCGAGGTGCTGACCATGATGCGCGAGCTGGTGAGCGCGGGCCAGACCATCGTGATGGTCACCCACGACCCGGTGGCGGCGTCCTTCTCCGACAACGTGCTCTTCCTGGTGGACGGCCGGATCGTGACGCAGACGGCGACGCCGAGCGTCGAGGCCATCGCGTCGACCCTGGCCCAGTTGGGCGCCAGGGCCAAGCAGGCGCGGGGGCAGCGGTGAGTTCGCGGCGGGTGGTCACGGAGCTGGCGCTGGCCAGCCTGCGGTACCGGGCGGCCGCGTCGCTCGCGTCGTTCGTCGCGATCCTGATCGGCTGCGGCCTGCTCATCGCCTGCGCCGGTCTGTTCGAGACGGCGATCGTCCTGCAGGCGCAGCCGCAACGGCTCGCCGCGGCGCCGATCGTGGTCGGCGGCTCGTCGGCGTTCAAGCTGCCGGACGAGGAGTCGGAGGTGGTCCCGTACGCCGAGCGCGCCGGGCTGCCCGCCGACCAGATCACGAAGATCGGTGCGGTGCAAGGCGTCCAGCGCGCCGTCCCGGACGTGTCGTTCCCCGCGGTGCTGCTGCGCGACGGCGCACCGCAGGCGGTCGACTCGTCCGTCCTTTCCGGACACGGCTGGGACTCCGCCGCCCTCGGCGGCTACGCCCTGCGCGAGGGCGACCAGCCGAACTCGGGCCAGGTCGTCGTGGACTCGGCCACCGCGGCCACGGCCGGGATCAAGGCCGGTGGGAAGGTCGACCTCGCGGTGGACGGGCGGAAGGAGTCCTTCACCGTCAGCGGGATCGCGGAGCCGGGTCAGACCGTGCGGGCGCCCGCGTTCTTCTTCTCGACCTCCGAGGCGCGGGAGTTCTCCCCGCGCCAGGGCCGTTCCGACCTCGTCGGGGTGTTCCCGGCCGAAGGCGTGGACGCGGGTGAGCTGGCCGCGCGCATCGCGGAGCAGGTTCCCGGCGTCAGCGTGCTGACCGGCGACGACCGCGGCGCGGCCGAGTTCCTCGGCGTCGACAACAGCAGGCTCCCGCTGATCCTGCTGGCCGCGGTGTTCGGCGGCATGGTGCTGGTGGTCATGGCACTGGTCGTTTCCGCGACCATCAGCCTCGGGGTCCAGCAGCGCAAGCAGGAGCTCGCGCTGCTGCGGGCCACCGGCGCGACGCCGAGGCAGGTGCACCGGATGGTGCTCGCCGAGACCATGGCCGTCGGAGCGGTCGCCGCGCTGTGCGGCGTGGTCCTCGGCAGCCTGCTCGGCCACCAGATCTTCGACACCAGCGTGTCGCTCGGCATCGCGCCGGACGAGCTGGTGTTCCAGCAGAGCGTCATCGCCTTCGGCGCGGGCGTCATCGCGACGCTCCTGATCGTCTTCGCCGCCGCGTGGATCGCCGCGCTGGCCGCGTCGCGGGCCCGGCCGATCCAGGCGCTGGCCGAGGCCGCGATCCCGAGTGCGCGGGTGCACCCCTTGCGCCGCACGGCCGCGGGGGTGTGCGCCGTCGCGACGGTGCTGCTCGCCGCCACCACGATGTTCATGCCCGCGGACATCGCGTCCGCGATCGGCGGCCCGGCGGTGCTCACCGGAGCCATCGCGGTGGCGCTGATCGGCCCGGAGATCCTGGCCTTCGTCGCGGACCGCTTCGGTCCGCACATCCGGCGGGTCGGCGGCCGGGACGCCGCCCTCGCGGTGATCAACTCACGGGTGCGCGCGGTGGCGTTCGCCGCGGCGCTCACGCCGATCACGCTCGCCACGGCGGTCGCGCTCGGTAACGTGTACTCGGAGACCACCGCGCAGAAGGCCCAGGTCGCGGCCTACGTCGACCAGCTGACGGCCGACGTGGTGGTCAGCGCGGGCAGCGGCGCGATCCCGCGGGACGAGTTCGAGCGGATCCGGAGCACTCCGGGTGTCGGCACCGCGTCGCCGCTGATCACCAGCTCCGGCTGGATCGAGCAGCCCTACGACGGCAACGGCAGCGACCCGCTGCGCCTGATGGGCGTGGCCGCCGAGGACCAGGGCGGCACCGTGCTCGGCACCGAGGTCACCGAGGGTTCGCTGAAGGACCTCAAGGGCGACTCGGTCGCGCTGCCGCAGGACGTCGCGGACGACCTCGAGATCAAGCTCAAGGACAAGATCACCATGCGGCTCGGTGACGGGGCGCAGGCTCAGGTCACCGTGGTCGCGCTGCTCGACAGCCCGTCGAGCTACGCGAGCATGGTCCTGCCCGCCGAACTCCTGGCCGCGCACACCACCGCCGGCCTGCCCTCGCAGGTGCTGGTGAAGGCCGCCGAAGGGCAGGACGCGAGCGACCTCGTGTCCGCGCTCTCCGACCGGCTGGGGGACTGGCCGGGCGTCTCCGTCGGCGACAACGACGCGCTGCTGGCGAGTTTCCAGGCGGGCGCCGACGTCGAGGCGATGATCAACTACCTGCTGGCGGTGCTGGCGATCGCCTACGCGGCGATCGCGGCGGTGAACACCCTGGCCGTCGCCGTGCTGGCCCGTCGCCGGGAGTTCGGCGCCCAGCGGCTCGCGGGCGCGGACCGCGGGCAGGTCCGGCGGATGCTGTTCATCGAGGGCGGCATCGTGGCGGTGGTCGGGCTGGTGCTCGGCATCGGGATCTCGCTGTTCACCGTGTTGCCGATGGCGATCACGACCGGCGAGATCATCCCGTCCGGTCCGGTCTGGGTGTTCCTGGCCGTCGTGCTCGCGGTGTTCCTGATCGTCTGGCCGGTGACCGCGCTCGCCGCGCGCCTCGCCATGCGGCACAGCCCGATCGAAGCGATCACGTTGCCGGGGCAGTAGCGGGATTCGTGCGCGTTCCGGGGTGGAAGCCTCCCGGAACGTGCACAATTCTTTTAGGGGTTCGCGGGCCTGCCCGGCGTGGATAGTCTCGAATTCGACTATCCGCACCGGGCAGGCCCGGTTCCTTTTCTGGAGTGGGTTCCAATGCGCGTACTACTGGCTGTTCCGTCGTCGCCCGCGCGATTGCACAACCTGGTGCCCCTGGCGTGGGCGCTGCGGACCGCGGGCCATGACGTGAAGATCGCCGGACGGTCGTCGTTCGTCGACGAGGTGCTCCGCACCGGCTGTGTCGCCGTCGACCTCGAAGATGGCGACGCAGCCGGCCTCGCCGAGTCCGCGGCGCTGGTCGAGTTCGCCGAGTTGTGGCGGCCGGAAGTGGTCGTCTCCGACGCGCGGGCGCAGGCGGGGACGCTGGCCGCCCGTGCCGTCGACGCCGTCGCGGTCCGGTTGCTGGGAGCGCTGGACGAGCCGGACGCCGGAGCCGCCGACACGACGTTCGACACCGTGCCGCCGTCCCTGCGGGACACGGGCACGGGAGCCCGCGCCGTCCGGCACGTGCCCTACTTCGGCCCCGTCGTGGTGCCGAACTGGTTGCGCCGCAGGACGAGGCGCAGCCGGGTCCTGCTCTCGATCGCCGACGCGACGCTGTTCGAGCCGGTGTTCGCCGCCGTCGCCGGGCTGGACGTCGAGTTCGTGTGCGCGACCGATCCCGACCGGGTGCCCGCCGGGATCGCCGTACCGGCAGGCGTGCGGTTCGTCGATTCCGCGCCGCCCGCCGCGCTGCTGCCGACGTGCGCCGCGGTCGTCCACGACGGCGACGCCGCCCTCGCGCTCGCGGCGGCGGCGCACGGCCTGCCGCAGCTCTCCCTGACCGGATCGGCGCTCGCCGCGCGCATCGCCGCCGCCGGTGCCGGCCACGTGGGATCCGCCGAGCGGATCCCGGAGCTGACCGCGGACGACGCGCTCCGCGGTGCCGCGCACGCGCTGCGGGACGAGATCGCCGCCCTGCCCGCGCCGCGCGCGATGGCGGCCGAACTGACCCGCTGAATTGAGGGGCCACCCCGGACCCATTAGGGGTGGGGTGGTGGACAAGACCTCGGTAGCGTTTTCGACGAGGCACCTTCCACCCCTTTTCGCGGTTAGGTGGTCGATTACGTGAGTACCGTTTCTTCTGTTATTTCCCGGCCGAACGCCGGAATGGGGGCAGTGGCGTGAGCGCCGAGAACGAGCGGAAACTGCTCGACTACCTGAAACGCGCGACCACCGATCTGCGCGAGGCCAAGCGGGCCCTGCACGAGGTCCGGCAGCGCGACGCCGAGCCGATCGCGATCGTCGGCATGGACTGCCGCTACCCCGGAGGGGTCTCCTCCCCGGAGGACCTCTGGGACCTGGTCGACGACGGCACCGACGCGATCAGCGCGTTCCCGACCGACCGCGGCTGGCCACTGGACCGGCTGTACGACCCGGCGGGGGAGCGCCCCGGCACCACGAACACGCGCGAAGCCGGTTTCCTCCACGACGCCGCGGAGTTCGACCCGGAGTTCTTCGGGATCTCGCCGAGGGAGGCGCTCACGATGGACGCCCAGCAGCGGCTGCTGCTCGAGACGTCCTGGACCGCGCTGGAACGCGCGGGCATCGTGCCGGAGTCCCTGCGCGGCAGCGGCACCGGTGTGTTCGCCGGGGTGATGTACCACGACTACCCCGGCCACGCCGCCGCGGGCAGCGTCGTCTCCGGTCGGGTCGCCTACGCGCTCGGGCTGGAAGGACCGGCGGTCTCGGTGGACACCGCGTGCTCGTCCTCGCTGGTCGCCCTGCACTGGGCCGCGCAGGCGCTGCGCCGCGGCGACTGCTCGTTGGCCCTCGTCGGCGGCGTCACGGTGATGGCGACGCCCGAGACGTTCGTCTACTTCAGCGAGCAGCGCGGCCTCTCGGACGACGGCCGTTGCAAGGCCTTCGCCGCCGGCGCCGACGGCACCGGCTGGGGCGAGGGCGTCGGCGTGCTCGTCGTCGAGCGCCTGTCCGACGCTCGGCGCCTCGGCCACGACGTCCTCGCGGTCGTGCGCGGCAGCGCGGTGAACTCCGACGGCGCCTCCAGCGGCCTGACCGTCCCCAACGGCCCGGCGCAGCAGCGGGTGATCCGGCGGGCGCTCGCCGACGCCGGACTGTCCGAGAAGGACGTCGACATGGTCGAGGGCCACGGCACCGGCACGAAGCTGGGTGACCCGATCGAGGCGCAGGCGCTGCTGGCGACCTACGGTCAGCACCGCGGGACGCCGCTGTGGCTCGGCTCGCTCAAGTCCAACATCGGGCACACGCAGGCGGCCGCCGGTGTCGGCGGTGTGATCAAGGTCGTGCAGGCCATCAGGCACGGCGTGCTGCCGAAGACCCTGCACGTGGACGCCCCGTCGCCGCACGTCGACTGGTCGGCGGGGGCGGTCGAACTGCTCACCGAGGCCCGCGAGTGGCCCGCGGTGGCGCGGCCCCGCCGGGGCGCGGTGTCGTCGTTCGGCATCAGCGGCACCAACGCCCACGTGATCATCGAACAGGCGGACCCCGCTCCCGAGGAGCCGGAGCGCCAGGTCGAGCTCCCCGTGGTCGCGTGGCCGGTTTCGGCGGACTCCGCGGCCGCCGTCGCGGCACAGGCCCAGCGGCTCGTCGACCGCTTCGAGGCGGGGAACTCCCTGGAGGACATCGGTTTCTCCCTGGCCACCACCCGCTCGGCGCTGGACCACCGCGCCGTCGTCGTCGGCTCCGGGAACGCCGAGGTGCTCACCGGGCTGCTCGCGCTCGCCGAGGGCGGGGACGCGCCGAACGTGGTCCGCGACCGCCGGGGCACCGGCCGAACGGCCTTCCTGTTCACCGGCCAGGGCGCCCAGCGCGCCGGGATGGGCGCGGTCCTCGCCGCGAAGTACCCGGTGTTCGCCGAGGCCCTCCAGGTCGTGTGCGACGGGCTCGACCTCGACCGGGCGGTGCTGGCCGACGCCGAAGCGCTGGCGCGGACCGGTGTCACGCAGCCCGCGCTGTTCGCGTTCGAGGTCGCGCTGTACCGGCTGCTCGAATCGTGGGGCGTCCGGCCCGACCACCTCCTCGGCCACTCGATCGGCGAACTGGCCGCGGCCCACGTCGCGGGCGTCCTCTCGCTCGACGACGCCTGCACGCTCGTCACCGCCCGCGCCCGGCTCATGCAAGCGCTGCCGGAGGGCGGCGCGATGGTCGCGATCCAGGCCACCGAGACCGAACTCATCCCGTTGCTGACGGCCGGGGTGAGCATCGCGGCGATCAACGGCCCCGACTCGGTGGTGGTCTCGGGCACCGAGGACGCCGTCGCCGCCGTCGTCGCGCGCTTCGAAGGGCGCAGGACGTCGAAGCTGCGCGTCTCGCACGCCTTCCACTCGCCGCTGGTGGAGCCGATGCTGGCCGAGTTCGCCGCCGTGGCCGGGAAGCTCACCTACGCCAAGCCCGAGATCCCGATCACCTCCACCGCGTCCCCCGACGCCGACCTCGCCACGCCGGAGTACTGGGTGGACCAGGTCCGCGCCACCGTCCGGTTCGACGACGGCGTGCGCTCCCTCGTCGGCGAAGGCGTCCGGACGTTCGTCGAGATCGGCCCGGCGGCGGTGCTCACGACGGCCGCGAGCACCGCCCTCGACGACGAGTCGCTCCTCTTCGTCCCGGCCGTGCGCCAGGACCACGACGAGGCCCACTCCGTCGTCACCGCGGTCGCGAGCCTGCACGCCAGGGGGGTTCCCGTCGACTGGCGGGCGTTCTACCCCGGCGCCCGCCGCGTCGGGCTGCCCACCTACGCCTTCCGCCGTACCCGCTACTGGCAGGCCGCCACCACCGCGACCGGGGACGCCGGGGACCACGGCCAGCAGGCCGCCGCGCACCCGATGCTCAGCGCCGTCGTCCGGGTGCCGGGGGTGGACGCGGTGGTGCTCACCGGACGGCTGTCCGCGGCCGCGGTGCCGTGGGTCGCCGACCACGTGGTGCTCGGCGCGGTCCTGCTGCCGGGGACGGCGTTCGTCGAGCTGGCGCGCCGCGCCGCCGACGAGGTCGGCTGCGCCGGGATCGAGGAGCTGACGCTTCAGGCCCCGCTCACCCTCGCCGAGGGCGCGGGCGCGGCGATCCAGGTTTCCGTCGAAGCCGAGGACGACGGCCGCAGGCGGGTGACCATCCACTCGCGCCCCGACGGTGAGGACGACTGGATCCGCCACGCCGACGGGTTCGTGACGGCCGAGGCGGACGGGCCCTCGTTCGACCTCGTCGAGTGGCCGCCCGCGGGTGCTGTCGAGGTCGCGCTCGCCGACCCCTACGCCGAACTCGCCGACGCGGGCTACCACTACGGCCCGGCGTTCCAGGGCCTGCGCGCGATGTGGCGGCGCGGTGACGAGGTGTACGCCGAGATCACCCTCCCCGACGGTGTCGACGCTCGCGACTACGGCCTGCACCCGGCACTGCTCGACGCCGCGATGCACGCCCAGCTGCTCGGTCCGGCCCCGCGGGACGGCGAGGCCGGGCCGATGCTCCCCTTCTCCTTCAGCGGCACGACCCTGCACGCCGCCGGGGCGGGCGCGCTGCGCGTCCACGTGTCGCCGACCGGCCGGGACACCATCGCGCTGCGGATCGCCGACGCCACCGGAGCACCGGTGCTGTCCGTGGCAGCACTGGCAGCGCGCCCGATCTCGCTCGACCGCCTGGCGCCGAACTCGCTGTTCCGCGTCGCCTGGGAGCCCGCGTCCGGTGCCGGGCACACCGGTGCCACGAAGGTCCTGGACGTGGGGAAGCCGGACGGCCGGGTTCCGGAGCAGGCCCGCGCGGTCACCTTGCAGGTGCTCGCCGCGATCCGGGAATCGGATCCCGGAACCCGCCTGGCCGTGGTCACGCGTGGCGCGGTGTCGGTGCACGGCGAGGACGTCGACCCGGCCATGGCCCCGGTGTGGGGCCTGGTGCGAGCGGCCGAGGCCGAGAACCCCGGCCGGTTCGTGCTCGTCGACGGTGACGACGTCGACGCCGCGCTGGCCTGCGGCGAACCCGAGGTGGCCGTCCGCGACGGCGAGGTCGTGGTGCCGCGCCTGGTCGCGGCGCCGCCGCGGTCCGGTGAGCTGGGCTGGAACCCCGAGGGCACGGTCCTCATCACCGGCGGCACGGGCGGGCTCGGCGCCGTCGTCGCGAAGCACCTGGTGGCCAACCACGGTGTCCGACGCCTGCTGCTCACCAGCCGCAGGGGCGCCGACGCCCCCGGCGCGGCCGATCTGCGGGACGAACTCGCGGAGCTGGGCGCCGAGGTCACCATCACCGCCTGCGACGTCACCGACCGCGAGGCGGTGCGGGCACTGGTGGACGGGGTCGAGCTGACCGCGGTCCTGCACGCCGCGGGCGTCCCGTCCGCCGGTCGCGTCGAGAACCTCACCGCCGACGAGCTGGACCGCGTCTTCGCCCCGAAGGTCGACGGCGCCTGGAACCTCCACGAGCTCACCAAGGACCTCGACGCGTTCATCCTGTTCTCCTCCGCCGCGAGCACCGTCCTCGCGGCCGGACAGGCGGGGTACGCCGCCGCCAACGCCTTCCTCGACGAGCTGGCCCACCACCGCCACGCCCAGGGACTCCCGGCGACGGCGCTGGACTGGGGCGCCTGGGCCGAGGACGGCGGCATGGCCGGAGAACTGGAGGAGGCCGACCTCCGTCGCCTGCGCAGGCTCGGCACCCCGCCGATGGCGACCGTCGACGCCCTCGCCCTGCTCGACAGCTGCCTCGTCGCCGACGACGCCGTGCTCGCCCCGGTGAAGCTCGACTTCCCGGCCCTGCGCGCCCGCGGCGACACCCTCCCGCCGATCCTGCGCGGGCTGGTCAAGCCCGCGACCCCGCGCCGAACGGCCTCGAAGGGCGACGGCGCCGTGGCGGCCCGACTGGCCGCGCTACCGGAATCCGAACGCGAGGCGCACCTCCTGGAGGTCGTGTCCGGCCAGGTGGCGGTGGTGCTGGGGCTCGCTTCGGCAACGTCCGTCGACTCCGGGCGGGCCTTCCAGGAGATGGGTTTCGACTCCCTGACCTCGGTGGAGCTGCGCAACCAGCTCGGCGCGCTGACCGGCCTGAAGCTGACCGCGACCATCGTGTTCGACCACCCGACGCCCGCCGCGCTCGCCAGGCGGCTGCACGCGCTGCTCGGCCAGGGACGCGGTCCCGCCGAGCCGCTGCTCACCGAGATCGACCGCCTGGAGGCGCTGCTCGCGGGCGCCGGGTCGCTCAACGGCTCGACCGTGAAGGTGACCGCCCGGCTCGACGCGCTGGTCCGCAAGTGGGCCGACGCCAACACCGGCGGCGCCGAGGCCGCGCATCTGGACGAAGCCACCGACGACGAGCTCTTTGCCGTGCTGGACGACGAATTGGGCATGAGATGAACGCGAAAGCCATGGGGAACGAGGACAAGCTCCGCGACTACCTGAAGCGCGCGACGGCCGACCTGCAGGCGGCACGGCGTCGAGTGCAGGAGTTGGAGGCCAGGAACGCCGAACCCATCGCGATCATCGGGATGAGCTGCCGCTACCCCGGCGGCGTCCGCACGCCGGACGACCTGTGGACGGTGGTCGACGAGGGTCGCGACGTGATCGGGGAATTCCCCGCCGACCGCGGCTGGGACCTCGAGGGCATCTACGACCCGACGCCCGAACGGCCCGGCAAGACCTACACGCGCCACGGCGGATTCCTCTACGGGGCACCGGACTTCGACGCCGAGTTCTTCGGCATCAGCCCTCGCGACGCCCGCCGCGCCGACCCGCAGCAGCGCATCCTGCTCGAGGCCGCGTGGGAGGCGTTCGAGAGCGCCGGGCTCGACCCGCAGTCGCTCAAGGGCAGCCCGACCGGCGTCTACGCCGGGGTGATGTACCACGACTACAGCGGGGGCAGCCCCGACGGCAGCCTGGTCTCCGGGCAGGTCTCCTACACCCTCGGGCTCGAAGGCCCGTCGGTGTCGGTGGACACCGCCTGCTCGTCGTCGCTGGTCGCGCTGCACATGGCCGCGCAAGGCCTGCGCGACGGCGACTGCACGCTCGCGCTGGCGGGCGGCGTCGCGGTGATGGGCACCCCGGAGATGTTCATCGACTTCAGCGGACGCCGCGGGCTCGCCGCCGACGGCCGCAGCAAGTCCTTCTCGGACGACGCCGACGGCACGTCGTGGGCCGAGGGCGTCGGCGTCCTGGCGCTGGAGCGGCTTTCCGACGCGCGCCGCAACGGACACCGCGTCCTCGCCCTGCTCCGCGGCACCGCGGTCAACCAGGACGGCGCCAGCAACGGCTTCTCCGCGCCCAACGGCCCGTCGCAGGTCCGGGTGATCGAGGCCGCGCTGGTCGACGCCGGGCTGTCGCGGTCCGATGTGGACGTCGTGGAGGCCCACGGCACCGGCACCGCGCTCGGCGACCCGATCGAGGCGCAGTCGCTGCTGGAGACCTACGGGCAGCGCACCACGGGCGAGCCGCTGCTGCTCGGCTCGATCAAGTCCAACATGGGGCACCCGCAGGCCGCGGCCGGGGTCGCGGGCGTGATCAAGATGGTGCAGGCGCTGCGACACGGCCGGGTGCCGCGCACGCTGCACGTCGGCACGCCGTCGACGCACGTCGACTGGACGGCGGGTGCGGTCGAACTGGTCACCGAGCCGCGCGACTGGCCGGAGGTGGCCCGTCCGCGCCGCGCCGCGGTGTCGTCGTTCGGGGTCAGCGGCACCAACGCGCACGTCATCCTGGAACAGGCGCCGGAGGCCGATGTCACGGCGAGCCCCCCGACCTCGGCCGGCACGACCGCGGTCAGCCCGCTGGTGCTGTCGGCGAAGACCCCGGCCGCGCTGGCCGAGGCCGCCGCCCGGTTGGCGTCCCACGTGCGGACCTCCGGCGACGCGCTCGCCGACGTCGCGCACACCCTCGTCACCGGGCGCGCGAAGCTCGACCACCGGGCCGTCGTGCTCGCGGCGGACCGCGCGCAGGCCGTCGAGGCGCTGGGCGCGCTGGCGGTGGGCGGCTCGCGGACCGACGTCGTCACCGGCACCGCCGACGTCCGCGGCAAGACCGTGTTCGTCTTCCCCGGTCAGGGTTCCCAGTGGACGGGCATGGCCACCGAGCTGCTGGACCAGTCGCGGGCGTTCGCCGAGCGGATGGCCGAGTGCGACGCCGCGCTGCGGGAGTTCACCGACTGGTCGGTGCTCGCCGTGCTGCGCGGTGAGCCCGGCACCCCGCCCGCCGACCGGGTGGACGTCGTCCAGCCGGTGCTGTGGGCGGTGATGGTCTCGCTGGCCGCGCAGTGGCGGGCGCTCGGTGTCGAGCCGGACATGGTGATCGGCCACTCGCAGGGCGAGATCGCCGCCGCGACCGTGTCGGGCGCGCTGTCCATCCAGGACGGCGCACGGGTCGTCGCGTTGCGCAGCAAGGCGATCGGGGACGTGCTCGGCGGTCGCGGCGGCGGGATGCTCGCCGCGGGGGTCTCCGCAGCCGACCTGCGGTCCCGGCTCGACGCCTGGGGCGGCCGGATCTCGCTGGCCGCCGACAACGGCGCCACCTCGGCCGTGCTGTCGGGTGACGGCGACGCGCTCGACCAGTTGCGCGACCAGCTCGTCGCCGAGGGCTTCCGCGCCAAGCGCGTGCCGGTGGACTACGCGTCGCACTCCGCGCACGTAGAGCACCTCTCCGACCGCCTGCTGGTCGACCTCGGCCCGATCGCGCCCCGTCGGGGTGACGTCGCCATGACGTCCACGGTGACCGAGGAGCCGGTCGGCGAGGACACGGT
Source organism: Umezawaea sp. Da 62-37 (assembly GCF_032460545.1). Lineage (GTDB taxonomy): Bacteria > Actinomycetota > Actinomycetes > Mycobacteriales > Pseudonocardiaceae > Umezawaea. Next base: position 10,186,006 of record NZ_CP135965.1, read on the forward strand.
CGGCGCGGGCTACTGGTTCGCCAACCTGCGCACCACGGTCCGGTTCGCGCCGGTCGTGGCGACGCTCGCCGCGGCGGGCTACACCCGGTTCGTCGAGGTGAGCCCGCACCCGGTGCTGGCCATGAGCATCCAGGAGACCCTGGACGACGGGGGGCGCGCCGGCACCGTCGTGGGCACCCTGCGCCGCGACGAGGGCGGGCTGACCCGGTTCACCACCTCGCTCGCCGAGCTGCACGTCCGCGGCGGCGCGGCGGACTGGCTTCCGCTGGTCCCCGGCGCGCGGACGGTCGACCTGCCGACGTACCCGTTCCAGCACCAGCGCTTCTGGCTCGACGAGGAAGCCGCGGCGCCGCCCGCGCCCGCGTCGGTGGCCGACGAGGAGTTCTGGCAGGACGTCACGACCGGTGACGTCGACGCGCTCGCCGCCCGGCTCGGCGTCGAGCCCGCCCCGCTCGCGGAACTCGTCCCGGCGCTCGCCTCGTGGCACGCGGGCCGCACCGCCAAGTCCACTGTGGACTCATGGCGCTACCGCGTCTCGTGGGCGCCGCTGGGCGGCGTCACCGGCGGGCTGACCGGCACCTGGCTGGTCGTCGTCCCGGCGGGCGTCCCCGAAGCGGCCGAGGTGGCCGACGCGCTCGCCGAGCAGGGCGACGTCGTGCGGGTCTCCTCGGACGCGGACCGCGCGACGCTGACCGAGGCGCTCACCGGGGCGATGGCGCTCCGCCAGTTCGACGGCGTGCTGTCGCTGCTCGCCCTCGACCCCCGCGAGCACCCGGAGCACCCGGCGCTGAGCAGCGCTGTCGCCGGGACCATCGCGGTGTTGCAGGCGTTGCGGGACGTCGACGCCGACGCGCCCGTCTGGGTGGTCACCCGCGGCGCGGTCGCGGTGGACGCGTTCTCCGACGCCGACCCGGCCGTCGCGGCGGTCTGGGGCCTCGGCACGGTCGTCGGTCTCGACCAGCCCGCGACCTGGGGCGGCCTGGTCGATCTCGACGGCACCGCGGACGTCACGCGCCTGTGCGCCGTGGTGTCCGGGGTGAACGGTGAGGACCAGGTCGCGATCCGGCCGTCCGGGGTGTTCGCCCGGCGCATGGTGCGCGCCCCGCTGAGCGGGACCGCGGCCGAGTGGAAGCCTCGCGGGACCGTGCTGGTCACCGGCGGCACAGGTGCCGTCGGAGCGCACGTCGCCCGGTGGCTGGCGGGCCGGGGCGCCGAGCACCTCGTGCTCACCAGTCGCCGCGGGCTCGACGCCGAGGGCGCACGGGAACTGGTCGACGAGCTGGCCTGCACCCGCGTCACGGTCGTGGCCTGCGACGTCTCCGACGAGAGCGCGCTGGCGGCTCTGCTCGCCGAGCACCCGCCGACCGCCGTCGTGCACGCCGCGGGCGTGCTGACCGACGAGCCGGCACTGGGCGACGTGACGCCGGAGCAGTTCGCCGCCGCCACCCGCGCCAAGGTCGTCGGCGCCGCACTGCTCGACCGGCTCCTCGGCGACACCGAACTGGACGCGTTCGTGCTGATGTCGTCCGGTGCCGCGGTGTGGGGCACCTCCGGCAGACCCGCCTACGCCGCGGGCAACGCCTACCTCGACGCGCTCGCCCGCCGTCGTCGCGCCGCGGGGCGCACCGCGACCGCGATCGCCTGGGGTTCCTGGGGCGGCGGGGGCATGGTCGACGCCGAGGCGGGCGATCTCCTGCGCCGCACGGGTCTGGCCGAGATGGCGCCGGGGCTCGCGGTCGAAGCCCTCGGCCAAGCGCTCGACCACGACGAGAGCCAGTTGGTCGTCGCCGACATCGACTGGAGCGTGTTCGCCCCGGTGTACCAGCTCGCGCGCCCGAGGCCGTTGCTGCGCGCGCTGCCCGAGGCCGCCGACGACACCGCCGAAGCGGTGGAGGACACCGGTGACCTGAAGGGGCGGCTGGCCCCGGTGCCTCCCGCCGAGCAGCGGCGGACGCTGCTGGAGCTGGTGCGCGGCCAGGTCGCCGTGGTCGCCGGGTACGACGGGGGAGCGGCGGTCGATCCCGGCCGCGCCTTCAAGGAACTGGGCTTCGACTCCGTCACCGCCGTCGACCTGCGCAACCGGCTCGGCGCGGCCACCGGGCTGAAGCTCCCGGCGACCATCGCGTTCGACCACGTCAGCCCGCAGGCACTGGCCGAGCACCTGTGGACCCGGCTGTGCGAGGGGGAGACCGCCGTCCCGCTCGAGGTCGGGCTGGACCGCTTGGAGGCCGCCGCCGCCGCACTGGACGCGGCGGAGATCGACCGGTCCCGGATCGTCGCCCGGCTCCAGGCGGTGGTGTCCACCCTGCACAAGACCTTGGGGGGCACCAAGAGCACCGACCTGCTGCAGACCGCGACCACGGACGAGCTGTTCGCCCTCATCGACAACGAACTCGGCGCCTGAGCGCCCCTCCACCCAGCGACAAGAGGTTGCCACGATGACTGACGAGAGCAAGCTGGTCGACTACCTGAAGCGGGTGACCGCCAACCTGCAGGAGACGCGGGAGCGGCTGCGCGAGGTGGAGGCCGCGGAGACCGAGCCGATCGCGATCGTCGCGATGGGCTGCCGGTACCCCGGCGACGTCCGCTCACCGGAGGACCTCTGGGAGCTGGTGGCCCACGGCCGCGACGCCATCGGCGCGTTCCCGGCCGACCGCGGCTGGGGCCTGGACACGATGTTCGACGCCGATCCCGACAGCCCCGGCACGAGCTACGTGAGCGAGGGCGGCTTCATCCACGACGTCGCCCAGTTCGACGCGGCCTTCTTCGGCATCTCGCCGCGCGAGGCGCTCGCCATGGACCCGCAGCAGCGGCTCGTGCTGGAGTTGGCGTGGGAGACCTTCGAACGCGGTGGCATCGCACCGCACTCCCTGGCCAAGCAGCAGGTCGGCGTGTTCCTCGGCAGCGGTGACCAGGACTACTACGACGAGCTGCCGCAGTCGGTGCTCGCCGGTGAGGTCCAGGACTACCTGAGCACCGGCAACGCCGGTTCGGTCATCTCCGGCCGGATCGCCTACGCGCTGGGGCTCGAGGGACCCGCCATCACGATCGACACGGCCTGCTCGTCGTCGCTGGTCGCCCTGCACCTGGCCGTGCAGGCGCTGCGCCAGCGCGACTGCGCGCTGGCGCTGGCCGGTGGCGTGATGGTGATGTCGCGGCCGGGGCCCTTCGTGGCGTTCAGCCGCCAGCGCGGGCTCGCCGCCGACGGCCGCTGCAAGCCGTTCTCCGACAGCGCGGACGGCACCGGCTGGGCCGAGGGGGCGGGCACGCTCCTGCTGGAGCGGCTGTCCGACGCCCGCCGCAACGGCCACCCCGTCCTCGCCGTCGTGCGCGGCTCCGCGGTCAACCAGGACGGCGCGTCCAACGGCCTCACCGCGCCGAACGGGCCGTCGCAGCAGCGGGTCATCCGCCAGGCGCTCGCGAACGCGCAGCTCTCGGCGTCGGACGTGGACGCCGTGGAAGGCCACGGCACTGGCACCACGCTGGGCGACCCGATCGAGGCCCAGGCCCTGCTCGCCACCTACGGCCAGGACCGGGACCGCCCGCTGCGGCTCGGCTCGATCAAGTCGAACATCGGCCACGCCCAGGGCGCGGCGGGTGTCGGCGGCGTGATCAAGATGGTGATGGCCCTGCGCAACGGCCTGCTGCCGAAGACCCTGCACGTCACCGAGCCGTCCACCGAGGTCGACTGGTCGGCCGGGAAGGTCGAGCTGCTGCGCGAGGAGCACCCGTGGCCCGCGGGGGAGAAGCCGCGCCGCGCCGGTGTTTCCTCGTTCGGCGTGAGCGGCACCAACGCGCACGTGATCGTCGAGGAGGCGCCCTCCGCCGAGTCCGACGAGGTCGCGCCCAGCTGGCCGGAAGGGGTCCCGGTCCCGTGGCCGGTCGCCGGGCACGGCACCGCCGCGCTGAAGGCGCAGGCGGGGCGGCTGGGGTCCCTTGTGGACGGTCTGTCACCGCTCGACCTCGGGTTCTCGCTGGCGACCTCGCGGTCGCCGCTGAGCCACCGCGCCGTGGTGCTCGCCGAAGCCGACGCGAAGTCCGCGCTCGCCGCCCTCGCCGACGGCGAACCGTCGCCCACCCTGGTCACCGGTGCGCCGGTCGAGGGGCTCACCGCGTTCATGTTCTCCGGCCAGGGCTCGCAGCGCGCGGGCATGGGAGCCGAGCTGGCCGCCGCGTTCCCGGTGTTCGCCGTCGCGCTGGACGAGGTCTGCGCGGAGCTGGACCGGCACCTCGACCGTCCGCTCAAGACGGTCGTCTTCGACAACCCGCGCCTGGTCAACCAGACCGGCTACACCCAGCCCGCGCTGTTCGCGATCGAGGTCGCGCTGTTCCGGCTGCTGTCCTCGTGGGGGTTCAAGCCCGACTTCCTGCTCGGCCACTCGGTCGGCGAACTCGCCGCCGCGCACGTCGCCGGTGTGCTGTCGCTGGCCGACGCCGCGACACTCGTCGCGGCGCGGGCGAAGCTCATGCAGGCGCTCCCCGGCGGCGGCGCGATGGTCGCGCTGCAGGCGGCCGAGGCTGAGGTCGCGCCGGTGCTCACCGCCGACGTGAGCATCGCCGCGATCAACGGCCCGGACTCCGTGGTGCTGTCGGGCACCGAGGACGCGGTCGCCGCCGCGGTCGCGCGGTTCAAGGGCCGCAAGTCGTCGAAGCTGAAGGTGTCGCACGCCTTCCACTCGCCGCTGATGGAACCGATGCTCGCCGAGTTCGCCGCGGTGGCCCGCGCGCTCACCTACTCCCAGCCCACGATCCCGTTGGTGTCCAACGTCTCCGGCGCGGTGGCGGGCACCGAGATCGCCACGCCGGAGTACTGGGTCTCGCACGTCCGCGCGACCGTCCGGTTCCACGACGGGATCACCGCGCTGAGCGCGCAGGGCGTCTCGCGGTTCGTCGAGGTCGGACCCGACGGCGTGCTGTCCGCGCTCGTCCGGCAGTCCTCGGACGCCGTGGTCGTGCCGGTCCTGCGCAAGGACCGCTCCGAACCCCGTTCCGCGCTCACCGCGCTCGCCGAGCTGTTCGTCAGCGGCGTGGTCCCGGACTGGGCCGCGGTGTTCGGTGGCAGGGGCGCCCGGCGCGTCGACCTGCCGCCGTACGCCTTCCAGCGCAAGCGCTACTGGCTCGACGCCCGCGCCAACCGCGACGAGATGACCGCGGCGGGCCTCACCTCCGCCGGGCACCCGCTGCTCGGCGCGGCCGTCGCGCTCGCCGACACCGATGGCGCCGTGCTCACCGGCAGGCTGTCCGTCGAGACCCACGCGTGGCTGGCCGAACACCGGCTCGGCGACGTCGTCACCGTTCCCGGCACCGCCTTCCTGGAGTTGGCGGTCCGCGCGGGCGACCAGGTCGGCTGCGGCCGGATCGAGGAGCTCACGCTCGGCAGCCCGCTGGTCGTCCCGGACCGCGGCGGTGTCCAGGTGCAGGTGGTGGTCGGGGCCGCGGGCGGGAACGGCGTCCGCGCCGTGGGCGTCTACTCGCGGTCGGAGGGCACCGACGACCCGTGGACGTCGCACGCCGAGGGCACCGTCGCCCCGCAGTCGCACCGCGGTGTCGAGCTGACCGAGTGGCCGCCGCCCGGCGCCGAGCCGGTCGTGATCGACGGCCTGTACGACGACTTCGCCGACACCGGCCTCACCTACGGCCCGCTGTTCCGGTCGCTGCGCGCGGTCTGGCGCCGAGGCCGCGAGGTGTTCGCCGAGGTCGTGCTGCCCGAGGACAGCGACGCCGACCGCTTCGGCCTGCACCCGGCCGCGCTCGACGCCTGCACGCACGCGCTCCGCGTCGCGGGCGGCGGTGACGGCGGGGTCGGCCGGGTCCCCTTCTGCTGGACCGGTGTCGAGCTGCACGCCACCGGGGCCTCGGCCCTGCGCGTGAGGTTCACGCCGACCACCGAGGACGGCTTCGAAGTCGCGCTCGCCGACGCCGCGGGTCAGCCCGTCGCCACCGTCGCCGAGATCGTGTTCCGCGCGTTCACCGCACCGGTCGCCCCGGAAGCGCCGCTCTACCGGATCGAGTGGCGCCGTGCCGAATCCGAGTCCATTGTGGACACCTCCGCGGTCGAGGTCTTCCACTGCGCGGGCAAAGCGGGCACCGCGGCGGAGACCCACTCGTTGATCCACCGCGTGCTCGCCGCCCTGCAGACCTGGCTCGCCGAGGAACACCCCCGGGACGCGCGCCTGGTCGTGGTCACCCGCGGCGCCGTCGCGGTCGGCGGCGACGTCACCGACCTCGCCGCCTCCGCGGCCTGGGGCCTCGTGCGCTCGGCGCAGGAGGAGAACCCGGACACGTTCGTGCTGTTGGACCTCGACGCCGACGCCGAGGTCGACGCCGTCCTGCCGCGGGTCCTCGCCTCCGGGGAATCGCAGGCCGCCGTCCGCTTCGGCGCGGTCCTCGTCCCGAGGCTCGTGCGCACCGTGGCAAAGTCCGAGCCCGCGTACTTCCACCCGAGCGGCACCGTGCTGGTCACCGGCGCGTCCGGCGCGCTCGGCGGCAAGCTCGCCCGGCACCTCGTCGGCGAGCACGGCGTCCGCCGTCTGCTGCTGGTCAGCCGCCGCGCCACGCCCGAGTTGGAGGCGCTGGCCGCCGAGTTGGGCGTGCACGTCGACATCGCGCTCTGCGACGTCGCCGACCGCGGCGCGCTCGCGGAGGTGCTGGCCGCGATCCCCGCGGAGCACCCGCTCACCTCCGTGGTGCACGCCGCCGGTGTCATCGACGACGGTGTGGTCACCGCGCTCACCCCCGACCGCGTCGACGCCGTGCTGCGGCCGAAGGTCGACGGCGCGCTGAACCTGCACGAGCTCACCCGCACCACCGCGCTCGGGGCGTTCGTGCTGTTCTCGTCGGTCTCCGGCGTGCTCGGCGCGCCGGGCCAAGGCGGTTACGCCGCGGCCAACGCGTTCCTCGACGCGCTCGCCGCGCACCGCGTCGCGCACGGGCTGCCCGCGCTGTCGCTGGGCTGGGGCCTGTGGGGCGAGGTCGGCGGCATGGGGGGCACCCTGTCCGAGACCGAGGTCGCCCGCCTGGCCGCGGGCGGCGTCGTGCCGCTGTCCACTTCGGACGCGCTGGACCTGTTCGACCAGGCGCTGTCCGTCCGGCACCCCGCCGTCGTGCCGGTGAAGCTGGACCTGGCCGCCCTGCGCGGGCTGGACCGGATCCCGAAGACCCTGGAGGAGCTCACCGGACGGTCGACCCGGCGCGTCGCGGCCGGTGCGGCCTCGGCCGCCGTGGACTCCTTCGCCGCCCGCCTGCTTGCCCTGCCGGAGGCGGACCGGATCGACGCCGTGCTCGACCTGGTCCGCGGGCACGCCGCCACCGTGCTGGGCTACAGCGGTGCGCACGAGATCGACCCGTCCGCGCAGTTCCAGTCGCTCGGGTTCGACTCGCTCACCGCGATCGAGCTGCGCAACGGCCTCGGCGCGGCGACCGGGCAGCGGCTGCCCGCGACCCTGATCTTCGACCACCCGACGCCGCTGGTGCTGGCCCGGCACCTGCTGGCCGAACTGGTGGGCACCGCGGGCGAGGTCGTCGCGGTGACCTCGGCTGCTTCCGACGAGCCCATCGCGATCATCGGCATGGCCTGCCGCCTGCCCGGCGGGGTCGCCTCGCCCGAGCAGCTCTGGGAACTGGTCGCCAACGGCCGCGACGCCATCGGCGACTTCCCCGCCGACCGCGGCTGGGACGTCGACGGCCTGCTCGACCCGACCGGCCGCCGCCCCGGCACCACCTACGTCGCCCGCGGCGGGTTCGTCTACGACGCCGGCGACTTCGACCCGGCGTTCTTCGGCGTCTCGCCCAAGGAGGCGCCGATGATCGACCCGCAGCAGCGGCTGCTGCTGGAGGCGTGCTGGGAGGCGCTCGAACGCGCGGGCATCGACCCGTCCTCGCTCAAGGGCAGCCCGACCGGCGTCTACGCGGGTGTCCAGTACCACGACTACGTCGGCGCGAACAGCGCGGGCTCCATCGTCACCGGACGGGTGTCCTACACCCTCGGGCTGGAGGGCCCGGCGGTCAGCGTCGACACCGCGTGCTCGTCCTCGCTGGTCGCGATGCACATGGCGGCCCAGGCGCTGCGCGGCGGCGACTGCACGCTCGCGCTGGCGGGCGGTGTGACCGTGATGGCGACACCGGAGACGTTCGTCGAGTTCAGCCGCCAGGGAGGACTGGCGGCGGACGGCCGCTGCAAGGTGTTCTCCGACGACGCCGACGGCACCACCTGGTCCGAGGGCGTCGGCGTGCTGGTGCTGGAACGGCTGTCCGAGGCCCGCCGCCTCGGCCACCCGGTGCTCGCGGTGCTCGCGGGCAGCGCGGTCAACCAGGACGGCACGTCCAACGGGCTCACCGCCCCCAACGGCCCCGCGCAGCAGCGCGTCATCCGCGCGGCGCTGGCCGACGCCGGGGTCACCGCGTCGGACGTGGACGCCGTCGAGGCGCACGGCACCGGCACGAAGCTGGGCGACCCGATCGAGGTCCAAGCGCTGCTGGCCACCTACGGCAAGGAGATGTCGGCCGAGCGTCCACTGTGGATCGGCTCGGTCAAGTCGAACATCGGCCACACCCAGGCCGCGGCGGGCGTGGCCGGGGTGATCAAGATGGTGATGGCCATGCGCCGGGGCGAATTGCCCGCGACGCTGCACGTCGGCCGCCCGTCCACCGAGATCGACTGGTCGTCCGGCGCGGTCCGGGCGCTGGTCGAGCCGGTGAAGTGGCTGCCGAACGGGCACACCCGCCGGGCCGGTGTCTCGTCGTTCGGTGTCAGCGGCACCAACGCCCACGTGATCCTGGAGGAGGGCGACCGCCGCGAGGTGGGCGTCGTGCCGGACGTCGACGGTCCGGTCGCCTGGCCGGTCTCGGGCCGCGGCGCGGCGGCCCTGCGGGCACAGGCCGAGCAGCTCATGTCCTATGTGGACGAGGACCCCGAAGGCAGCCTCGCCGACATCGGCTTCTCGCTGGCCACCACGCGCAGCGCGTTCGACCGCCGCGCGGTGCTGATCGGCAGCCGGTCGCCGCAGTTCGTCCGCGGTCTTGCGGCACTGGTCGACGAGGAGGAGGCGCGCGGGGTCGTCAGCGGTGTCGCCACCGCGGGCGGGCGCACGGCGTTCCTGTTCGCGGGCCAGGGTTCCCAGCGAACGGGGATGGGGGCTCGGCTGGCGGAGCGGTTCCCGGCGTTCGCCGCGGCCTACGCCGAGGTCTGCGCCGAACTGGACCGGCATCTCGACCGCCCGATCCGCGAAGTGGTCGACAGCGGCGAAGGCCTCGACGAGACCCGCTACACCCAGCCCGCGCTGTTCGCGCTGGAGGTCGCGCTGTTCCGGTTGGTGCGCTCGTGGGGCGTCAAGCCGGACGTGCTGATCGGCCACTCGATCGGCGAGATCGGCGCGGCCCACTGCGCCGGGGTCCTGTCACTGGAGGACGCGGCCGAACTGGTGGTCGCGCGGGGCGCGCTGATGCAGGCGCTGCCCGGAGGAGGGGCCATGGCGGCGATCGAGGCGACACCCGACGCGGTGCTCGAAGCCGCCGGAGGCATCGTGGACATCGCCGCGGTCAACGGCCCGAGCGCCGTCGTGATCTCGGGTGCCGCCGACGCGGTGGCCGAGGTGGCGGCGAAGTTCGAGCGCGCCAAGCGGTTGCGCGTCTCGCACGCGTTCCACTCGCGGCTGATGGACCCGATGCTCGACGAGTTCCGCGCGGTGGCGTCGGGATTGACCTACGCCGAGCCGCGGATCCCGGTGATCTCCACGGTCACCGGCGGACCCGCCGACCTGACTTCGCCGGAGTACTGGGTGGGCCAGGTCCGCGCGGGCGTGCGCTTCCTCGACGCGGTCGCGCGCGGCGCGGCGGACGGCGTGAACCGGTTCCTGGAGCTGGGCCCGGACACCACGCTCACCGCGATGACCGCGGCCTGCCTCGACGAGCGGCCCGAAGTGCTGGCCTCGTTGCTGCACAAGGAGGACGACGAGGCCGTCGCCGCCCTGACCGGCGTGGCGCGGCTGCACGTCAGCGGCGTCGCCGTCGACTGGGCCGCGGTGTACGAGCCCACGGGCGCCCGACCGGTCGAGCTGCCGACGTACCCGTTCCAGCGGCAGCGCTTCTGGCTGGAGAGCACGGCTTCGGCACCCGGCCAGGAGGACCACCCGCTGCTCGGGACGGCACTCGAACTGGCGGGCGTCGACGGGCTGCTGTTCACCGGACGGCTGTCCGTCGGCACGCACCCGTGGCTGGCCGACCACGTCGTCGGCGGTTCGATCCTGTTCCCCGGCACCGGGTTCGTCGAGATGGCGATCCGCGCCGGCGACGAGGCGGGCTGCCCGCGGCTCGACGAGCTGACCCTGGAGTACCCGCTGGTCGTGCCGGAGCGGACCGGTGTTCGGGTGCAGTTCGCCCTCGACGCGCCAGGCGGCGACGGCACCCGCTCGTTCAGCGTGCACTCGCGGATCGAGGGCGTGACCGGCGCGTGGACGCGGCACGCCACCGGCAGGCTCGCCAAGGCGAACAGGGGCCGGGAGTTCGACCTCAAGGCCTGGCCTCCGGCTGGTGCCGAACAGGTGCGGCTGGAGGGGACCTACGAGGAGCTGGCCGCCGACGGGCTGGTCTACGGCCCCGCGTTCCGCGGGCTCGTCGCGGCCTGGAAGCGCGACGGCGAGGCGTTCGCCGAGATCCAGCTCCCGGCCTGGGTGTCCGATGTGGACCGGTACGGCATCCACCCGGCCGTGCTCGACGCCGCACTGCACACCATCGGCGTCTCCGGCGCCGCCGGACGTGAACCGGTGCTGCCGTTCGCGTGGGAAGGCGTGCGGCTGCACGCCGTCGGCGCGACGACGCTGCGGGTCCACGTCCGCCCGGTCGGCACCGGCGCGGTCGCGCTGGACGTCGCCGACGGCGCCGGGGCTCCGGTCGCGTCGGTCGAGTCGCTGCTGCTGCGCCCGATGTCCGCGGTTCCGCAGCCCGCCGTCTCGGGCGGAGGGGACTCGCTGTTCCGCCTCGCCTGGGAACACGCCGACCTCGACGCGGTGGCCGAGGTCACCGACTGGACGGTGGTGGGGCCGGACTCCTTCGGTCTCACCGACGCGCTGGGCGCCAAGGCCGTCAGTTCGATCGAGGACGCCACCGGTCTGCTGGTGCTGCCCGCGGGCGGCGACGACGTGCACGCGGAACTGCACCGCGTGCTCGGAGTCCTGCAGGCCTGGCTCACCGCGGACCGGTTCGCCGACGGCTCGATGATCGTCGTGACCCGTGGCGCCGTGGCGGCCGGGGAAGGGGAAAGCCCCGACCCGGTCGGTGCCGCGGTGGCGGGCCTGGTCCGCTCGGCGCAGGCCGAACACCCCGGCCGGATCGCGCTGGTCGACCTCGGCGCGGGCACCCCGACCGGCCGGACGCTGGCCGCGGTGTCGGCCTCCGACGAGCCGCAGGTGGCGCTGAGGGCGGGTGCGGTGCTGGTGCCGCGACTGGCCAGGGCGGCCGACGCGGTGGCGGCCCCGGTGTGGGACGCCGAGGGCACGGTGCTCGTCACCGGCGCCACCGGCGCGCTCGGCACGGCCGTGGCGCGGCACCTGGTCGCCGAGCACGGCGTGCGGCACCTGCTGCTCGCCAGCCGCCGAGGGCTCGACGCCCCCGGCGCGGTCGAACTGCGCGACGAATTGGTCGCGCTCGGCGCCGAGGTCACCCTGGCCGCCTGCGACGTGGCCGACCGCGACGCCACGGCCGCGTTGTTGGCCGGTGTTCCGGCGAACGCGCCGCTGCGGGCGGTGGTGCACGCGGCAGGCGTCCTCGACGACGGCGTGCTGACGTCGCTGACGCCGGAACGGCTCGACACCGTGCTGCGACCGAAGGCCGACGCGGCGCGGACGTTGCACGAGCTGACCCGCGAACTGGACCTCACCGCGTTCGTGCTGTTCTCGTCGGCCGCCGGGGTGCTCGGCGCGCCGGGGCAGGCGAGCTACGCCGCGGCCAACGCGTTCCTGGACGCGCTGGCCTCCCGGCGACGTGCCGAGGGCCTCGTGGGCACCTCCCTGGCGTGGGGCCTGTGGGGCGGCGGCATGGGCGCGGCGCTGGAGGACGCGGACGCGCACCGGATCGGCGAGACCGGGATCACCGCACTGTCCACAGAGGACGGACTGCGGCTGCTCGACTTGACCGCGGGCTCGGCGGAGGCACTGCTGGTGCCGATCGCGCTGGACACGCGCGTGCTGGCGTCGTCCGGCGACGACGAACTCCCGGCCGTGCTGCGCGGTCTGGCAGGCGCTCCTGGCCGTCGTGCCGCGCAGGACGCGGCCGAGGACACCGAGTCGCTCGCGAAGAAGCTGGCCGGGCTACCGGTGAACAAGCGCGTCCCGGCCGTGCTGACCCTGGTGCGCACGCACGCCGCGGCGCTGCTGGGCCACACCGGACCGGAGGTGGTGGAGCCGGACCGCTCGTTCAACGAGGTCGGCTTCGACTCGTTGTCCGCCACCGGGTTCCGCAACAAGCTCTGCCTCGTCACCGGACTGAGGCTGCCGGTGAGCCTGATCTTCGACTACCCGACGCCGCGCATCCTCGCCGAGCACCTTGTCGGCGAACTGGCGCCCGCCGAGGTCGCGGTCGCGTTCACGGAGGAAACCGTGACGGAGCAGGGGATTCGCCAAGCGCTGGCGGCCATACCGCTGGAGGAGCTGCGTTCCGCGGGCCTGCTCGACGGATTGCTGGAGCTGGCGGGCGTCCGCCTGCCGGAGGAGGCGGAGCCGGAGGTGCCGGTCGTCGAGGCGGCCACGATCGACGAACTCGACACCGACGCCCTGATCAGCATGGCGATCGGAGGCGGTGACGACGACTAGTCGCCGTGCCGTTGGCCCCTCGCGGCCACCGGCAGGGCGTGTGTCTACCCCTAATCCGGCTCCACCCGGCCACTATTGCCTTCCCCAACCGGCTTGTGAGGCACTGGTGCGGACAGTTTCCCGGCTTCACCAAAGAGCTTGACCCGAACGAGGAGAGGTAACCAATGGTCACCGGCTACGCAATCGAAGCACGGGGGCTGCGCAAGTCCTACGGGGACGTGGACGTCCTGGAGAGCGTCGACCTGAACGTGGCCCGCGGCACGATGTTCGCGCTGCTGGGCCCGAACGGCGCGGGGAAGACCACGACGGTGCGCATTCTCAGCACCCTGCTGGCCGCCGACGGCGGCACGGTGAAGATCAACGGTCACGACCTCGCCGGGCCCAAGCGGAAGGTGCGCGAGCAGATCGGCCTGACCGGACAGGACACCGCGGTCGACGACCTGCTCACCGGGCGCGAGAACCTGGAGATGATGGCCCGCCTGTTCCACCTGGCCACGGCCAAGGGGAAGACCCGCGCCACCGAGCTGCTGACGCAGTTCGACCTGACCGACGCCGCCGACCGCCAGGTCAAGACCTACTCCGGCGGCATGCGCCGCAGGCTCGACCTGGCGATCAGCCTGATCACCTCGCCGCCGGTGCTGTTCCTCGACGAGCCCACCACCGGTCTCGACCCGCGCAGCCGCTCGGCGATGTGGGACGCGATCCGCACGCTGCTCGACGGCGGCACCACGATCCTGCTCACCACGCAGTACCTGGAGGAGGCCGACCAGCTCGCCGACCGGATCGCGGTGATCGACAAGGGACGCGTGGTCGCCGAGGGCACGGCGGCCGAGCTGAAGCGCAAGGTCGGCAGCGAGCGGCTGAAGCTGGCCTTCGCCACCGCGGGCGACGCGGCGCGCGCGCACGAGGTGGTCGGCGGTGTGCTGATCGACGACACGGTCAGCGTCGCCATCGACCAGCCCGGCCAGGTCCGGCGGGTGCTCAACCAGGTCGCCGACGCGGGCCTCGAGACCACCGGGCTCGAACTGTCCGAGCCGACCCTCGACGACGTTTTCCACGCCCTTACCGGAACCGCGGGAGAGAAGTGATGACCCAGACCCTGTCCAGGGAGGTCGAGGGGACGCAGGTCCCCGAGACCCCGAGCCGTTCCTCGTTCGCGCTGGCGCTGTCCGACTGCCGGGTGCTGATCGGGCGCAACGTCAAGCACATCACCCGCAACCCGGAGATGCTGATCCAGGCGGTCTCGCTGCCGCTGGTGCTCCTGCTGCTGTTCCGCTTCATGTTCGGCGGCGCGATCAGCGTTCCCGACATGGCCTACATCGACTACCTGCTGCCCGGCCTGGTGGTCGTGAGCATCGGCTTCAACTCCACGACCACCGTGGTCGGGGTGGCCTCGGACCTCACCCAGGGTCTGGTGGAGCGGTTCCGCTCGATGCCCATGGTCGGCCCGGCCGTGCTCGTGGGCCACGTCGTGGCCGGGGTGCTGCGCAGCCTGATCTCGCTGGTGGTGATGGTCGCGGTCGGCCTGGCCATCGGGTTCCGCCCCTCGGGTGACGTGCTCGGCTGGCTCGGCGCGGTCGGTCTGCTGGCGCTGTTCGCGACCGGCGTGTTCTGGCTCGCCACGCTGCTGGGCTCGATCGCCAAGACCGTCGAGGGCGCGGGCGGCCTCGGCATGATCCTCGTCTTCATCCCCTACGCCAGCAGCGCGCTGGTGCCCACGGCGTCGATGCCCGCGGCGATGCGGGTGGTCGTGGACAACCAGCCGGTGACCGTCCTCATCGACGCCGTCCGCGGGTTGATGAACGGCACGGCGCTGGGCTCGACCGGCTGGCTCGCGCTGGCCTGGTGGGTCGGCATCACCGCGCTGGCCGCGTTCTTCGCGGTTCGGAAGTTCCACCAGCGCGCCGCAGGCTGAACCGGCACGGGCGGGGGCGTCGTCGGCGGGTTCGGCTGCGGCGTTCCCCGGCGGTCCGGTCGTGGTGTTCCCCATGGCACCACGGCCACCACCGGGGGCGGGTTCCTCGTCCTGGCTCGTCCGGGTTCCGGAAGATGCCTGGTCCACGTCCGATCGATCGACAACGGCGTCCTCGCCGACGGCGGTCCGCGGTCACCCGCGGGCCGCCTTCGTCGTGCCAGGGGCGCAAGGTCGACTTTAGGTCGGTCGGGCACTCTGCGTAGAGATGTCCGAGCAGTGAGTGAAGTGAGGTGGCCAGATGTCGACCCACATCGTCGAGAAGCCCGCCGGGTCCCTCGACGCCTGGTTCGCCTCGCCGGCAGGCGATCCGGCGGGTGCCGCGGCCTTCCTGGCCGAGATCGCCGAGCGGGTCGCGCGCCGTCCGCGCGTGCTCGTGCTGGGCGGCGGCCCGGTGGCGGACGCGCTCGAAGCGCACGGGTGCGCCGTCGCGGTGGCGGGTTTCGACAGCCTGCCCACCTCGCGCTTCGACGTCGTCCACGCGGGTTCCGACGCCCTTTCGCGGTTCCTCGTGCAGCGGGACCAGGTCCGCCTCGTCCGCAGGCTCGCGACGCTGCTGCGCCCTGGCGGCGCGCTGGTCGTCCAGGGCCACCACCCCGATCCGGTGGGGTGGGCGGCGCACCCGCTCGTGACCGGGCACGACTGCGCCCGCCAACTGCTGTTCCTGGCCGACGCCCGCGTGCCGCTGCGCTACGTGTGGCCCTCGGAACTGGACCTCATGGCCGAGTTGGCCGAACTGGCGCTCGACAGCCGCTGGGGCGGTTGGTACGGCGAGCCCGCGGAGTGCGGCGGACCGGTCGTGTCGCTCTACCGGAGCTGAACGAGAGGCGGCCCGGCCCCCGCTCGTGGCGGTGGACCGGGCCGCTGGGCCGGGTGGGGCTGGATCAAACCGCGTCCGACATCTCGTCGACCAGGATGCTGTGGTGCAGCTTCCGCAGTGAGCTGCCGGGCTCGATGCCCAACTGCTGGACCAGGTGGTGCCGAGCGGAGGCGAAGGTCTCCAGGGCCTCGGCCCTGCGGTTGGACCGCAGCAGGGCGGTCATCAGGTACTCGTAGAACGTCTCGCGCAGCGTGTGCTCCTTCGCCAGCGCGGAAAGCTGTCCGACGACCTCGCGGTGCCTGCCGATCAGCAGTTCGGTCTCCATCAGCAGTTCCAGGCACTCCAGCCTGCTCTCCTCCAGCAGGGTGGCGTAGGCCTGGACGTCGGGGGAGTTGGCGAAGCCGCCGAACGCCTCGCCGCGCCACAGGTTCGCGGCCGCGCGCAGGACGGTCGCGGCCTCCTTGTAGCTGCGGTCCCAGTACAGGGCCCGGCCCTGCTGGTAGAGGTGGGTGAAGCGGTCTGCGTCGAGCTCGTCGATGCCGACGTGCAGGGAGTAGCCGTGCGGGCTGGTCACGACGGGGCTGTCGTCCGCGTCGTCACCCGTGCCGCGCAGCAGCTTGCGCAGCTGCGAGACGTACACGTACAGAGCGGCGCTCGCACGTGCGGGCGGGTTCTCGCCCCAGAGCTCGTTGATCAGGTGCTCGGTGGTCGCCACCTGGTTGTGCCTGGCCAGCAGGACGGCGAGCAGCGTTTCGATCTTGCGCGCCCGAGGTGCGCTGACACCGGGCCGCCCCCCGATTCTCATCTGACCGAGTATCTCGTAGTTCATTCCTCTGCCCTCCGGAGTCCACGTCGATCGGGACTACCCGGCCCGGCGCCCCCAGAGTGTCCAGCGCCCATGTGCCCGGTCCCACGTGGGCAGTGTACTAAACCGACCGCCCGGTTTTCAAGATAAAACCGGGAGGTCGGTCTGTTTGGTTCGTTGCAAGTCGGCAACTGCCCTGTGGTTGAGCCAGAATCGGCCGTCTCCAACTTGTAAACCGGGCGGTTGGTATGTAATTATGGATGGGTACGATGAGGTGCGGGACTCCCTGTGCCAGCCGGCACGAGCAGATGGGGGCCGATGGTGACCAAGCAGGCACGCTCGGAAGAGACCCGGCGCCTGTTGCTGGAAGCCGCAGCCAGGCTGCTGCACCAGGACGGCTACGCGGCCACCAGCATGGTGGGCATCTCGCACGCGGCAGGTGTCACCAAGGGTGGCCTGTACTTCCACTTCTCGTCCAAGGACGAGATCTGCGACGAGGTGCAGGTCACCGCGGTGGCCGTGCTGCGCGAGCACGTGAACCGGCAGCTCGCGACGCGGTGGCCCGCCCTGCTGCGCCTCGCCGACCTCAGTCGCGCGCTCATGCGCTGGCTCGACACCGACCCGAAGGTCGGCGCGAGCTTCCGCCTGGCGCGCGAGATGGGATCCACGGACGAGCGGTTCGTGCTGTTCTCCCGAGCGTGGCTGGCTCAGGTGCGCCAGTACGTCGCCGAAGCGGTCGCCGGCGGCGAACTCGGCGCCGACGCGTCGACCGAGACCGTGGAACTGCTGGTGCTGGCCACCTGCGTCGGCCTCGAATCCGTGGTCTCCAGCCGGATCGTCGTGCTGGACACCGACCTCGCCGCGGCGCTGGCGAAGCTGTGGCGCCTCGTCGACCTGGACGAACGGTCGCCGCGGACGATGGCGGGCGGCGGGCAGGCATGAGAAGGGCGGCCGGTGGCCGCCCGTTCCCCGCGTTCCTCAGACCGAGGCGGACTCCATGGCCGTGGACCCGCTCGTCGAGGTGAACCTGTGCAGCCGACGGGGCGGTACCACGGAACCCAGGATCGTGTTCCACATGAACGTGACGCGCTCCTTCAGGTCCGCCCGCCCGGTCAACACCTGCGAACTCAGCTGGATCCCGGTGAACGAGGCCACCACGAACTGCGCGAGGTCGTGCGTGTTGATCTCCTTGCGCAGGTCGCCCGCGGCCTTCGCGGCGAGCAGGCAGCCGTGGATCGTGTCGATCCACCGCTTGTAGGCGTTGTCGGCGGGCGTGACGAACGAGCCCTGCTCGATGACGAGCCGGATGCTGGCCCGCACCCGGACGTCGGACTGGAGGCCGGCCGCCATCTCGTAGGTGAGGTCGATGACGGTCTGCAGTCCCGGATCCTCGATCGCCGACAGGGGCTCGGAGACCGCGAACTGCTCGTCGACGAGCGCGTCGGCCAAGTCTTCCTTGGACTTGAAGTGGAAGTACAGCGCGCCCTTCGTGACACCCGCCTCGGTCAGGATGTCCGACAGGCTCGCGCCGAGAAAGCCGACCGCGTCGAACCGGGAGGCGGCTGCCTCCAGGATCGCTTTCCGTGTCTGCTCTGCACGCTCTTGGCGAGCCACGCCCAGTTCCTCTCGTCGGTCGTCGAGTGATCCACAGTGGACCCCCGGCGGTGTCGGCGGATGCGTCAATTGTCCAGTGTACGTCGGGAGGTTGAGGAAATCCAGCAAAAAAAACCGCTCGGTCGGTATGGTTTTACCTGCTCATTTCCGCTAAGAATGTGGCGGGGAGTACTGGGGTAGAACTTCTGGGAGGACCGCCATGTTCGGCACCATGATTCAGGAGACCGCGCGCAAAATACCCGAAATCAAGATCAATGAAATGCCGGTGACAAGATCCGTCGACTTCCAGCAGACGATCCCGCGGAGCCTCGTGCACCGCGCGGCCGTCTCGGAGGTCTTCGTCACCGACCTGAACGTACTCGGCGAGGGAAGGTTCGAAGTCGGTGCGCAGTGGCCGCGCCGGCACAGCTTCTTCGGCCCGCGAACACGGGCCTTCCACGACCCGATGCTGTACGCGGAGACGGTGCGCCAGGCGGGACTGCTCATCGCGCACCGGGCGTACGGCGTGCCGCTCAGCCACGGCTTCCTCTCGGACCACAAGGTGTATTCGGTCAGCGAGGCGGGAGTGGCCACCGAGGGCCGCCCGATCGACGTGGTGCTGGAGGTCAGCGCGCACGAGGTGGAGCACCGGGGCAAGAACGTCGGCGGCATGCGGTTGGACTACGAGTGCTTCCGCGACGGCCAACGGATCGGCACGGCGTCGGACCGCTGGCGCTGCGTGTCCCCGGCGGTCTACCGCCGGGTGCGGGGCGACCACTTCGCGGCGACGCCGTTCCAGGCGGCGCTCCTGCCCGCGGTCGCCCCGGCGCTGGTCGGTCGGGACCGAGCGGAGGACGTGCTGGTGGCGGAGGCGCCGGCGGACGGCACGTGGTCGTTGCGGTTCGACCCGGACCACTCGGTGCTCTTCGACCACGCGGTCGACCACGTGCCGGGCATGGTGCTCATCGAAGGCGCGCGGCAAGCGGCCCTGCTGGCGATCGGCGACCCGTACGCCCTTCCCCTGAGCGTCGAGTTCGAGTTCGGCAGTTACGTGGAGTTCGACTCCGACTGCCAGCTGGTGGTCGAAGCGGACGACACCGGATCGGACCGCACCCGGACCGTGCGGGTCGAGGTGCGGCAGAACGGCGCCACGGCCGCGCACGGCACGCTGGGCATGCGCTTGTCATGAGCGCTCGGGGGTCGACGGCGGACCGGCCGGACATCGTGGTGACCGGCGCGACCGGTTTCGTGGGCAGCGCGGTGCTGCGTGAGCTGGTCGCGCTGGGCATGGGCGCGCGGGTCCGCGTCCTTACCCGGCGTCCGGTGCCGATGTGGATGGTGGAAGCGGGAGTGACGACGTGGTTCGGTGACCTCACCGACGCCGCGAGCCTGGCCGGGCTGTGCGCCGGGAGCACCACCCTGGTGCACCTCGCGTCGCAGGTGGGCGGTGGTCCCGCGCTCTGCACGGCCGTCAACGAGGACGGCACGGCGAACGTCCTCGCGGAGGCGCGCGACTCGGGCACCGCGCACGTGCTGCACCTCAGCACGTGCGCGGTCTACCGCGACGGCGTCCACGGGGGTGTCGCGGAACCGGGCTGGGGGCGCAGGCTGATGACGGATCCGGTGTCGCCGACCAGCCGGACCAGGTTGGCGGCCGAGCGCATGGTGCTGGCCGCGGGTGGCACGGTGCTGCGGCCGCACCTGATCCACGGCGCGGGCGACCGGCACGTGGTGCCGACACTGGTCCGCTGGATCCAGGCGGTCCCGGCGTGGGCGGCGGGCGGCTCGGCCTTCGCGTCGCTCGTGGCGGTGGCCGACCTGGCCGCGGCGATCGCGGTGCTGGCGCTCAACCCCCGTGCGAGCCGCCGAGGTGGGGAGGTCTTCCACGTGGCCGACCCGCGCCCGGTCCAGGTGCGCCAACTGGTCACCGCGATGTGCGAGCTGTTCGACCTGCCGCTGCCCGTCGTCGACCTGCCGCTCGACAAGCACCGCGTCCGCACGCGCGCGGAGCTGCCTTGGTTGACCGACCACCAGTACTCCCTGCTCACGAGGGATCACTGGTACGAGAGCAGTCGCATCTGGAAGCTCACCGGCGTTTCCCCCGGTCCGGGCTTCCGCCCGCGGCTGGCGGAAGCGGCGGACTGGTACCGCGAGTCGCTGCGCATCAGGGAACCGGTCGGCTGAACCGGATTCGGGGAGGCGGCCGTCCAGGTGGCGGCCGTCACCGCGAGTCGCGCCGAACCCGCAGTTTTCACAATGACTCCGGTGTCGTCGAGGGTGACGACGTAAATCACGGGAACGCGGTAAAAGCGGCGGCTGGTTGGGAATTACCCAGCAGGATCCCGAGGTGGTTGCCGCTGCACGTGAAACGGTCGACGACTTTATCGCCTTCGATGATGAGTCGACGATCTTCATGTGCAGCGGCGGGCACTCGATCCAATGCGCACATCCCCTGGGTGCCGACGCCGACTGCCATCGTCTTCGCGTGAAGCAGTGATCACCCGGAAGCCGATCATCTGGGTGAAGGCGGGCTGCACCGGCTGTCCGCCCCGAAGGGAGCACGATCTTGGTCACTCCGCCCCCGAGGTCCAGGCGTGGGTTTCGGGTCCAGCAGCGTCTCGGCCGCGACCGCTGCGATGTCGGCCGCGTCGACGAAGGCTTCCCCACCGCCGGCGCTCGGGGCCGTGATCACCCCGTCGATGACCGGGAGGTGGTCGTCGGCGAAGTTCTGCATCACCCACGACGTGCGCAGAACCGACTGCGTGATGCCGTGACGGGAAGCGAGATCGGCTTCGACGGCTGCGATGGTGATCTCCTACGGTGACTGGTCGGCGTCCTTCGCCGGGTCGATCGGGGCCGGTCGAGCGCGCCACGCGGCATGGTCGTCGACCGATCCGGGTACCACTCGCGGAGATCCCGTTCCCGGCACCTGGCGATCGTGTGGCCACTTCTCGGTGGTCCGGCCGAGTTCGCGGTCGCGCAGTACCCGGCCGAGTGCCGACCTGCTCCAGTTCTTGAGGTCTTCCAGGCAGAGCACGGTGCCGACCGAGCCCGACAGCCCCTGCCAGAAGACCGCGTCGGTGGTGCCGTAAGCGTCGCAGGTGCTGCTCGTGGCCCGGAGTTCTTCCACGCCTTGGCTTTTGCCGACGATCCTGTAGCGGCTTCGGGTCCGCACGTCACCGGTCCGACTTGCGCACACCCGAGCGGCCACCACCGTCACGTTCGCGCTTTCGTTCCACGCATTACTGGCTTTGCAGCAGGTAGAAGTTGTTGTAGTGGTGGTTGGTGTACCAGGCCACGCGGGTGTGGTGGTTGACGATGGTGCGGTGCGCGTCCCGGTGTCCGCCGCTCGGACGCGGGTAGACGTCGAGCCCGCGGCAGACATGGGCGTCGCCGCACGCGGCCATCGCGCAGTGGTCGAAGACCTCAGCTGACGCCGGAACGCCGAGCACGCCGGCAACCAGGCCGAGCACCAGCGCCACGACAGCGGGAACGCGTTTGAGCCAGGACATCACGACCTCCGGGCAGGGAGGGGAACTCGCCCCATGTTCGGCTCACCGGCTGTGCGGCGCCTTGCAGGGGAAAGGATTCACCCTTGACGGTCGGCAGTGGTCCCGTTGGGGTGTATGGCCGCACCGCCCCGTAGCCCGCAGCGACTCAAGGTGGGAGCGGGACGGAAGTCGTTCGGGGACGGTGCTGAACGCCGACCTGTGGAAGTCCAACCGAACCAACGGTACTGCTCACATCCACCCACCGCTTCACCAGGCCGACCGGCGCGGACGCCGATGAGTTCCAGTTCAAGACGATCAAAGGTGTCATCGACGCACATGTTCACCCGAACCGCTTTCGGGGTACCGGAAGTCGTGGACAACAGCAGAAGTTCCAGCTCCACCCGCGACACCGAGGACTTCCTGGTCGGCCTGCCGTTCCTCCCGTCCGTGGGCGGCTTCGCAGCAGGCGCGGCATCGGGCTTCCGGTGAGTCGGGCCGTCCGGATCGCGATCGTCGCGGGACCTGTCGCCGCGCTTGTACTGGGAATCCTGGTCCCCAGCGTCCTGGAGGGCGGGTTCTCCGTGAACACCACGGCGATGACCGTGGTCGTGGTGGGAACAGTGCTGGCTGCCGGCCTGTTCGGCGATTCGAAGACGTAGATCGCTGATCGGCGCCCCGGCAACCCGGTGGTCGTGATGTTCTTGTGCAGAGCCATTTCCGGACCGCCATCCCACGTCGACGGCCGCTTGGGCGTCGTCGGAGGGGATCGCGGCCGGTCAGTGCGGTGATTTCCTTGTGCTCCAACGACTTGGCGGGCCCATGGACGATCTGCTCCCGGTCGACCAGCGTCAACATCCTGCGCACGAGGGGGAACGGATACCAAGGTCACTCGCTGTGACCGCCTGAGTCTGCCGTCGCCAGTGGTGCGCGTTCCCCATTGGTCCATCTGGACGGGTGCGCACCCATGTGGCGGTGGTTGACTGGGAGTCGAGTACCAAGTTCGTCAGCGATCACGACGAGCTGCGCACCGCAGCACAACCCTGGGGGATGTGTTCGTTCATGGCATCACAACGAGAGTCGCCTTGCCCTGCCCCGCTCATCCCGACCCAGCCTGACCACCGCGCGCTCGCGCGTCCCGAAGGGGACACGTCGGCCCGGTGCCTACACCAGCACGAGCCCGATGAGCCCGATGAGGTCGACGGAGACTGCTCGGAGTTGGCGGGGGCGACCCACCTGGTGGCCGTCACGGTCGACTTCACGACCTGCGTCGACCGACGCCGTCAGGTCTGCGCCGAGGTGCTGGACCACTGCGCGGGGCACCTGATCACGCCGGGGTGCGTCACCGCGCTCCTCGTCGGCGCCTCGACCAGGGCCGTTCGCGCCGAACAGGAACGGTTCGTGCGCCGGCTGGAGAAGCTGTTCGCGAACCTGCCGATCGGCGTCTCCCGAGTCGGCCGCGGCGCCGATCGCGTCGAGTTGGTGGCGGAGGCCCGTCGCGCCGCGATGTACGCCAGCCTCGCCCTGGCCGCCAGTCCGACGGGTGTGGACGCGCACCCACTGGAGGAGGCCATGCTCGCCAGCGACGTGCTGTCCTCCACCATGACGGCCCTGCTGGACCCCTTGGCGGACCACCAGGAGTTCATCCACACGCTTTACCTCTACCTGGCGTTCGACCGGGACCGGCAGCGGGTGGCCCGGCACCTGGCCGTGCACGCGCGCACGGTGGACTACCGGCTGCGCCGCATCGCCGCGCTGACCGGTCTGCACCCGCAGACGGTCTCCGGGGCCGGGAAGCTGCTCGCCGCGCTCATCAGCCGGACGCACCGCCGCCTCGTCGCGGAGCCGGGCGGACAGCGGTCGAACCGACCGGTGTTTGTCCCGGATGACAATTGTGCCAAGTGATAAACGCCTTACCTGGAATAACGTGAACGGCCTTGATACGGTTGCCCCGCCAGTCGGCGCGAATGATGGATCTCGTCGGTGCAGCACACTGGGGGCTCGGTGGGTAGTACTGCTCGTATTCAATTGTCGCCTTACCAACGAGACATTTGGGTGGCCGGAGCTCAATTTCCGGAGTTGGACCAGTACACCGTCTTCATTTATGACCGCTACCGCGGCGACGTGGACGAGGACCGGCTGGTCCAGGCCATGGTCGACGCGGCCCGGCGAACAGATGCCTTTCGACTTCGCTTTTCCGAAGTCGACGGGGCACCGTACCAGAGGCTCGTCGACGACGCTGAATTCACCGTACGGCGATTGCGGTTGAATCGGGAATCCGAAGTCAGGCAGTGGCTACTCGATGAATTCGCAACAACTTACGACCTGACCGGGGATCGATTGGTCGATCTCGTCCTGCTGAACGCGGGCGAGAGCTTGTACGCGTATGTTCGGACGCACCACGTCATCTGCGACGCGTGGGGTCTGCAACTGTTCTTGGCCAGGGTGCGCACGCAGTACCTGAGCGGCGGCGAGGACGTGCCCGCGCCGTCGTTCACCGAGCTGATCGGCGCGGACGCCTACGAGGGATCCGCTCGGCACGTGGAGGACCGCGAGTTCTTCGAGCGGGCACTGGCGGGCGTCGAACCGGCGCTGTTCGCCCGTCGCAGCCC
This sequence comes from Umezawaea sp. Da 62-37, assembly GCF_032460545.1. GTDB lineage: Bacteria > Actinomycetota > Actinomycetes > Mycobacteriales > Pseudonocardiaceae > Umezawaea. Next base: position 10,210,099 of record NZ_CP135965.1, read on the forward strand.
GCGTGGTCGACGCCGCACCGCGCGGTACTCGTTCCCGCTGGAGCGGTCGCTCGTCGACGCCATCCGGGAGCGCGGCGAGTCGCCGTTCGTGGTTTTCTCCGCGGCCGTCGCGCTGTACCTGGCGAAGGTGCACCAGGTGGACGAGGTGGTGCTCGGCGTACCCGTGCTCAACCGCTCGGGCGGCCAGGCCAAGCAGACCGTCGGCCAGTTCGCCAACACGCTGCCGATGCGCGTGGACACCCGCGCCGGGCTGACCGTGGACGAGGTGCTGTCCAGCGTGCGCCAGGACACCAGGGCGCTGCTGAAGCACCAACGGCTGCCGTTGGGCGACCTGGCGCGCGGCGGGCCGCTGTTCGACACCACGGTGGCCTACCTCGGCAAGCCCGCGGCGACACCGATTCCGGGCGTGACCTACGAGACGGTGGCGCAGACGCACGCCCACGACCAGGACGTCCTGGCGATCTGGGTGTCGGAGTTCGACCGCGCCGAGGACCCGCGGGTCGACCTGGAGTGCGCGACGGACGTGTTCGACGCGGACTTCCCCGTCGAGGCCGCGGCACGGCACATCCGGTCCTACTTCCGGGCGCTGGCCACCTCTCGTGAGCGGCAGGTCGGCGAGCTGGACCCGTTGTCGGAGCAGGAGTGGCACGACCTCGTCCACACCCGCAACGCCACCGACGCGCCGTTCCCCGACGACGTGACCCTGCCCGAGCTGTTCGCCCGCCAGGTCGAGCGGACGCCGGAGCGCGTCGCGCTGGTCGAGCCGGACGGCACCGCGGTCACCTACGCCGAACTGGCCGCGCGGGTGGACGCGGTCGCCGCGGCGTTGCGCGCCCTCGGCGTGGCGCGCGACGACCGGGTGGCCGTGCTGGTCGAGCGCGGCCCGCACCTGCTGCCGGCCGTGCTGGGCGCGCAGCTCGCAGGCGGCGCGTACGTGCCGGTCGACCCGACCTACCCGCGTGAACGCGTGCGGCTGCTGCTGGAGGACAGCGGCGCGAAGGTCGCCCTCGTCGGCGACGTCGAGGTGGACCCGTCCGTGCTGGGCTCGATCGGCACGACCCTGCGGGTGGCCGACCTGCCGTCCGCCGGGCCGGTCGCGCCGCTCGCCGCGCCGGGGGACCTGGCCTACGTCATCTACACGTCCGGTTCCACCGGCCGCCCCAAGGGCGTGATGGTCGAGCACCGGTCCGTGGTGAACCGGCTGTGGTGGATGCAGCGCCGGTACCCGATCGGCGAGCACGACGTGCTGCTGCAGAAGACCCCGACGTCGTTCGACGTGTCCGTGTGGGAACTGTTCTGGTGGGGCTTCACGGGCGCCCGCCTGTCGCTGCTGCCGCCCGGCGCCGAGAAGGATCCGGGGGAAGTGCTCCGCGCGGTCGAACGCGACGGCGTCACGGTCGTCCACTTCGTGCCGTCGATGTTCGCCCCGCTGCTGGACCTGCTGGAGGACGACCCGCGCGCCCGGCGCGCCGCGTCGACGCTGCGGCTGGTGTTCTGCAGCGGCGAGGCGCTGCCCCCGGCGCAGGTCGCGCGGTTCAACCGGGTGTTCGGCGACCGGGCGCGGCTGGTCAACCTCTACGGCCCCACCGAGGCCGCGGTCGACGTCTCGGCGTACGACTGCCCTCCCGGCACGCCCTCCCGCGTCCCGATCGGCTCGCCCATCGACAACATCCGGTTGCACGTGCTGGACCGCACGGGCAGGCCGCAGCCCGCGGGCGCGCCCGGCGAACTCCACATCGGCGGCGTCGGCGTGGCGCGCGGCTACCTGAACCGGCCCGAGCTCACCGCCGAGCGGTTCGTCCCGGACCACCTCACCGGCGAGGGCGCGCTCTACCGCACCGGCGACCGGGCCCGCTGGTTGGCCGACGGCACGATCGAGTACCTGGGCCGGATGGACGACCAGGTGAAGATCCGCGGCAACCGGGTCGAGCCGGGCGAGGTCCGCGACCACGTGACCGCTCTGCCCGGCGTGCGCGAAGCGGTGGTCGTCGATCGGCACTCCGACGCGCTCGGCACGCACCTGGTCGCCTACCTCGTGGCCGACGACGACCTGGACCCGGTCGACCTGCGGGCGCGCATGGCGCAGGTGGTGCCCGAGCACCTGATCCCGGCGTTCTTCGTACGCATCGGCCACATCCCCTTGTCCCCCAACGGGAAGTTGGACCGCGGGCAACTGCCGGAGGTCGTCGGCACGCCGCGCGACGGCAGGCCGCGCACCGCCGTCGAGGCGGAACTGGCCGCGGTGTGGGCCGAGGTGCTCGGCGTGCCGGAGGTCGGCGTCCACGACAACTACTTCGCGCTGGGCGGCGACTCGATCGTCATGCTGCGGCTGCGCGCCCGCGCCGAACGCCGGGGCATGCGGTTCGAGCCCGCCGATCTCATGCGCCACCCCACCGTCGCCGAACTGGCGGGCAGGCTCTCGGCCGCGGTCGCGGTGGAGTCGCGGCTCGCGCCGTTCGAACTGGTGTCCGAAGTGGACCGTCCGAGGGTGGAGGGCCTCGCGGACGCGTTCCCGGTCAACCGGCTCAGCCTCGGGCTGCTGTTCCACTCCAGCAGGCACCCGGACTCCTCGGTCTACCACGACGTGTTCCGCTACCGGTTCACCGCGGAGTGGGACGAGCGGGCCATGCGCCGGGCGTTCGCCGCCGTGGTCGGCAGGCACCCCGCGCTGCGGTCGTCGTTCGATCTGGCGGGCTTCTCCGAGCCGCTGCAACTGGTGCACGAGCACGTGACCGGCGGCTTGGAGGTCGTGGACCTGCGCGGGCGCACCGACGCGGAGGACGTGATCGGGCGGCACGTCGAGCAGCGCCGGTTCCACCGCTACGAACTCGACCGGGCGCCGCTGCACCTGTTCGCCTGGTTCGTCCGGGAAGACGCGCTGGACCTCGTGCTCAGCTTCCACCACGCGATCCTCGACGGCTGGAGCGTGGCCAACGTCATCGTCGAGCTGATGACGCTCTACCGCGGCGAGCCCTCGCCGCCCGCCGCGCCGTCGCCCGCCTGGCAGGTGCTCGAGGAGCGCCGCGCGCTGATCTCGCCCGAGACCGCGCGCTACTGGGCCGACCTGCTCGACGGAGCGGCGATGACCGCGCTGGACGGGTTCCGCGCGCACGAGCCCGTCGAGGAGCCGCGGTTCGCGTCCCACCGCGTCGACCTGCCCGCGGACCTGCTGGACCGGGTCCGGGCCACCGCGGCCGAGCACTCGCTGCCGGTCAAGTCGCTGGTCCTCGCCGCGCACTGCCTCACCCTGCACCTGTTCTCCGGCAACGACACCGTGGTCACCGGCGCCGTCGCGCACGGCAGGCCCGACCTGCCGGAGGCCGACCGGATGGTGGGCCTGTTCCTCAACACCGTCCCGGTCCGCACGGACCTCGACGGCCGCACCCGGCTGGACGTCGCCCGCGACCTGTTCCGGCAGGAACTGGACGGCCACGAGCACCGGCGCTACCCGCTCAGCGCGATCCAGCAGGCGCACGGCGGGGTGCTCCTGACCGCGTTCAACTACGTGGACCTGCACGTGCTGGAGGCGCTGCGGGAGCTGACCGACCTGCGGGTGTGGGAGGAGACCAACTTCGCGCTGTTCGTCAACGTGATCGCCGACCCGGTTGGCGACGGCACGTTCCTGCGGGTCGACACCGACGGCCGCACGATCACCCGCGACCAGGCGGCGCTGATCGCCGACACCTACGTCGGCGTGCTGCGCGAACTCGTGGCCGACCCGCACGGCGCGGTCGACTTCGCGTTCCTCGCCGCGCGCAAGGACGTCGTGCCGCACCCCGAGTCGCTGGTCGACGTGGTGACCCGGTTCGTCCGGCAGGCCGAGGCCACGCCGGACGCCTCCGCGGTCGCGCTCGGCGACGAGCGGCCGTGGACCTACCGGGACCTGGAACGGGTGTCCAGGTCGGTGGCCACCAGGTTGATCGGCGACGGCGCGGAACCCGGCGCGATCATCGGCGTGGCGCTCAACCGGTCGCCGGAGATGATCGCGGTGATCTGGGGTGTGCTGCGGGCCGGGCTGGTCTGCGCGCCGCTGGACGTGAGCTACCCCGCGCACCGGCTCGCGCTGATCCTGGACACGGCCCGGCCGCACCGGGTGATCGCGCACCCCGAGCACGCGCACGTGGCGCAGGACGACGGGACCGTCATCCCGGTCGCCGACATCACCGCCGACACCGCGAACCACGTCGGGCTGCCGACACCGGACCTCGACGACCTGGCGCTGCTGCTGTTCACCTCCGGCTCGACCGGCAGGCCCAAGGGCGTCGAGCTGACGCACCGGATGTGGGCGGGGTACACCCAGTGGCAGCTGCGGGTGCCCAGCGGCGAACCGGGCCTGCGCACGCTCCAGTTCGCGCCGCTGAGCTTCGACATGTCGTTCCAGGAGATCTTCTCGACCCTGTGCGGCGGCGGCGAGCTGCGGCTGGTGACCGACGGGACCAGGCTCGACCCGTTCGCCCTGCTGCGGTTGCTGGACCGGTACCGGGTGCAGCGGGTGCTGCTGCCCGCGGTCGCGTTCCAGCGGCTCGCCGAGGCGTCCAACGCGGTGGGCCTGCGGCCGGGCGCGTTGCGCGTGGTCGTGTCGTCCGGCGAGCAGATGCGGATCACCGAGGAGGTGCGCGCGTTCGCCGCGGCCGTGCCCGGCCTGGTGCTGGAGAACCAGTACGGGCCGACCGAGACCCACCAGGTCACCTACCACACGCTCACCGGCGACCCGGCGGGCTTCCCCGACCTGCCGCCGATCGGCAGGCCGCTGGACGGCGTCGAGGTGCAGGTGCTCGACCCGGACCTGGAGCCGGTCCCGGTCGGCGTGACCGGCGAGATCTTCCTCGGCGGCGACTGCCTGGCCCGCGGGTACCACCGCGCGCCCGACCTGACCAGGGAGCGGTTCCTGCCGCACCCGTGGCGCGAGGGCGCCCGGCTCTACCGCACCGGTGACCTCGGTCGGCTGCTGCCCGACGGCGGCGTGGTCTGGCTCGGCAGGGCGGACACCCAGGTGAAGGTCCGCGGGTTCCGCATCGAGCCCGCCGAGGTGGAACTGGTGATCATGCGCCGAGCGGAGCGGCACCCCGGCCTGCACGGCGCGGCGGTGGTCGCCCGCACCCGGCCCGACGGCGACGCGTTCCTGGCCGCGTTCCTCACCGGTGAGGCCGACGGCGTCGACGTGGCCGACCTGGCCGGGTCGTTGCGCGCGGAACTGCCGGAGTACATGGTGCCGTCGCACTTCGGGTGGCTGGACGCCTTCCCGTTGACGCCCAGCGGCAAGCGCGACGACGCCGCGTTGCGCCTGATCCCGTTGGCGCGGCCCGATTCCGCGGACCGGGTGCTGCCGCGCGACGAGTACGAGCGCAACCTCGCCGAGGTCTTCACCGAACTGCTCGACGTGTCGGAGATCGGTGTGGACGACGACTTCTTCACCCACGGCGGCACGTCGTTGACCGCCATGAGGCTCGTCGTCACGATCGAGAAGCGCTACGGCGTCGGCGTTCCGCTGGCCGCGCTGATCGAGACGCCGACCGTGGCGGGGCTGGCCGAACGGCTGCGGGTGAAGTCGGCGGTGGCGGAGTTCGACCCGCTGGTGCCGATCCGCCGCGACGGCGACCGGCCGCCGCTGTTCCTCGTGCACCCGCTGGGCGGGCACGTGCTGTGCTACCTGCCCATCGCCCGCCACCTGCGGCCCGACCAGCCGGTCTACGCGTTGCAGGCCGCGGGCAGCGACCAGGGCAGCACGCCCACCCGGTCCATCGAGGAGATGGCCGCCGCCTACCTCGCCGCGATCCGGCGCGTGCGGCCGGAAGGACCGTACGTGCTCGGCGGGTGGTCGTTCGGCGGGTTCGTCGCCTACGAGATGGCCCGCGTGCTGCGGGCCGAGGACCCCGACGCGGTGTCGGAACTGGTGCTGCTCGACTCGATCACCATGCGCCGCGACCACGACGTGGAGGTCACCGACGACACGCTGATGGAGTTCTTCTACTGGGAACTGGTGTGGTTCGAGCGCAGTCTGGACGCGGTCGAACCGCTGCCCGCGGAGTTCTCCGAGGAGGAGAAGCTGGACCGGGTCCTCGACCGCGCGATGAGCGCGGGCGTGCTGCCCTGGGACACCTCGCGCGCGACCGTGCGGCGGTTGTACGAGTTGTTCCGGGCCAACTGGCGGGCGTTGATCGACTACCGGCCACCGGTGACCGACCTCGACGTGACGCTGCTGCGCGCGGACGGGCCGCTGCCGGACTCGCTCAAACCGATGCACCTGGCCGCGGGCACCCTCCACGACGACCCGACCAACGGTTGGCAGCACTGGACCACCGGACGGCTCGACGTCGTCGACGTGTCCGGCGACCACCTGGTGCTGATGGAGGAACCGCACGTCGCGGGCGTCGCCGACGCCATCACCGCGCTGCTGAGCCCGAACCGGGCCGAGGGGACCGCACCGTGAGCAACCGCAAGAAGATCGTCATCGTCGGCGCGGGCATGGGTGGTCTCACGGCCGCCGCGGCGCTGGGCAGGGCCGGGTTCGAGGTCGAGGTGTACGAGCGGGCGGGGGAACTGCGCCCGGTCGGCTCGGCGCTGTCGCTGATGAGCAACGCCCTCTCCGCGCTGGCCGCGGTCGGCGTCACGCCCGAGTTCGACGGCCGGTCGCTGGTGTTCGAGTCGTTGAGCTTCCTGACCAAGCGCGGCAGGCCGATCAGGACGATCCACTTCGGCGACCTCGCCCGCCGGACCGGGCAGCCGAACCTGGCCATCCACCGGGCGAGCCTCCAGCAGGCCCTGCTGGAGCAGGCGGCGGACGCCAAGATCGAGCTCGGCGCGGCCGCCACCGGCCACACCCGCGACGGCGACGGCGTGGTGGTGTCCTTCGAGGACGGCCGCGAGGTCCGCGCCGACGTGCTGATCGGCGCGGACGGCTTCAACTCGGTGATCCGCCGCGGGCTCACCGGCCCGGAGCGCCCGCTGGACTACAACTACGTGGTGTGGCGTGCGACGCCCGCGTTCCGCCACCCCAAGGTCACGCACGCCTACGCCGCGCACTACTGGGGCAGGGGCCAGCGGTTCGGCCTGGTCGACATCGGTGGTGGCGACGTCTACTGGTGGGGCACCAGGAACATGCCCGCCGAGCGGGCGGCGGACTGGCGGGGCGGCAAGGCGGCCGTGCAGAGCCTCTACTCCGGCTGGGCCGACGAGGTGCAGCAGGTCATCGCCGCCACCCCGGAGGAGGGCATCACCAGCCTGCCCGCCCAGGACCGGCCGTTCCTCGAGCGGTGGGGCGACGGGCCGGTGACCCTGCTCGGCGACGCGGCCCACCCGATGCTGACCAGCCTCGGCCAGGGCGCCGCCATCGCCATCGAGGACGGCGCGGTGCTCGCGCACTGCCTCAAGACCATCGACGACCCGCAGACCGCGTTGCGCGCCTACGAGGACCGGCGGCGCGAGCGCGCGCGGGGCATGGTCCTGGCGTCGCGCGGCCTGAGCCGCACCGAGCAGCTGCAGAACCCGTTCCAGACCCTCACCCGCGGCCTGTACTTCCGGTTCGTCCCCGAGCGGACGCTCGACCGGCAGAACGAGCAGGCCCTGATCTTCCCCGGAGTCGAGTGATGGCCACGCCGATCCGCCCGCTGTCCCCGGTGGAGCGCTGGTACTGGCTGTGCGACCAGCTCTCCACGCTCAACGTCGTCTCCCGCACCAGGGTGCGCGGCGAGCTGTCGGCCGAAGCGCTGCGCCGCGGGCTGGACGCGTTGCAGGCCAGGCACCCGCTGCTGCGGCTCGCGATCGAGGACGACGACGGGCTCGACCCGCGGTGGGTCCCCACCGACCGCCCGATCCCGCTGCGGCACGTCCGGCGCGAGCACGACGACCAGTGGATCCGCGAGGTCGACGAGCGCGAGCTGCTCGACCGCGTCGACCCGGCCGTCGGTCCGCTCGCCCGCGCCGTGGTGATCGGCGACGGCGACGTGCACGACCTGCTGGTCGTCGTGCCGCACATCATCGCCGACGGCACGACGGTGCTCGCGTTGGCGCGGCAGTGGTTGGAACTGGCCGCGGGCGACGAGCCGGTGGAGTCGTCGCGCGAACTGCCGCCGCCCGACGCGCTGCGACCCGCCCGGCACACCGGCGAGGAGGGGGCGGCACGGCTGGCCGAGCAGACCGCCCGTGACGAGGAGCTGATGGCGCGCACGCGGCCGGGCCGGGTCGAGCCGACCACCCGCGTCCCGTTGGGGGAACGCCGATCCCGCCTGCTGCACCGCGAGCTGACCGGGGAGCAACTGGACGCCCTGGCCCGCGCGGCACGCGAGCACGGCACCACCGTGCACGGCGCGATCACCGCCGCGCTGGTCCGGGCCGCGGCCGCGGACGCGGGCGGCGAGCACGACCACTTCGCGGTCGGTTCCCCCATCGACTTCCGGGGCGAGCTGGAACCACCCGTGCGCCCCGACGAGGTCGGCACCTACGTGGCCACCGTGCCGTCCGTGGTCGATCCGGAGCTGCCGTTCTGGGACCTCGCCCGCGCGATCACCGACGACCTCGTCGAGCGCAAGCTCAAGGGCGACCACTTCAACCTCGTCACGATGGTGGTCGGGGCGTGCCCGCCTTCGGTGGAGCAGGCGCGGCCGTTCATGGAGTTCATGGAGGCCGAGGGCCCGATCAACCTGTGCTCGTCCAACATCGGCCGGTACGCCTTCCCCGACCGGATCGGGCCCTGGCTGGTGTCCGACGCCCAGTTCCTCACCGGCATCTCGGTCAACGGCTACTTCGTGGCCACCGTCAACTCCAGCCACGGCAAGCTGTTCTGGAACTTCACCTACATCGCCGACGCGGTGCCGGACGACCGCGCGAGGCGCATGGCGGACGACTCGCTGGACACCTTGCTGTCGGAGATCACCCAGAGTTCGCCCGCGGGCGCGTGAGGAGCAGATGGTGTTCACCGCCAAGAGCAGGACACTGCCGCCGAGCGGCAAGACCGTGCTGATCACCGGCGCGTCGACCGGCCTCGGCCGGGAAACCGCGCTGCACCTGGCCGAGCGGGGCTTCCGGGTCCTGGGCGCGGTGCGCAAGACCGAGGACGGGGACCGGCTCGTCGCCGACTGCCCGTCCGGCCGGATCGAGCACGTCGTGCTCGACGTGACCGACGGGGCGTCCATCGCCGCTTCGGCGGAGCAGGTCGCCGGGAAGGTCGGCGACCGCGGCCTGTGGGGGCTGGTGAACAACGCCGGCATCTGCATCTCCGCACCGCTGGAGGTCGTGTCCACCGATCTGCTGCGCAGGCAGCTGGAAGTCAACGTGGTCGGCCAGCTCGCGGTCACCCAGGCGTACCTGCCACTGCTGCGCGCCGCGCGCGGCAGGCTGGTCAACGTGACCTCCGGGCTGGGGACGGTCGCGATCCCGTACCTGGGGCCGTACTCCGCGGCGCAGTTCGCCAAGGAGGGCATGAGCGACGCCCTGCGCCGCGAACTGGCGCCGATGGGCGTGGTGGTGTCCGTGGTCAGCCCCGGCGCGATCTGGACCCCGATCTGGGCCAAGATCGCCCAGGACGGCCAGGACGCGCTGTCCGCCGCGCCCGCCGCCGTCGCCGACCTCTACCGCGCGACCTTCGTGCGGTTCATGCACCTCAACGAGCAGACCGCGAAGGACAGCAAGACCCGGCCCGCCGAGGTGGCCGACGCCATCCGGGCCGCGCTCACCTCGGTGAAGCCCAAGACCCGCTACCGCGTCGGCTCCGACGTCCGGCGAGGCAGCCTCCTGGCGCGGCTGCTGCCGGACACCGCCGTCGACTCGATGTTCCGCAAGATCGTCACCCCGCTGCCCACCGACCAGGAGGCACACCGTGTCGGGTCCTGAACTCCGCCTCGGCGAAGAGCTGATCTCACCGCTGCACCCCCTCTACGACGGCCTCCAGGTGGACGGCGCGGCCCGACCCGCCCACCTCGCCCCCGACCACCCGGTGTGGGTGGTCACCCGCTACCACGACGCGAAGAAGGTGTTGTCGCACCCCGGTGTGCGGCGGGACGCCAAGCAGGCGGCCGAGCTGTACGCCAAGCGCACGGGGGAGCAGCGGGAGGCCATCGGAGCCTCGCTCACCGCGCACATGCTCAACGCCGACCCGCCCGACCACACCAGGCTGCGCGCGCTGGTCGGTCGCGCGTTCACCAGCCGTCGGGTCGAACTGCTGCGCCCGCACATCGAGCGGCTGACCGACGAGCTGCTGGACGCGATGGCCACCCGCGAGCAGGCCGACCTGATGGGCGACTTCGCCGTCCCGCTGACCATCGGGGTGATCTGCGAACTGCTCGGCGTGCCGCCCGCCGAACGCGACCACGTGCGCTCGGCGTGGGAGCGGCAGGCCGAACTGCTGTCGCCGGAGGCCGCCGAAGCCCTGGCCGAGGAACAGGCCCAGTACCTGCGCGGCCTGCTGGAGGTCAAGCGCCGCGACCCGGCCGACGACGTGCTGAGCGCGCTCGTCCAGGCCGCGGACGAGTCCGGCGAGCTGTCGCCCGCCGAACTGGTCGCGATGGCGCACCTGCTGCTCATGGCCGGGTTCGAGACGACCATGAACATGATCGGCAACGCGGTCGTCACGCTGCTCGTCCACCCCGAGCAGGCCGCGGCTCTGCGCGCCGACCCAGACCTCCTGCCCAACGCGCTGGAGGAACTGGTCCGCTACGACAGCGCGGTCCGCGCGTCGATGCTCCGGTTCACCGTCGAGGACGTCGAACTCGACGGCGTCACCATCCCGGCGGGGGAGTACGTGCTGGTCTCCAACCTGACGGCCAACCACGACCCCGAGAGGTTCACCGACCCGGACCGGCTCGAACTGACCCGCAAAGCCGACGGGCACCTCGGCTACGGCCACGGCGTGCACTACTGCGTCGGCGCGCCGCTGGCCAGGCTGGAGGCGCGGGTGGCGATCGGCAAGCTGCTCGCCCGCTTCCCGGACCTGCGCCTCGCCGTGCCGCACGACGAACTCGTCTGGCTGCCGATCACCTTCCTGCGCGCCCTGATCAGCGTGCCCGTCACCCCCCAGCCCGTGCTCACCGGAAGGACGTCCGCATGAACGCCCAGGAGATCCTGTCCCGCAGTCTGGAACTGCTCGAGACCGGCGACGCGCGCGGCTGGTGCGACCTGTTCCACCCCGAGGGCGTGCTGGAGTTCCCCTACGCCCCGGACGGCTGGCCCAACCGCTTCGAGGGCCGCGAAGCCATCTGGCAGCACATGCAGAAGTTCCCCGAGCACCTGACGGTGAAGTTCACCGAGGTCGCGTTCTACGGGACCGCCGAGCCGAACCTGGCGATCGGCGAGTTCCACGGCGACGGCACGGCCACGCAGTCCGGCCTCAAGCTCGTCCAGGACTACATCTCGGTCGTGCGGACCGACGGCGAGCACATCCTGCTGTACCGGGACTTCTGGAACCCGTTGCGGCACCTGGAAGCGCTCGGCGGGGCCGACGCCGCCGCGGCGATCGTGCAGGGCTGAGCCGTGGCACGGGCCGCGGTGCTCGCCGGGCTCGGCACCCACGTGCCGCCCGACGTGCTGACCAACGACATGCTCGCCGAGGCGCTCGACACCTCCGACACCTGGATCCGCAGCCGCACCGGCATCCGGCAGCGGTACATCGCGGACGAGCGGACCACCACCGGCGACCTCGCGGTGGCGGCCGGTGAACGCGCGCTGGCCTCGGCGGGCCGCACGCGCGTCGACGTCGTCGTGGTCGCCACCACCACACCCGACCGGCAGTGCCCGGCCACCGCGCCCACCGTAGCGTCCCGGCTCGGCATGTCCGGCACACCCGCGTTCGACGTGTCGGCCGCCTGCACCGGTTTCATCTACGGTCTCGCCACGGCCGCGTCCCTGATCGGCTCGGGGTTGTTCGACAGCGCGCTGCTCATCGGCGCGGACAAGTTCAGCGACACCCTGGACCCGGAAGACCGGTCCACCAGGGCGCTCATCGGCGACGGCTCGGGCGCGGTCGTGCTGCGGGCGGGCGAGTCCGACGAGGACGGCGCGCTGCTCGCGTTCGACCTGGGCAGCGACGGCGAGCACGTCGGGCTGCTCGAAGTGCCCGCGGTGGGACGGGCCGAACGGGCGGACGGCGTGACGCGCGGCTACTTCCACATGGAGGGCAAGCCGGTGTTCACCAAGGCGGTCACCGCGATGACCGACTCCGTGCACCGGGTGCTGGACCGGGTCGGGTGGTCGACCGCGGACGTGGACAGGCTGGTGCCGCACCAGGCCAACGCCCGCATCCTCGCCGCGGTCGCGGACCAGCTCGACCTGCCCGCCGACCGCGTCGTCAGCAACATCGCCGACGTCGGCAACACCGTCGCCGCGTCGATCCCGCTCGCCCTCGGGCACGGGATGCGCCACCAGGGCTTGCGCTCCGGGCACAACGTCGTGCTCACGGGGTTCGGCGCGGGGCTGACCTGGGGGTCGGTCGCGGTGCGCTGGCCCAAGATCAACGACATCAGCATCTAGGGGGGACACGTCATGCGCTCTGAGGTCGAAGACCGGCTCGTGGTGCTGATCGGCGAGATCAGCGAGGTGCCCGTCGAGGACATCACGTCGGAGACTCCGCTGGAGGACCTGGGTTTCGACTCGCTGGTCCTGGTGGAGCTGGCGATGAAGCTGCGCAAGGAGTTCGGCGTCGTCGCGTCGGACGAGGAGTTGGACGAGGTGGAGACCGTGGGCGAACTGCTCCGGTTCGCCACCAGGGCGCGGTCCGCGTAGGTCATGGACCTGCGTCAGGAAGTGCGCGCGTTCGCCAGGACGCACCTGCTCGACGGCCCCGCGGACCTCACGGCCCGCACCGCGGCCTGGCACGCCGCAGGCCTGGCGAACTGGTGGCTGCCCGTCGGGCACGGCGGCCGCGGCCTGTCCTTGCGCGAGGGTGTGGACGTGGTCGACGAGTTGGCCTACGCCGACGCCGGGTTCGCCTTCTCGTCACTGGTGGGCGTCATCGGCTCGACGCTGGTCTCCCTCTACGGCGACGAGGCGCTCCGCGCCGACGTGCTCGGCACCCTTGGCCGGGAGGGCGGCTTCTTCGCCACCGCGGTCACCGAACGGGACGCGGGCAGCGAACTCGACCGGTTGCGGACCACGGCCGTGGCCAAGGGCGACACCGTGGTCCTCAGCGGCGAGAAGTTGTTCTCCACGAACGCCGACAGCGCCCGCTACCTGCTCGTGGTGGCCCGGCACGTGGCCGGTGCGGACGACCAGCCGCACGTGGCCGTCGTCGTGCCGCGCGACGCGGACGGGTTGGTGGTGTCCGAGCCGTGGCGCACCGCGGGCCTGGCGGGTTCACCGGTGCACCGGGTGGAGTTGGCCGACTGCGCCGTACCGGCGGGCAACGTGCTCGACGGTCACGGCCTGCGGCTGCTGGAGGTGGGGCTCAACGCCAGCCGGGTGCTCATCGCGGCCACCGCGGTGGGCATGGCCCGGCGCGTCCGCGACCTGTGCCTGGACTTCGCGGGCGGCAGGCGGCTGCGTGGCGGCGTGCTCGGCAAGCACCCGCTCTTCGCCGACAAGATGGCCGGGGTCGAGATCGAGATCGAGACCATGCGCAGCCAGTGCCGTGCCGCGGCGGCGGACTACGACGCGATATGGGCGTCCCCGGACGCGGCGGCGCGGTTCGCCCGGCGCGGCGCGCTGAAGTCCGCGCTCGTCGCCAAGGTGTTCTGCGGCCAAGCGGGCTGGCGGGTGGCGAGCACCGGGTCGGAGGTGTTCGGCGGCCTCGGCTACACCGACGAGGTGCCGATCGGCGCGCTGCTGCGGGACATGCGCCACGTGTCGCTGGTCGAAGGCGGCGAGGACGTGCTGCGCGATGTCCTGTACCGGAGGTTCACGGCGCCACCGGTCAGGCGCGCGTGATCGTTCCGCCCACACCGGAGGAGTCTGCGCTTCAGATGTCGGACCTGTTCGAAGAACACATCGGCCAACACCAGGCGCTGCACCAGCCCGAGTCCGCTTTCTACGCGCACTCGGCCGGTTCGGCGGGCATCATGACCCTGGCCAACTTCCCCGACGACGTCCTGCCGCTGCTGCAGATGGAGAGCCTGGCCACGGCCGAGGCCATGCCCTACCTCGGCTGCGACACGCTGGTCGAACTCGGCTGCTACGACGGGCGCGCGTTGGAGGTGGCGCGGCACCTCGGCGTCCGCTACCTGGGTGTCGACCTCGACGCGCGGGCGGTCGCCACGCTCGCCGCGCGGATCGAGCGCGAAGGCATGGCCGACCGGGCGCGCGCGTTGGTGGACGACCTGTTCAACCACCACCTGTGGGACCGGGACGTCGTGGGCGAGCGGCCGCTGTACACGCTGCCGTTCAACCTGCTCGGCAACTTCCGCCATCCGTTGAGGCTCCTGCGGTCCCTCGGAGGGGCGTCCGGCGCGGCGGTGATCTCGGTGTTCGGCGAGGGGTTGGAGGCCACGAGGGTCCGGCACGCCTACTACGCGCGCTGCGGGGTGCGCGGACTGGAGTTCCGGTTGGCCAGCGACGGCAGCGTGCTGTTCACGGGCTCGGACGGCTTCTACTCCAGGTCGTTCAGCGAAGCCCGGTTCCGGTCCCTGCTGCTGGAGTGCGGGTTGACCGTCGTGCGCGTGCGCGGCAACTCGCTGGGCTACGCGGCCACCGTGCTGCTCCGCGACGAGCCGCCCGACGCGCGCCGGCGATAAATTCGCCACTAGCGAACTGCGGTCCGTCGAGTTGATCGAATGACGACAACCAAGCTACGTTCCGTAGTCGGACGACAACGTTATCGACGTCAAAATGGGGGAACAGTGGACCTCGCTGCAGCGATCTTAGCCCGCTCCAACGCGCAAAGTCCGTCGATGCTCGACCCGTTGTACGAGCAGCTCCTGCGGTCACGGATCGTGCTGCTCGGCTCCGAGGTGACCGATGAGATCGCCAACCGGCTGACCATGCAGTTGCTGGTCCTCGCGGCCGAAGACGATGAAACCGACATCCAGATGTACATCAACTCGCCGGGCGGTTCGGTCACGGCCGGCATGGCGCTCTACGACACGATGAACCACATCAAGCCGGACGTGTCCACGATCGGCCTGGGCTTCGTCGCGTCGATGGGCCAGTTCCTGCTCTCCTCGGGCGCGCGCGGGAAGCGCTTCGTGCTGCCCAGCACCCAGGTCCTGATGCACCAGCCCTCCGCGGGCATCGGCGGCACGGCGACCGACATCGCGATCCAGGCGAACATCTTCTCCCAGATGAAGAAGCGGATGGCGCGACTCACCGCCGAGCAGACCGGCCAGACGGTCGAGACGATCGAGAGGGACGCGGACCGCGACAAGTGGTTCACCGCCGAGGAAGCCCTGGAGTACGGCTTCGTCGACCGGATCATCACCACCATCTAGTCCACCGCAACCGATCAACCACTTCGGGAGTCCGAACCGATGCCGCTAGCCGTCTACGTCCTCGGCTTGGGAATCTTCGCCCTGACCACCAGCGAGTACATGGTGTCGGGGCTGATGCCCGCGCTGTCCGCCGAATTCGACGTGTCGTTCGCGGCCGTCGGGTACCTGGTGACCGTGTACGCGGGCGCCATGGCGGTGGGTGGTCCACTGTTGACCGTGGCGCTGTTGAAGTTGTCGCGCAAGAACGCGCTGCTCGGCCTCGTCGTCGTGTTCGTGGCGGGCCAAGTGCTCGGCGCCATGGCGCAGAACTACGGGATGATGGTGGCGGCCCGCCTTGTCACCGCGGTGGCCGCGGCCGCGTTCTTCGGCGTGGCGCTCACGGCGTGCGCCGAACTCGTCGGCGGTGAGAAATTCGCGCGGGCGTCGTCGCTGGTGCTCGGCGGGCTGATGTTCGGCACCGTGCTCGGCCTGCCCGCGGCGACGCTGGTCGGCGAGCAGTTCGGCTGGCGGATCAGCTTCGCGGCCGTGGCGGGCGTTGCCGTGCTCGTCGGCCTGCTGTTGGCCAAGGCGCTGCCCCCGCTGCCCGCGCCGCCGTCGATGCCGATGGCGGGCCAGCTCGCGATCTTCCGCAGCGGCAAGCTGTGGGCCGTCTACGCGACCAGCCTGCTGCTCATCGGCGCCACGTTCGCGGGCTTCACCTACTTCGTGCCGATCCTGACCGAGGTCACCGGGTTCTCCGAGGGGATCGTCCCGCTGCTGCTCGTGATCTACGGCGTGGCCACGATCGTCGGCAACAACGTGGTGGGCAGGCTGGCCGACCGGTTCACCATCCAGGTGCTCGCCGTCGGTCTGGTCGTGACCATCGCCGCGATGGTGCTCTTCGCGCTGTTCGCCCAGTCTGCCGTGGTCGCGATCGCCGCGCTGGTCGTGATCGGCCTGACCGGTGTGTCGATGAACCCGGCCCTGGTGACGCGCGGGGCGCGGATCGGGCAGAACAACATGATGGTCAACTCGGTGCACACCGCCTGCATCATGCTCGGCGTGATGGTCGGGTCGTGGATCGGCGGCCTGGGCATCAACGGGGGCCTGGGACTGCGCGGTCCACTGTGGATCGGCGCGGTTCTCGCCGTGCTCGGCCTGCTGACCCTGGTACCCGACATGCTGGCCCTGCGGCGATCGAGCCCGGTGGCCGAACAGGTCTGAGCCTTTTCTTCCGAACGCGCCGGTGGCCCTTGGTCATCGGCGCGTCCGGTGGTCATTCGCAGGCGCCGGACAGGTCCTCGGTGGAGAAAGCCGAACTGGCTTCGTTCGGCGCTGAGTCGTCGAACCGGAAATCCACCAGCCCGTGCGCGCCAACGCGTTGAGCACCACTTCCGGTGACCTGCCCGCTGCCCCCAGTGGGAGGGTAAACGCGTCGTGGCCGGACGGCTGTTCGCCGTCCGGCCACGGAAACCCTTGTACGATCAGCTCTTGAAGGCGTCCTTGACCTTCTCGACGGCCTCCTTGATGTGGCCCTTCGCCTGGTCGCCCCGGCCTTCGGCTTCCAAGCCCTCGTCATCGGTCGCCCGACCGATGCCTTCCTTGGCCTCGCCCTTGAGCTGGTCGGTCTTGGCGTCGAACTTGTCGTCGAGCCCCATGTTCTCGCCCTCCTCGGTTCACGGCAGCGGATCTGGAGTCCGGGTGCCCCTCGCCGCGCCGGGTCAAACCGCCTTCGTGTTTTTGCTGTGGGCGCTGGTTTCTGGTCGGTCCAGGACGCCGTCGAGCTGCGAGGTAACGGGAAGGTAACGTTTGCCTGGGGCAATGATCTGGGCTTCCGGTGTGGCCGTAGTCCGGTTCACGGGTGGTAAGCCGTACGAAGGTGAGGTCCGATGTCCATGCGTTTCGTGCGAGCGGTCATGGCGAGCGCGGCGGTCGTGGTCGTAGCGCTCCTCATCCCGGAGGGAAGCGCGGCGGCACGCCAAGCCGACGACCCCGGCACGCGGTCGACGCCATCGGGACCGCTGAGCGCCGCTGGGCGCGACATGCTCACCAAAGTCCGGCTCGCCGGTCTCTGGGAGGGGCCCAGTGGGCGCATGGGCATCGAGAAGTCGGCCAATCCCAAGGTGAGGGACGCAGGCTCCCACCTGGTCGACGGGCACGCCGAACTCGACCGCAAGGTGCTGGAGCTCGGCGCCGAGTTCGGCATGGCGCTGCCGACCGAGCCCAACGCCGACCAGAAGTCCTGGCTCGCCGAGATGCGGGCCGCACCGGCGGGCAGCGTGGAATTCGACCAGGTGTTCGCCAACCGGCTGCGCGCCGCGCACGGCGGTGTCTTCAAGTTCCTGGCCCAGATCCGCGGCAGCACCCGCAACACCGAGATCCGCGCGTTCGCCGAGCGCTGCATGGAAGTCGTGCTCGACCACATCCAGGTGATCGAGGCCACCGGCATGGTCGACTTCACCGACACCGAGGCCATCCCGCTGCCCGCGCTCGCCGCCGTGGCGAACCAGCCCGCGCCGGTGCAACCGCAACCCCAGGCGAATCCACTGGCGCAGCAGCAACCCACGACCGGGGCCACGAGCGGCGACACGATCAACGTCATCGTGGTGATCGCCTTCGGCGCGCTCGTGCTGTTCGTGTGGGGACGGCTCAACCCCCGCCGAGGCCGAACCCGGTGATCCGCGCCCTCTTGCGTCAGGCCTTGTCGCGCAAGGGGAAGCCTGGTCTCCGCCGGTCGGACCGTCAGAACCAGGCCAGGTCACCGGGCGGGACGTCAACGGGCGGCTCGCCCCCGGCTTCGGCGAAGGCGACCAGGGCTTCGATCAGCCCGTACCGCGCGGGTTCGGGCATCCGGGCGACGATGCTCGCGATCTCCGCCCGCCGCCGTCGGGTGACGCCGCGCACGACCTGCTCGCCGACCGGGGTCAACCCGATGACGACCTCGCGGCGCGTCGCCGGGTTCGGCCGTCG
This sequence comes from Umezawaea sp. Da 62-37, assembly GCF_032460545.1. Lineage (GTDB taxonomy): Bacteria > Actinomycetota > Actinomycetes > Mycobacteriales > Pseudonocardiaceae > Umezawaea. The sequence continues at coordinate 10,228,395 of NZ_CP135965.1, forward strand.
GTCGACCATGTCCACCGCGACGAGCCGGTCCACCATCCGCGTGGCCGCCGACGGGTTCACCGCCAGCAGTTCGGCCAGTCCGATCAGCTTCATCGGTCCTCGGCTGTCCAGCACCACCAGCAGCCGCAACTGGGCCAGGGTGATCGTCTCCTCGACCGCGGCTATGGACCTGGCCGACACCGCGACCAGCAGCCGCGAAGCGGTGAGGACCGCGTCGGTGAGCGCGTCCACGTCGTCTGCGGCGACCTCGGGCCGGGCCATGCGCGGGTTCTCCTCGAGTCGCTCCGGGTGGACGCCAAGCCTACCCGCGCGGGGTGGTCACCCGGTCGACGCGGCGATCCTGACAACCCCACCTCCCGCTCACGACCAGGGTCGCGGCCGGCTTGGGCCGCGGGGCGGAGGTTGCCGTGTCGGTCCGCGACCACTGCCGTGCCTCCTCGGCGCCCGCGAAGTGATGAGCTGTCGCGTTCGGGCCCTGGACGCGGTGCCCGGCGACGCCCTCGTCCGTCCACATGCGACTTCCGTCGACCTCGGCGGGGATCGGATGTCGCGTTCGCTGGTGGGCGGCAGCCGACGCGCGTCGCTGAGCCCACGACGGTAAAGCGCGAGCCGGGGACGGCCGTTCGGCAACGGCCGTCCCCGGCGATCTCACGAGCGAGGTCCGCCCTGGGGCATCAGCGGTTCGCCACCCCGCGAAGGGCAGGCTGGACCTGCTCGAACCGCACTCGGTTCAGCCATCCCGGAAGGTCGCTGAGCACGTACAGTTCGCCGTGCACGTCGGTGCCGATGGCGGTCGGTTGGGTGGGGAAGTTGCCGATGGTGGCGGACTCGTAGCTGCCGTCGGGCCTGGGGCGCACGGCGAACACGAGGGTCGAGCAGTAGTCGCTCGCGACGTAGGTCCCCTGCGCCTGCGGGGTTCGGGTTCCGCGGTAGACCACGCCGCCGGTGACGGAGCAGTTGCCGTTGTAGTGGTCGTACTCGAAGACCGGGTCGGTGTACTTCCCGCCCGCCTTGCACTGCAGCGGGTCGAACACCGGGGTGCCCTCCCGGCAGGACCAGCCGAGGTTCGCCCCGCCCTGCGACGGGCGGATGTGGTCGATCTCCTCGACCAGGCCCTGGCCGACGTCACCGATCCACAGGGAGCCGTCGACCGGGTCGACGGAGAACCGCCACGGGTTGCGCAGCCCGTAGAGCCAGATCTCCGGCCGCGCGCCCGGCACGCGGACGAACGGGTTGTTGGGGGGCACGCAGTAGGGCGTCGCCCCGCAGGCGCGGTTGACGTCGATCCGCACGATCTTGCCGAGCAGGGTGCCGAGGTCCTGGCCGGACTTGAACGGGTCGTTCGCGTTGCCGCCGTCGCCGAGGGACCAGTAGAGGTAGCCGTCGCGGCCGAACGCGACCTGTCCGCCGTTGTGGTTGCCGAACTCGGCGTGCGCCTGGGTGAGCAGCACCTGCGTCCGTTCGGGGGCGCCGATGGGCACCCTGGCCAGGGTCAGCGTGCCGGAGGGCAGGCTTGTGTAGGCCACGTAGAGCATTCCGGTCCGGGCGAAGTTCGGCGCGGGTGTGATGCCGAGGAGGCCGCGCTCGTTGTCCGACACGTCGATCCGGCTGGTCAGGTCGAGCACGGGTGCGGCCGCGAGGCCGGTGTCGGGGTGGTAGGAGCGGACGGTGCCGCCCTTCTCCGCGATGAGCATCCGGCCGTCGGGGAGTCCGGTGATCGCGACCGGACGCCGCAGACCGGACGCCACTTGCTCGGACACCACGGTCAGTCCGGTGAGCGGCACGGCGCGGGTGAGGGAGGTGTCGGCCGCGGCGGTGCCGCCAACCGTTAACGAAGGCAGCAGGAACGCGGACAGGGCCAGCACCAGCAGGCCGGCCGTCAGGGTGGTCGGGCGACAACGCTGTCGCAACATGGTCGGGCTCCTCAAACAGGGTGGAGGACGCATTCTGGGAGCGCTCCCAACGTAGCGCGACTTCCCGGTCGCATCCAGCCGCCGTCTTGCCCCCTCCGGTCGGAGAAGGAGTAGGGATCGACAGGGGACGGGGGTGCTGCCCGCCCGGAACAGGGGTCGGGCAAGAGCCGGGATCGGCGTCCCGTGCGACGAGGAACCGGCCTGCTGAGACGGGAAGTCGCCCGCTCGCCCGGCTGTGCGGCAGGGTCGGATCGCCTGTTCGAACCGAGCGGAAAAGGCCTCCTGGGCTCTCGCGGACGAACCTGGACGCGTTCCCTTCCCGCGGCTTCTTCTGCGACGTGGTGGCGGACTGGGCCGGACCACGTCGCGGTGGCCGGAACGCTGACCTACCTCGTCGTTCACGACGCTTGAGCCGCCCGTCCGGGAAGCAAGCACCTCACGCGGCACGCATGTGTGATCGAGGGCGCACCACCGCGGCTTGCCCCTCACGCCGACGTCAGGTTTTAGCGTGGTCGAGCCGGATGACCACCCGGCACGCACGAGCAGCGGACTGCTCCTCGACCCGAAGAGGTAAAGAATGTCCACATCGGCCACCGCCCTCGCGCTCCGCTACGAGGTCGAAGAACTCGTGACCCGCTACGCCACGGCGATCGACCTCCGCGACTGGGACCTGTTCCGCACGGTCTTCGCCGACGACGCCCACATCGACTACGGCCCGCTCATGGGTTCGTGGGACGACGCCGACGTGTTCACCGAGTTCATGAAGGTCGCCCACGCGCGGGCGGGCCGCAGCATCCACCGCATGACGAACATCGTGCTCGCGCCGGGGGAGGGGATCGCGGCCCGCACCTACGGGGACTCGATCATCCTCGACGCCGCCGACGAGACGACCGGCGACCACGGGGCGGCCTCGTACGACGACACCTTCGTCCGCACGGCCGACGGGCTGAGGATCAGCAGCCGCCGCGCGAGCATCGTGCTCTACGAGAGGATCACGGGCAATCGCGCGATCGCGGCATAGGACCGTGATGGCGCCGGGGTGATCCCAGGGGCCTGGCCGTGCCTTCGCGGGCATGGGCAGGCCTCCTCGGGGATGTCGACGCGAATGGTGCCGAGGTGCAGCGAATCCGGCCCCACCGCCCTGATCCGATCACGCGGTGGGCTGATGACCGCCCGCGGTGCGAGCGCGTCACCCACGCCGCTTCGGCGCGCCACCACGGCTGAGCTGCCCGCTGAAGGCCTTGCCCTTCTTGACCTGGCCGGGAGTCTTGTCGTCCTTGCCCGGTCCGTGCGGCGCGCGCGATCCCTTGGCCTGGTGGTGCTCGGGCTCCTGCTGCGGCACGGGCGCGGGTTCGACGACGTCGGGGGCCTGCTGCTCGATCACCGGGGGAGGGGTGGAGATCGCGACGAGCTGCACCGGGGGTTCGGTCGCCTCCGACGTGGCCGGGGCGACCGGCGCGCTCGTCTGGACGGCGGCGGGTTTCGCGGCGCCGGGTGGTTCGGACACGGACGCGGTGGGGCCGGGTGCGACGGCCCAGCCGATGCAGATGGCCGCGAGCAGACCCGCGGCGGCGACAAGCGCTTTCCTGCGCGGAGCCGCCGGCGGGATGGTTGACACGGCGGTGGTCTGGCCGGTGCGCAGGGCGTCGGCGCACTGGTGGGCGGTGGGGCGGTCGCGGGGTGACTGGGCGGTCATGAGCGTCAGCAGGCGGGCGAGGTCGGTGGGTAGGTGGTCGGGGATGATCGGGGAGCGGTGCAGGCGGGAGACGATGGTCTCGATGTCGGTTCCGGTGTATTCGCGGTGGCCGGTGAGGCATTCGAGCAGGACGAGGCCGAGGGAGTAGATGTCGGTGGGGGAGTCGACGTCGGCGCCGCGGACCTGTTCGGGGGCGAGGTAGGCGGCGGTGCCGACGATCAGGCCGGTGCGGGTGAGTCGGGTGCTGCCGACCGAGTGGGCCAGTCCGAAGTCGGCGAGGTGGGGGGTGCCGTCGTGGTCGAGCAGGATGTTGGAGGGTTTGACGTCGCGGTGGACCACGCCGTGGTCGTGGACGTGGGACAGCGCGTCGGCGACCGCGGCTCCCAGCGACCTGATCTCGTCGACCGGGAGTGGGCCGTCGGTCATGTGGTGGCGCAGTGTGGGTCCGTCGATCAGGCGCAGCACGACGAACGGTTTGCCGTCGGTGGTGGTGCCGGTGTCGTGGACGGTGACGAGGCCGGGGTGGTGGAGTCCGGCGAGGACGCGGACCTCGTTGTCGAACCTCTGGGTGTTGGCGAGGTCGTCGCCCGCGGCGAGGAGTTTGATCGCGACGGGGCGGTGCAGGCGGGTGTCCCAGGCGCGGTGGACGGTGGCGACGCCGCCGATTCCGATGATGTCCGCCAGTTGGTACCGGCCGGCGAGCAGTTCGTCGTTCACGGGTTGTGGCACGGCCGGACCTCTCATCGCAACACGGGGCACGCCCGGTCTTCCCCGCCGGAGGCCACCGCAAACCGCCGCCCGTGATCTTCGGCCGAACAGCGGAGAACGCCCGCGAGGTCGTGCGGCACCGGGTTCGCCGACCGCTGGCCCGGTCGATCGGCAAACCCCCGTTCAGACGCGGGTGAGCTGGAACTGCTGGTTCTGGGCGCCGTTGCACGGGTACTGCTTGAACGCGATGTTGTCCTGGGAGCTCGACGGCAGGTCGAGGCACTTCCCCGAGTGCCGGGCGACCAGCTTGGAGTAGCCCGATCCGACGTCGACCACCGACCACTGCTGGTTCTGCCCGGAGTTGCAGCTCCACTGCACGACCGCCGTGCCGTCGGCGGTGCTGTTGTCGCTCACGTCGAGGCACTTGTCGGAGTGCCGGGCGACCACCTGGTAGTAGCCGCCGCCCGCCGACCGGAGGCCGAACTGCTGGTTGGTGCCGCTTCCGCAGGGGTACTGCGTCAGCGCCGCGCCGTCGGCCTGGCCGGCGCCGGCGATGTCCAGGCACTTGCCCGAGTGCCGCACGGCGATTCGGTTGTACGTCGGGCTCGTCGCGCCGATCGTGCCGGTCGCGGCGTCGATGACGACCTGGTCGGCGTTCGACAGGCTCATCGTGGTGCTGGCGGGGAAGGTGATCGGCAGCCAGACGTAGCTGGAGTCGCCCACCGGCCCGCCCCACGCGCCCGCCCAGCGGTCGCCCATGTACAGGTAGGAGGTCGCCTGGGTGCCCTGGACGGGCAGCACGTAGGCCGGTTGCGAGCGGAACGTGGTGGAGTCGCCGACGTTCCGCATGGCGCTCCAGGGGCCGGCCACGCTGGTGGCGGTCGCGTACGCCGCCTGGTTCGGCGACCAGCCGGTGGCGGCGGAGGTGAGCATGAAGTACACGCCGTTGCGCTTGAACAGCGCGGGCGCCTCGCGGTGTCCGCCCGGCCACGGGTTGCCGACCAGTTGCGCCACGCCGCGGTAGTCGGCGTTGAGGCGGTAGACGTGCAGGTCGTAGTTCTCCCGCGCGGCCGAGATCATGTACGCGGACCCGTCGTCGTCCTTGAACAGGGTGATGTCGCGGGACATGTTGCCCAGGGGGCGGAAGCTGCCCTGGTAGGTGTAGTTACCGTCCACTGTGGACGAGTACGCCACGGCCGCCCTGGCCTCGCCGTAGTTCTGGCCGTTCTCCCAGTGCAGCCACATCACGTACTGGCCCGTGGACGCGTTGTAGATGACCTTCGGGCGTTCCACCCAGGAGGTGCGCAGCTCGGAGTGGCTGTCCTGGGTCAGGACGTTGTTGCGGAACTCCCAGGTCTTCAGGTCGGTCGACCTGTACACCGAGACGGCCCGGAACAGGTTGTCCGGCTGCCGGTTCTCGCCGAACCAGTAGTAGTAGGAGCCGACCTTGATCACTCCGCCGCCGTGCGCCTCCACGTGGTTGCCGCCGGTGTCGGTGAACTGCACACCGACGTCCACGGTGACGGGGGCGGCGTGCGCCGTGCCGACGGGCAGCAGCGCGGTCGCCAGGCCGACGGCGGCGGCGACCGCCACCGCGCGCCAGCGCCTCGGAAACAAGCGGGACATCCGGACTCCTTCGTCCTGGCCCGCGACCGAGGAGCGCCACTCGCGATCAGGCCACCGATGTTTGCGTTAACATCAACCTTGTGGCCAGTATGTGAGGTGGTCCGCAAAGGTGTCAAGGATGCCGGCCCGCCGTCGATGCCGGCTTTTGGCGCAATGCAACAACGTTGTGCCCGTCGAACGGGGAAGTGCTTGGTCCGCACGGACCAGGCGGTGTGAGGCCACTTGCCCAGGCTGGCGGTAAGCGCTTTCCAAATGGCAGATCCAGAACGCGGCGAAGACGCTCCACGGGACCGGGAGCAGCCGACACCTCACGAGGAGATCAACGATGAACTCTTCACCCCGCACCGGCGGAAACCCCTCCCGTGCCGTGACACCGGTCATGGCTCCCGGTGACCACCCGCCGGGATCGTCGCGGGGCGCGCGATCGCCGCGCCGACTGCTGGTCCTCCTCGTGATGACGGCGTTCGCCGCGGCGGTGGGCCTCGTCGTCCCCGCGCCGCCCGCCGACGCCGCGACCAGCCAGTTCCGAGGTGTGAACTGGGCCGTGCTCGGCGACAACTTCAGCACCGGCAAGCTCGTCGTGCAGGGGTTGAGCCAGACCGACAGCAACGCGACCGTGCGGGCCAAGGCCAACGCCCTCTACGACGACATGGCCGCCACCCTGGGGGTCAACACCGTCCGGCTGCCCATCAACACCCACACCGTCGCCGACGCGACCTGGTGGAACGCCTACCGCGGCGCCGTCGACGCCGCCACCGAACGCGGGTTCAAGGTCATCCTCGCCTACTGGGAGGACGGCGCCGCGTCCGGCGGCAGGATCACCAACATCGCCGCGTGGAACACGATGTGGTCCAGCGTGACCAACACCTACGGCTCGAACGGCAACGTCTACTTCGAGCCGATGAACGAGCCGCACGGCTACTCGTCGGCGGAGTGGCGCGACGTCGCCGCGAACTGGCTCGGCTACCACACCTCGGCGGTGCCCGGCCGGGTGCTCATCGGCGGCACCGGCTACAGCCAGGACCTGCGGGACGTCTGCGGTGACAGCCGCTTCAACTCGACGCTGCTGTCCTTCCACCACTACGCCTTCTTCTACGGCGCGATGACCTACGACGCCTTCCGGAGCCACATCCAGACGCGCCTCGGCAACTGCGCCTCCCGCGCGGTCGCGACCGAGTTCGGCGCGCCCATGTCCACCGGCCTCGACTACGGCGACGCCAACAGCACCGAGAACTTCGTGCGCTACCTCCGGGCCGTCGCCCAGGTCATGCGCGACAACGGCATGGGCGGCACCTACTGGCCGGCCATCGGCGGCAAGCCGGGAGACATCGGCTACGACCACTACTCGATGTACGCCCTGAGCGGCAGCGGCACCAGCCTCGACCTGACCATCCGCAACAACTCCGGCGCCAACCGGCTCCGGTACGCCTGGGGCGACAACACCGGCGACCCCACCCCGCCGACGGGGACGTTCTACCGGATCACCGCGCGCCACAGCGGCAAGGTCATGGACGTCCAGCAGCCGAACACCGACAACAGCGCGCGCGTCGGCCAGTACGCGTACGGCGGCAACGCGTGGCAGCAGTGGCAGTTCCAGGACGCGGGCAGCGGCTACTGGCGCGTCGTCAGCCGCCACAGCGGGAAGTGCCTCGACATCCTGAGCGCGTCCACCGCCGACGGCGCCGAAGTCGTCCAGTACACCTGCGGCACCGGCACCAACCAGCAGTTCCAGATGGTCGCCAACGGCAGCTACTTCCAGCTCAAGGCGCGGCACAGCGGCAAGTGCGTGGACGTGCCCTCCGCGTCGACCGCGGACGGCGTGGTCCTCAAGCAGTACCCGTGCAACACCGGGACCAACCAGCAGTGGTCGCGCACGACCGTCTGACGGTCACCTCGGCGTGGCCGGTCGTCACGCCCCCGGTAGCGAGCCCGTGCTCGCCACCGGGGGCGTGACCATCGTGGACACGCGGGGTTCTGCGGCTTCTCGAAGACCCCGCGGGTCGCGCTCGCCGATCGTGCCGACACCGGTCAACGCGGGCGGGGCGGGCACAGGGTCCGGGTGGCCAGCCAGGCGAGGCCGTCGGTGATCTGCGCGGAGGTCAGGCCCGCGGCGCGCTGGTACTCGTAGAGCTCCGGCGCCAGCGGGGCCATCAGGGTGTCGATCACGGAGGGGGGAGCGTCGACCCCGGCCGCTTGGACCAGCACCTGCACGTGCTTGCGCCAGAACGCGTAGACGCCGGTGCGGAAGCGCGCCCTGCCGGTCTCCGCGCCCAGCACCAGGTGCAGGTGGCGTTCCAGCAGGTCGGTCATGGCGGCGTAGAAGGCAGCCAGTCGCTGTTCCGGCGGCGCGCCGGGGCCCAGGGGCGGTTCGCCGAACAGGATGCGCTGCTGGAGGTCGGCTTCGTGCTCGCCGAGCAGCGCCTGCGCGATGGAGATCGGATCGGGGTAGCGGCGGTAGAGGGTGGCGCGGCCGATGCCCGCCTCGCGGGCGATGTCCTCCATGGTGACGTCGGAGGTGCCGGCTTCGGCGAACAGCTTCTCGGCGGCGGCGAGGACCTTGAGGCGGTTGCGCGCGGCATCGGCTCGTTCACGGGCCGGGGGGCGCCCGCCGACGGAGAGGACGACGTCCACCGGCTCACTTGCCATGGCCACACCCTACGCAGGTCCGAAAAAACGGACAACTCGTCCGGCTTCAGTGAAAACTGCAAGTGGACATCGCGTCCACTTCGCCGCTACGGTGCACGCATGTACATCGCTCTCCTCGCTGCGGCGCTGCTGGTCGGCACGCTCCTGGCCGTCCAGGCATCGGTGAACCTGCAGCTCAACCGCGCGGTGGGCACCCCGTACGGGGCGTCCACGTTGCAGCTGACGGTGGCCGCGGTGCTGCTGGCGGTCCTCGCCGCCGCCACGGGCAGCCTCGGAGCGCTGCAAGGCCTTTCCGACGTCACCTGGTGGCACCTGCTCGGAGGGCTGGCGAGTCCGCTCTACATCACCAGCGGCATCCTGCTGATCCCGCGCCTCGGCGCGCTGACCACGGTGGGGCTGTGGGTGACGGGGCAGATGCTCGCCTCGCTCGTGCTCGACCTCGGCGGCCTGATCGGGGTGAAGCAGGTCCCCGTGAACCTGCTGATCGTGCTCGGCGCGGCGCTGGTGCTGGTCGGCATCTCGGTGATCGTGCGCAGCATCAACCAGACCGCGAAGGTCGGCCCCGGCACGGCGGTCGCGTCCGACACCCGGCCCGCGCTGTCGACCCAGCTCGGCTGGCTCGTGCTCGGCGTCGTCGCCGGCGGTGTGCTGCCGGTCCAGGGCGCGGTCAACGCGCTGCTGCGCCACGAACTGGGCGCGCCGCTGACGGTGGCGACGATCAGCTTCGTGGTCGCGGTGATCGCGATCGCGCTGGTGCTCGGCGTGCTGGTGGCCGCGAAGAAGACCCCGAAGCCGAAGTTCGGCACCCTGCGGGAGATGCCGTGGTGGGGCTGGCTCGGCGGCGCGTGCGCGGCCACCTACGTGACCGTCACGTTCCTGCTGATCCCGGAGATCGGCGCGGCCACCACGGTCGCGTTCACCGTGGCGGGCCAGCAGCTCGCCTCCGTCGTGATCGACCAGTACGGCCTGTTCCGGCTGCCCCGCCGACCTCTGACCGGCGCGCGGATCGCCGGTGTGGCCCTGCTGCTGATCGGCTCGGTGCTGGTCCAAGTGGCCAAGTAGCCCCAAGAACCCGGAGTGAAAGAATGTTGCCGATCCACACCGCCGCACCCGAGGTCTTCGTGCTGCCGTCGCAGCTGCCCATCGCGGGCGCGGGCGTGCTGCCGGTGCACTCGTACCTGATCCGCGCGCACGAACCCGTGCTGATCGACGCGGGCCTGCCGATCGACATGGGGCCCTTCGAGGAAGCCCTGTGGTCGCTGGTCGATCCGCTCGACCTGCGCTGGATCATCGTCACGCACGACGACCGCGACCACATCGGCAGCCTGCGGGAGATCCTGGCCGCCGCGCCCAACGCGACCCTCGTGACCAACCAGCTCTCGGTCGACCGGATCGCCGAGTACTGGAACGTGCCGCGGCACCGGGTGCGGACGGTCAACCCCGGCCGTTCGATCGACCTCGGCGACCGGCGGATCACGTTGCTGCGCCCGCCCGCCTACGACTCACCGGCGACGCTGGCGGTCTACGACCAGCGGTTGGAAGCCCTGTTCAGCGCGGACAGCTTCGGCACGGTGCTGCCCCAGTTCGCGACGCACGCGCACGACGTGTCCGAAAAGGACTACTTCGACGGGCTCGCGCTGTTCACCCGCGCCAACGCCCCGTGGACCGCTCTGGTCGACGAGGCGAAGTTCGGCAGGGTCATCGACGGCATCGCGAAGCTGAACCCCAAGCACATCCTCAGCTCGCACGGCCCCGTGGTCACCAACCGCACCGGCGAGCTGCTGACCGCCATGCGCGGCATCCCGGCGATGACGCCGTGGCTGCCGCCGGAGGACGTCGAGGTCGAGGCGGTGCTGGAACGCCACGAGGCCGAACTGGCCGCCGTGGCCGAAGCGCACCAGGCCTGACCCCGGAAGGAAACCCATGACCACGCATGACCTGACGCCCCAGCCGGGTGTCGTCGTCGTCTTCTCCGACATCTGGTGCTCGTTCGCGCACGTGACGATCCACCGCCTGCACGAGTCCCGGCGCAAGCTCGGGCTGGAGGGCCGGGTGTCGTTCGACCACCGGGCGTTCCCGCTGGAGCTGCTCAACCGCAAGCCGAGTCCGCGCACCGGGACCGACAGCGAGGTCGCCCGGATGGGCAGCGTCGAGCCCGGCGCGGGCTGGCAGATGTGGCAGGACAAGGACTGGCTGTACCCCTCCAGCACGCTGCTCGCGCTGGAGGCGATCCAGGCCGTCAAGGAACAGGGCCTCGCCGCGTCCGAACAGCTGGACCTGGCGTTGCGCAAGGCCTTCTGGGCCGAGTCGAAGAGCATCGCCAACTACCACGTGATCCTGGAAGCGGCGGAGGGCACCGGGGTCGTCGACGTCCGGGCGCTGGCCGAGGCGCTGGACGACGGCCGTGCGCGACGCGCGCTGTCCGACCAGGCGGCGATCTCGGCGACCGACGTCGTCAACTGCAGCCCGCACCTGTTCCTGCCCGACGGCACGGACCACGCCAACCCCGGCATCGAGGTCGACTGGGCGGGCGACTACGGCGTCGGCTGGCCGATCATCGGGGCGGACGACCCGTCGGTCCTCGACGACCTGCTCAAGCGCTCCGCGGTCTGACACCGCGTGGAATCCACCGTTCGGAGGAAAAAGAAAAAGGCATAAGAACGTTCAATAGCATTCATCAGGGCGCACCGGGGAAAGATCCCCGGTGTCGCCCTTTTTTCATTGGACAAAATGCGGATCCCCGAAGCGGTGTGTAAAAGGCTTCGTTACGTCGACGTTTCCCTGGGTTACTCTCATGGTGCCATCGAGGCCATCACCGTCAGCGAGCGACTTGGTCAGTCCGACCAGCAGGCGGAAAAATCCCGTTGAATTCAGGAGACCCTTCGGGGCTCCTTGCCGACTGTGCCCATCCCAGCACCGGGGGATTATCCACATGAGTACCGAAACAACGACGCTGAATCAGCACGACCTGGTCGGGGACGATTCCCCCGCGCACGACGTGAGCAGGTTCGTTGACCTGACCCAGCACGAGATCCTGGCACTGAAGACGCGCTTCAACCTGGCGGACGCGCACACCCATCAACGCCAGTCCGCAAGTCAGGACAAAATAGTCAACAATCTTCCGGAGTTGTGGCGGGAGGCTGAGGAAGGGCTTCAGTCCTTTTACGAGAAGCGGTTCATCGAGGCCTTCTTCAGATTACACGGGCAGCCGGGCGCTGCGGACCTGAACAAGACGATGCTGTCTTACGCTGCCAGTATTTCCACGATGGTCGCGGCGATGTTCCTCAAGCAGCGCGAAATGTCCGTTTCACTCATCGAGCCGTGCTTCGACAACCTCGTGGACCTCCTCAGGAACATGCAGGTCGAGATCAAGCCGATCGACGAGGGCGAACTGCACGACCCGGAGACCATCTACGACAACCTGGTGCGCACGGTGCACACCGACGCGCTCTTCCTGGTCGACCCGAACAACCCCACCGGTTTCAGCCTGCTCAAGGACGGCCGCAAGGGCTTCGAGCAGGTCGTCCGGTTCTGCGTCGACCACGGCAAGCTGCTGCTGATCGACCAGTGCTTCGCCTCGTTCGCGCTGGCCGACCGCAACGTCGGCCGGTTCGACATCTACCAGCTGCTGGAGTCCTCCGGCGTGACGTACATGGCGATCGAGGACACCGGCAAGACCTGGCCGGTCCAGGACGCCAAGTGCGCGATGATCACCGCCAGCGACGACATCCACGAGGCCGTCTACAACCTGCACACCAGTGTGCTGCTCAACGTGTCGCCGTTCGTGCTGAACTTCCTGGCCCACTACGTCGAGGACTCGATCGAGGACGGGTTCGCCTCGGTGCGCGACGTCATCACCGAGAACCGCGCCCTGGCGAAGTCGATGCTCGACGGGGACGTGCTGGAGTACATCGAGCCCGCGGTGAACGTCAGCGTGGCGTGGTTCCGGATCAAGCCGGAGGGCCTGACCGCGACCCGGTTGCAGGAGAGGCTGCTGGAGAACGAGGTCTACGTCCTGCCCGGCACGTACTTCTACTGGAACGAGCCGATCAAGGGCGAGAGGTACATCCGGCTGGCGCTGGCCCGCGAGCCGGAGATGTTCGACGGCGCCATGCGCGCCCTGCGCGAGGTGCTCGACCGCGATGAGTGAGAAGGCCGTCATCGACGCGTCGATGTTCATGGCGATGAACAGCGCCGACGAGCGGATCCGCCTGGCGGGGAAGCGGTTCTTCGTCGAGCGCCTCGACGCCGGCGCGATCATGAGCCTGGAGCAGGTCGGTCGGTGCGACGCGGTCATCTGGGGTTCCCACTCCCGCGCGGAGCAGGACGCCTACTACCCGTTCATGGACAACCTGCACACCGACATGCGGATCGACCGCGTGGGCTACGACGAGCAGGACCTGCGCGTCGCGCTCACGTCCGCGCTGCTCACCGGTCTGCCGCTGGACAGGCGGCTGACCGTGGCGTTCGCCCTCAACCGCGGCGGAACGCTGTACACCGTCGACCCGATGCTGGTCGACCGCACCGACCTGGCGCTCGGACCGCTACCGGACGGTGACGAGGTCGCCTTCCCGGAACCGCTGGAGCGGATGTACCGGGAGTCGTTGGC